>DASWMN010000426.1:0-39151 GCA_036399735.1 Telluria sp. | reverse complement strand
GTCGTCGAGCGCCAGCTGGACGCGCAGAAAATCTCGCGCCACGACCTGGGCCGTGAAAAGTTCATCGAAAAAGTCTGGGAATGGAAAGAAAAGTCCGGCAACATCATTACCGGCCAGATGCGCCGCCTGGGCACTTCCCCTGACTGGCAGCGCGAATACTTCACGATGGACGAACCGCGCTCGAAATCGGTGACCGAAGTGTTCGTCCGCCTGTTCGAGCAAGGCTTGATCTACCGCGGCAAGCGCCTGGTGAACTGGGATCCGAAGCTGGGCACCGCCGTCTCCGACCTGGAAGTGGTGTCGGAAGAAGAAGATGGCTCGATGTGGCACATCAAGTACCCGTTTGCCGATGGCAGCGGCAGCATCACGGTGGCCACCACCCGGCCCGAAACCCTGCTCGGCGACGTGGCCGTGGCAGTCGACCCGACCGACGAGCGCTATAGCGCGGCCGTGGGCAAGCAGCTGATATTGCCGCTGACCGGCCGCGAAATTCCGCTGATCGCCGACGAGTACGCCGACAAGGCCTTCGGCACCGGCTGCGTCAAGATCACGCCGGCGCACGACTTTAACGATTACCAGGTTGGCCAGCGCAACAAGCTGCAGATGATCGAAGTGCTCACCCTGGACGCGAAAATCAAGGATGACATGCCCGAGGCCTACCGTGGCCTGGACCGTTTTGTCGCGCGCAAGAAAATTGTGGCCGACCTCGACGCGCAAGGCTTGCTGGTGGAAGTCAAGCCGCACAAGCTGCAGGTGCCGCGCGGCGACCGCACCGGCGTGGTGATCGAACCGATGCTGACCGACCAGTGGTTTGTGGCGATGAGCAAACCTGCACCGGAAGGCACTTTCTCCCCTGGCAAATCGATCGCCGAAGTGGCGCTGGAAAAGGTTGCCGACGGCGAGATCAAGTTCGTCCCGGAAAACTGGAGCACCACCTACAACCAGTGGCTGGCCAACATCCAGGACTGGTGCATCTCGCGCCAGCTGTGGTGGGGTCACCAGATCCCGGCCTGGTTCGATGAATCAGGCAAGATCTACGTGGCACGCAACGAAGCCGATGCGCAAGCCCAGGCGGGCGCCGGCGTCAAGCTGCGCCGCGACGACGACGTGCTCGACACCTGGTTCTCGTCCGCCCTGGTGCCGTTCTCGACCATGGGCTGGCCGGAAGAAACGCCGGACATGAAGATGTTCCTGCCATCGTCAGTGCTGGTCACGGGCTTTGACATCATCTTCTTCTGGGTCGCGCGCATGGTCATGATGACGGCGCACTTCACCGGCAAGGTGCCGTTCGAGACGGTGTACGTGCACGGCCTGGTGCGCGATTCAAGTGGCCAGAAAATGTCCAAATCAAAGGGCAACACGCTGGACCCGATCGACCTGATCGACGGCATCGACATCGAGACCCTGGTTGCCAAGCGCACCACCGGGCTGATGGATCCGAAGGCAGCGCCCAAGATCGAGAAGGCCACCCGCAAGGAATACCCGGAAGGGATCGCGCCTTACGGCACCGATGCGGTGCGCTTCACCATGGCCAGTTACGCCTCGCTCGGCCGCAACATCAATTTCGACCTGGGCCGCTGCGAAGGCTACCGCAACTTCAACAACAAGTTGTGGAACGCGACCCGTTTCGTGATGATGAACACCGAAGGCCACGATTGCGCCCCGAACGACGCCGGTCTGTCGCAGGCCGACCACTGGATTCTGTCGCAGCTGAACCGGGTCGAGCTGGAAGTGGCGAAAGGCTTCGAAGACTACCGCTTCGACAATATCGCCTCGGCCATCTACAAATTCGTCTGGACCGAATACTGCGACTGGTACCTGGAACTGTCCAAGGTGCAGGTCCAGCAAGGCACGCCGGCCCAGCAGCAGGCCACCCGCAACACCCTGCTGCGGGTGCTGGAAGTGGTGCTGCGCCTGGCGCATCCGATCATTCCGTTTGTCACCGAAGAACTGTGGCAGACCGTGGCACCGCTGGCCGGCAAGCCGCTTGCCGCCGGCGGCGACTCGATCATGCGCCAGCCCTATCCGATTGCCAACCCGGCCATGATCAACGAGCAGGCCGAAGCGTGGATGGAGCAGAACAAGGCCCTGATCGACGCCACCCGCACCCTGCGCAATGATATGAAGCTGGCGCCCAAGCTGCCGGTACCGCTGTTCCTGGAAGCACAGAATGCGGACGATGCCGAGCGCCTGCGCGCCTTTGCACCGTATCTGCAATCGCTGGCCAAACTGTCCGAGGTCAACATCGTCGATGCGCTGCCTGCCTCGCCGGCGGCGGTCTCGGTGGTTGGCTCGACCAAGCTGATGCTGAAAGTGGAAATCGATATCGCAGCCGAGCGCGAGCGCATCAACAAGGAAATCGTGCGCATCGAAGGGGAAATCGCCAAGGTCAACGCCAAACTGGGCAACGAAAGCTTTGTCGCGCGCGCGCCGGCAGCCGTAGTCGCGCAGGAAAACGAACGTCTGGTGAATTTCTCCGCGACGATTGCCAAATTGCGCGAGCAACTTGCTACACTGTGAGATTGTCAATACAACTTTTCACGGAGATCGACCATGAAGTCAGCAGTGTGCGCAGCCTTTGTCAGTTTCTTGTGGGCGTGTGCGCCCGGCTTTGCGCAGGAGGCCTCACCGGTCGGTCTCTGGAAAAATATTGACGATGTTACTGGCAAGACCAAGGCGCTGATCCGCATTTCCGAAGACAAGGGCGAGCTGCGCGGCCAGATCGAAAAGCTGTATCCGGCCGCCGGTGAAGATCCCAATCCCAGGTGCACCGCCTGCAGCGGGCCGAAGAAAGACCAGCCGGTCATCGGCATGGTCTTCATGTCGGGTCTGAAAAAGAACGGCGACGAATACAGCGGCGGCGAGATTCTCGATCCCGACAACGGCAAGGTCTATCGCAGCAAGTTGAACCTGGTTGACGGGGGCAAGAAACTGAACGTGCGCGGCTATGTCGGCATGCCCATGTTCGGCCGCTCGCAGGTCTGGGTGCGGCAGGACTGATCGCAAGCCCGCCGCCTGCATCGCCCCCGGTCCCGGGGGCGACTTCCTGCCCCCTTCCCCGCCCGATCCATCCCCATCCCTGAACCATTCAGCAACGGTATTTTCACGCACCGAACACCGAGCGGAAAACATTGCCATAACTTTAATCCAGCGACATACTCTGTTCGACCTAACTCGGAGGACTATGATGGAAAATCAAGAAACAATCGTATCGGCAGGCCGCGCCTCCCCTGGCATTCGCAGCGTCGACGTCAATCGCGGCGTCGAGTGGCTGGTTGGCGGGTTCCGCATGTTTTTCAAATCGCCGGGCTTGTGGTTGCTGGTCGGACTGGCATTCCTGCTCGGCAGCTGGATCCTCGGTAAATTCTGGCTGGGCAGCGCCTTGTCCACCGCCTTTGGCATCGTGTTTGCCGGTGCAGTCATGCGCGGCTGCCAGGCCCTGGAAAATGGACAGGACTTTGTCACCGCGATCAAGGAGCCGCTCAGCTCGGCCCCGCTGTGGATACTGGGCCTGATCGGCGCGGCGCTGGCCTTCGGCACGGTACTGCTTGTTGGCTTGCTGGGTGTCGGATCGTTCACCATCGGCGCGATGAGCCCCGGTGCCGTTGGCGGCCTGATCGGCATCGGACTGCTGGTGCTGTTCGCCCTCACCTTCGTGCTGTATGCAGCGCTCTGGCTGGCGCCGGCGCTGGTCGTGCTCCAGGGTGTGAACCCGGTTGATGCGATCCGCCTGAGCTTGATGGGTACGCTGCGTAACATCCTCGCCTACGTGGTCTTCAGCCTGCTGGCCATTCTTGCCTGCATCCTGGGCGCGCTGCCGATCGGCTTGGGCCTACTGATCGTGTTCCCGGCGCTGATGTGCGCTTCCTACCTGGCGTACAAAGACATGTTTGCCACGGCCAGCGTCATCGACAGCGTCGCCCACACGCCGCAATAAGGGCAAGGCGCGGCGGCTGGCTCAGGCGCGCCGGGCATGGCGCGCCAGATGCCGGTCCAGCTGGTTGGCAAAATTCTGGCGGTCCGCCTGGCCGAAGGGCGCAGGACCGCCAGTATCGACGCCACTGCTGCGCAACTCGTCCATGAACTTGCGCATCGTAAGCTGTTGTTCGATATTGTCCACGGTATAGAACTCGCCGCGCGGATTGAGCGCATACCCGCCCTTGGCCAGCACGTCGGCCGCCAGCGGGATGTCGCCGGTGATGACCAGATCGCCAGGCGCGAGCAGGCGCACGATTTCGGCGTCGGCCACGTCAAAGCCGGACGGCACCTGTACCGCACGGATGAAGCGCGAGGCGGGCACACGCATCAGCTGGTTCGCGACCAGTGTCAGATTCAACTGCAGGCGCTCGGCCACGCGGTATAAAATTTCCTTGATCACGACCGGACAGGCGTCCGCGTCGACCCAGATTTGCATCATCAGATTCTCACCTTCTTGTAGAGGGCGCAGTATACGCCCTGGGCACCAGTTGGCCCCTACTTGCGCCAGAAGCTAGAACAGTTTTCCTTGTCAGCCAGATTAAATTCGATGATCTCCCTTAACAGCGAAAAATCGACCGGCTGGTCCCAGCGCACACGCACCAGCAGCTTGGTGTGGTCGTAGCCGGCTTGCCGGATCTGATCGGAAAAGCGCGCAATGGCGGCGGGCTCGGGTGCCACCGCCATGTGATGCTTGGCTACACTAAAGCCAATGATAAAGCTGCCGTGGTCGGTAAACATCGGCTGGTTCCAGCGTATTTCGGGCTGCAGGCGGGGGTATTGTTGCGCCACCCAGGCCAGCGTTTCGCGCACGCGTGTCCGTTGCGCCGGCACCGCCACAGCGGCGAGAAAATCCGTAAATACATCCATTCTTTTCTCCCAATGTTCTATGCTGAGTATGGCGTATTCCGATCCGTGGCGACATACATCTTAGCGCTATGCTATCTTTCGGCCGATCCAGAACCGAACGGGGCCGTACGATGTTTTTTCTCAGAGTAATGTCATTTTTTGCGGGCAGTTTCGTCGCCTTCGCGGCGCCATTCCTGATGCTAACCGAACGTCAGGGCATGGCCATGGGCGGCGTGGCGACCATTCTTCTCGGGGCCGTGTCGGTACTCGGGTTTGGTCTTGCGTATTTCTACTTTGCGCTGCTGGGCCACAACATCGTGCGCTCGGTGCGGATGCGCAAAGTGGCCGCTGGTCTGGTCGTCTTCCAGCTGGCCGCCGGGGCCTGGCTGATCCATGCGTCCACGAATCAACGCGTGCTGGTCACGGCAGCGCCGCTGCTGTGCTTCTCGGTATTGCTGTTTCTGGCTTTCGTCTGGCCCGGTAACAGCAGCCACCATCACCGCCCCATGCGCCGGCGCGAGCACAGTGACGAAGTCCAGGCACGTTAAAAACTTGTTTTCCTGACAAGGCACGTGATAAGCTCGCGTGTCAAGACAGGAGAATACATGCCAAAGTTTCTGGCACTGGCCGCCATTCGCTTCTACCAGCAAACCATTTCACCGCGTAAAGGGTTTTCCTGCGCCTATGCCGCGCACACCGGTCGCGGCAGCTGCTCGCACCTCGGTTACCGCGCCATTCAACGTTACGGCGTGTGGCGCGGATTGCAGGTGCTCGATGCGCGCCTGCACAAATGCGGCGCCGCGCACCGGCAGCAGCAGCCGCTGGGCGCGCTCGCGCGGCAAGGCGGTTTCATCGATTGCTGTGGCGACTGCGACTTGCCCGGCGACTGCAGCAGCGGCGGCAGCAAACTCATGGGCGCTGCCGATACCTGCAGCAGCTGTAGTAGCTGCGACTGGCGCCGGCGCAAGAAAAAACAGCGAGAGCAATACGTCGTGGTGTCGCCAAAAACCAGAATCAAACGCTAAATCAGGTAGCCAGGTTGTCCCACAGGTCGCCGGTGGGACTGGTGCGCGGCGCGGTCACGCCAAAGTGCTGGTAGGCCAATGGTGTGGCGATGCGGCCACGCGGGGTGCGCTGCAGGTAACCTTGCTGAATCAGGAAAGGCTCGAGCACATCTTCGATGGTGTCGCTTTCCTCGCCGATGGCCGCCGCCAGATTGCCGATCCCGACCGGGCCGCCGCCAAACTTGAACAGCACCGCTTCGAGCAGCTTGCGGTCCATGACATCAAATCCCACCGCGTCCACATCGAGCATGACCAGGGCGGCGTCCGCCATGGCCTTGGTAATTTCGCCGTTCCCCTTCACTTCCGCATAATCGCGCACGCGCCGCAACAGGCGGTTGGCGATACGCGGGGTGCCGCGTGCACGCAAGGCAATTTCGCGCGCACCGTCTTCGACGATGGGCGCGCCCAGCAGATCGGCGCTGCGGGTGACGATGCGGGTCAGCTCGTTGGCGTTGTAAAACTCGAGGCGGGCAACGATGCCGAAGCGGTCGCGCAGCGGATTGGTCAGCATGCCGGCGCGGGTGGTGGCGCCGACCAGAGTAAACGGCTGCAGGTCGAGCTTGACCGAACGGGCGGCCGGCCCTTCGCCGATCATGATGTCGATCTGGTAGTCTTCCAGCGCCGGGTACAGGATTTCTTCCACCACCGGCGAGAGGCGATGAATTTCGTCAATAAAGAGGACGTCGTTCGCTTCCAGGTTGGTGAGGATGGCCGCCAGGTCGCCCGGGCGTTCCAGCACCGGACCGGAGGTCTGGCGCAGATTGACGCCCATTTCGCGCGCGATGATGTGCGCCAGCGTGGTCTTGCCCAGTCCTGGCGGACCGAACAGCAAGGTATGGTCGAGCGCTTCCTTGCGCTTGCGCGCGGCGGAAATAAAAATCTCCAGCTGGCCGCGGATCTTTTCCTGGCCGACGTACTCGTCGAGCTGCTTGGGCCGCAGAGCGCGCTCGATCGCCTCTTCGTTGGGCGACGCTGGCGTGGCGGCGATGATGCGCTGCTCGCTGAAATTATCGGTCTGGATGCTCATACTGCCATTTATCCTTTAGACAGCGCCTTGAGCGCGTACTTGATCCCGTCGGACACACTGCTACCAGCTGGCATGTTCTTGAGTGCCGCCAGCGCTTCCTTGTCAGAATACCCCAAAGCCAGCAGCGCATTCAGGATGTCCGATTGCGCATCGTGCTGGACCACGCCGCCGACGGCGCCCAGGTCGGCGCCAAGCTTGCCTTTGAGTTCCAGCAGCAAACGCTCGGCAGTCTTTTTGCCAATGCCGGGCACTTTGACCAGCCGGCCGGCTTCCTGCAGCGTGACCGCCTGGGCCAGATCGGCAATCGTCATGCCCGACAAAATCGACAAGGCGGTACGCGCGCCCACACCGCTGATCTTGATCAGCTGGCGGAACACGGCGCGCTCTTCGGCATTGCCAAAGCCAAACAGCAGGTGGGCATCTTCGCGGATGGCCTGGTGCGTGAACAGGGTGACTTTGTCGCCGATGTGCGGCAGGTTGTAATAGGTGCTCATCGGCACATCGACTTCATAGCCGACGCCATTGCAGTCGACCAGCAGCTGGGGTGGATTCTTTTCCAAAAGAATGCCGGAAATACGACCAATCATGGGCTACCTTTTTAAACGAGACGGCCGCGCTTCATGCGCAGGCCGGAAAGCGAAGGCGCCAGCGCGCCGATCAGCGCCAGCGCGTCGACGCTGTTGGCGTGGCAGATGGCAACGCCGAGGGCATCGGCGGCGTCGGTGCCAGGCAGGCCGGGCAGCACCAGCAGGCGCGCCACCATTTCCTGCACTTGTTCCTTGGCGGCTTTGCCGTGGCCGGTGACCGCCTGCTTGACCTGCAGCGCGGTGTATTCCGCCACGCTCAAATCGTTGTGCACCAGGGCCGTGATGGCGGCGCCGCGCGCCTGGCCGAGCAGCAGCGTGGATTGCGGATTGACGTTGACGAAGACTTTTTCGATGGCCGCGCAGGTCGGCTGGTAGGTGCGCACGACTTCGCCGATCCCGTTCAGGATCACCTTCAGACGCGGCGGCAACTCGCTCTCGGCACCGGTCTTGATGGTGCCCGAGGCGATGTAGCGCAGCTTGTTGCCCTGCTTTTCGATCAGACCGAAGCCGGTGGTGCGCAGGCCTGGGTCAATGCCAAGAATAATCATTACCGAATGGTATACCGAGGAGCAGGGTTTGGTGCGGAAACTTGAAGCGGCATCGCCCTTGCGCGGACGATCTTGATTGGGAACGCTGGCACGCTGGCAAGGCCGATTTCCGCCTTGCCGCTCTAGCCGGCTAATTAATGACGGAAATGCCGCGCGCCCGTGTACAGCATGACCACACCGCGTTCATCGGCCGCGTCGATCACTTCCTGATCGCGCATCGAACCGCCCGGCTGGATCACGCAGCTCGCGCCCGCATCGACCACCACATCCAGACCGTCACGGAAGGGGAAGAAGGCATCCGACGCCACCGCCGAACCAGTCAGGCTCAGGCCGGCATTCTGGGCCTTGATCGAGGCGATACGGGCCGAATCGATACGGCTCATCTGGCCGGCGCCCACGCCCAGCGTCATGCCGGTGCCGCAGAACACGATCGCGTTCGACTTGACGAACTTGGCCACGCGCCAGGCGAACATCAGATCCTGCAACTGCTGCTGGGTCGGCTGCTTCTTGCTGACCACGCGCAATTCACCGAGGCCCACGTTCTTGGCATCGGGCGACTGCACCAGCAGGCCGCCGCCGACGCGCTTGACGTCGAAGGGGTTGTTGCCCTGACCCAGAGGAATTTCCAGCAAGCGCACATTTTGCTTGGCCGACATGATGGCGCGCGCTTCCGCCGAGAACGAGGGTGCGATCAGCACTTCAACGAACAGCTTGGCAATCGCTTCCGCGGTCCTGGCATCCAGCTCGGTATTGAGGGCAATGATGCCGCCGAAGGCCGAAGTCGGGTCGGTTTGCAGCGCGCGCTGGTACGCGTCCAGCGCGTCCACGCCGATGGCCACGCCGCATGGGTTGGCATGCTTGACGATCACGCAGGCCGCCGGCTGGCCCAGGCCGCTCAGCGACTTGACGCATTCCCAGGCAGCATCCGCATCCGCGATGTTGTTGTACGACAGTTCCTTGCCCTGCAATTGGCGGTAGCTGGCCAGGGCGCCGGTGGCCGGCAGCAGGTCGCGGTAGAACGCGGCCGACTGGTGCGGGTTTTCGCCGTAGCGCATGTCCTGCACTTTTTCGAACGTCATGTTCAGCGTCTGCGGGTAGGCCGCGCGCGTGGCGTGGGCCTTGTCTTCACCCAGGCTGGTCAGGTAGTTGGTAATGGCGCCGTCGTATTGCGCCGTGTGCGCGAAGACTTTTTTTGCCAGCATGAAGCGGGTGTCGTAATCGACCGTGCCGGCCTTGACGCCATCGAGCACGCGGGTGTAGTCAGCCGGGTCGCAGACCACCACCACATCCTTGTGGTTCTTGGCGGCCGAACGCAGCATGGTCGGACCGCCGATGTCGATGTTTTCGATCGCGTCTTCCAGCGAGCAATCATCCTTGGCCACGGTCTGCTGGAAGGGGTACAGATTGACCACCACCATGTCGATGGTCGGAATATTGTGTTCGGTCAGCTTGGCCACATGCTCAGGAAAATCGCGGCGGGCCAGAATACCGCCATGCACTTTCGGATGCAGGGTCTTGACGCGGCCATCGAGCATTTCCGGGAAACCCGTGTAGTCCGCCACTTCCGTGACTGGCACGCCATTGTCGGCGAGCAGTTTGGCGGTGCCGCCGGTGGACAGGATGTTGATGCCGAGCGCAGACAGTGCGCGTGCAAAATCGAGCACGCCGGTCTTGTCGGAAACGGAAATGAGAGCTTGTTTGATCATGGGAGTGGCCTGGTTGTGAGGTATTCGGTCATGCACTGGCGCGCCGGGCGCGATGGGCTCGCGCTCGAAGCACGGCCACTCAGTGTGCTAAAGCTGTTACAGCAATCCGTGTTCCTGGAGCTTCTTTCGCAAGGTATTGCGATTGATGCCCAGCATCTGCGCGGCGTGCGACTGGTTGCCCTCGGCGCGCGTCATGACGACTTCAAGAATGGGGCGCTCGACGGTCAGCACCACCATGTCATAGATATTCGACGCCTGCTGTTCGCCCAGATCGTTGAAATACTCTTCAAGGCTCTTCTGGACGACTTCCTGGATACTTTCTTTGCTCATTTTTCGTGCTTCACGTGGCTGATTGATGTTGTAAGCGCTGCTCTGCGGGCAGCGTTGCCCCTGATTTTTTTTATTCCGATACCATTTCTTATGCTGCCAAGGCATCCACAACGGCGGCTGCGGGCCGGTATTGTAACCGCTCGCCGAAACAAAGTTGTTTTTTGAAGAACGCATCGACGGCATCGAGCTGCAACTCGGTCGATTCCAGCAGGTTCATTTGCTGGCGGAATTCTTCGCCCCCGGCCAGATCCCGCACGTACCAGCCGATGTGCTTGCGCGCTGTCCGCACGCCCAGAAACTCGCCGTAAAACGCGTAATGGGCTTGCAGGTGTTCGTTCATGAGATGGCGCACCTCGTCCACCATCGGTGCCGGCAAATGGGTGCCGGTGCGCAGGAAATGGTCGATCTCGCGGCAGATCCAGGGCCGGCCCTGGGCCGCGCGCCCGATCATGACCGCATCGGCGCCGGTCTGTTCCAGCACGAACTTGGCTTTTTCAGGGGTGGTGATGTCGCCATTGGCCACCACCGGAATACGCACCGACGCCTTGACCGCGGCAATCGTTTCGTACTCCGCGTCGCCGGTGTAGCCGTCGGCGCGGGTGCGGCCATGCAAGGTCAGCATCTGGATCCCGGCCTGCTCGGCAATGCGGGCAATGCGCAGTGCATTCTTGTTTTCGCGGTTCCAGCCGGTGCGGAACTTCAGGGTGACCGGCACATCAACCGCGCTCACCACCGCGTGCAAGATCTTTTCGACCAGGTCTTCATGTTGCAGCAGGGCCGAACCGCACCAGCTGTTGCACACCTTCTTGACCGGGCAACCCATATTGATATCGATGATCTGGGCACCGCGATCGACGTTGAATTTGGCGCAATTGGCCAGGTCCTGGGGATCGGCGCCGGCGATCTGCACCGCTTTCGGCTCCATTTCACCATCGTGATCGGTGCGGCGCGAACTCTTTTCCGTGGCCCACAGGCGCGGGTTGGAGGCGGCCATTTCGGACACTGCGTAGCCGGCACCGAGCTGTTTGCACAGCTGGCGGAACGGGCGATCGGTCACCCCCGCCATGGGAGCGACGAAAACATTATTACGCAGCAAGTACGGACCAATCTGCACAGGTGAGCCGGGGAAGAGTTTGCGGGAACCGGCTATTTTACCTGATTTGCTGCTCAAATAATAAGCACTATTTTGTATAAAGCAAATGCTCGCTAGATTATTTGGGCGCTGGCGTCAGCCCAGTTCATCGAGGACGCCGCGCTGCAGATGGGCCACTTCGCCCCAGCTGTGCAGGCTCAGCTGGCCATCGCTGACGCTGAAGCGGTTGATGCTGGCATTCCTGACAGGGAAGTCGCGCGGCGTTTCCAGCGACAGGCCCATGGCGCCGCGGTAGGCGCATTCGAGCACGCCGCCGTGGGCGACCAGCGCCAGCGTCTGGCCCGGATGACGTGCGGCCCAGCCCAGGATGCAGTGCATGCTGCGCTGGTAGAACTGGCGAAAACTTTCCGCCAGCCGCGCGCCGGGCGGCATCACGCTGTCGATGTCGCGCGCCTGCCAGGCGGCAAACTCGGCGGGAAAGCGGGCTTCGATCTCGGCGTACAGCAAGCCTTCGAAGCCGCCATAGCAGCGCTCGCGCAAGCCGGGATCGGTGTGCACCGCCATGCCCTGGACGCGGGCGAGCGCCTGCGCGGTTTGGTGGGCGCGCTGCAAATCGCTGGCGACAATGGCGTCGAAGCGCTCGCCGGCCAGGGCGGCGGCAAGTGCCTGCGCCTGGCGCAAGCCTTCCTCGTTGAGGGCGATATCGATATGGCCTTGAAGGCGGCGTTCGGCATTCCACGCGGTTTCCCCGTGGCGTATCAGGACAATTTGTGTGGTCGGCATTTAGGCGAGGGTGGGGGCGATCTCGGGATTGAGCGAGTAGACGCCGAAAGTCTGGGCCTCGTCGAGGATGTGGCCGCGAATGGCAAGACGCGCTTCGGGGCCGGTAAAGCGGCCTTCAAGCGGGAAGCGCGGAATGTCGAGCGCATACAAGGTAAACACGTAGGTATGCACGCGCAGATCGTTCCATGGCGGACAGGGGCCGTCATAGCCGTAATATTCGCCCGCCATGTCGGGGTCGTTCAGGAACCAGCTGGTGTAATCGTTGATCCCCTGGCGCAGCTGATGCTCGGTCCCGTTCTTGATGGTGAAGGGGACCAGCGGGCCCGGCTTGCCGTGCGGGGTGACCAGTTCCGAGAACTGGCCCTGGGCGAACGCGTCGAGCGCGACGGGAATATCGACCAGGGTCCAGTGATAGAACTCGGCGCGCGGCAATTCGACCGCAACCGCCCTGCCCGCCTGATTGACGTCGGTGCCGACGGTGGGCGCGTCCAGGTCGCGGCAGAACAGGACCAGCGACTGGGTGCCATTCGGCACCTCGTCCCAGGCAAGGTGGGGATTGCGGTTGGCCGACAGGCGCACATGCGAGGCCGGATCCATCACGGCGAACGCGCATTCCTGCGGGATGGGCTCGCCATCGCTGAAAGCGTCACTCCACAATTTCATCGCAACCTCCCCCTGCCTTGATGATATTGACCATATAAACTGCGTCAGGTTTCATTTTGGTCCCACCTGCAGCCAGAAAGTCACTGGGCCATCGTTTGTGAGCGACACTTTCATGTCGGCGCCAAACTGCCCGGTTTCCACCTGGGCATGACGCGCGCGCGCCTGCGTCACCATATGATCGAACAGGCGCCGTCCGTCGGCCGGGCCCGCAGCCGGGGTAAACGAGGGCCGGGTGCCGGAATTGGTATCGGCCGCGAGCGTAAACTGCGGCACCAGCAGCAGGCCGCCGGCCACATCGGTCACGCTGCGGTTCATTTTGCCGGCCTCGTCGGCAAATACCCGGTAGGCCAGCAGTTTGCTCAGCAAGGCGTCCGCTTCCTTCTCGCTGTCGCCCTTTTCGGCGCACACCAGCACCAGCAGGCCGGGGCCGATGGCGCCGATCTGCTGGCTGTCGACCACCACGCTGGCGTGGCTGACGCGTTGCAACAGTCCGATCATGCGCTGAAGGTCACGCGGGCAAACTTGCGTTTGCCAACCTGCAGCACAAACTGGCCGGCAGCGATCTGCAGCGCCTTGTCGGTGACCACATTGCCGTCGATCCGTACCCCGCCCTGGTCGACCATGCGCATGGCTTCCGAAGTCGAGGCGCACAGGCCGGCCGCCTTGAGCAGGTGGGCCACGCCCAGCGGCGCACCGGCCAGAGATATTTCCGGCGCATCATCGGGTATCCCGCCCTTGGAGCGGTTGACGAAGTCGGCCAGCGCGTCTTCGGCGGCCTGGGCCGAGTGGAAGCGGGTCACGATCTCCTTGGCCAGGGCAACCTTGGCGTCGCGCGGGTTGCGGCCACCGTCGATTTCCGCCTTCAGGGCGGCAATATCGGCAATCGAACTAAACGACAGCAATTCGAAGTAGCGCCACATCATGACGTCGGAAATGCTCATCAGCTTGCCGAACATGGTGTTGGCCGGTTCGGTGATCCCTATATAGTTGTTCTTCGACTTGGACATCTTGTCGACGCCGTCCAGGCCTTCGAGCAGCGGCATGGTCAGGATGCACTGTTGCTCCTGGCCGTAATCCTTCTGCAGCTCGCGGCCAACTAGCAAGTTGAATTTCTGGTCCGTTCCACCCAGCTCAAGGTCTGCCTTTAAAGCCACCGAATCGTAGCCCTGCATGAGAGGATAGAGGAACTCGTGTACGGATATCGGAGTCCCACTCTTGAAACGCTTGGTGAAGTCGTCACGTTCCATCATCCGGGCCACGGTGTAGCGGGACGCCAGCTGAATCATGCCGCGCGCGCCAAGCGGGTCGGACCATTCGGAGTTGTAACGGATTTCCGTGCGGGCGGGGTCGAGTACCAGCGAGGCCTGCTTGAAGTAGGTCATCGCGTTTTGCTCGATCTGCTCCTTGGTCAGGGGCGGCCGGGTCACGTTGCGGCCGGACGGGTCGCCGATCATGGAAGTGAAGTCGCCGATCAAAAAGATCACCTGGTGGCCCAGGTTTTGCAATTGGCGCATCTTGTTCAGCACCACGGTATGGCCCAGGTGCAGATCGGGGGCGGTCGGATCGAGGCCCAGTTTGATGCGAAGCGGCTGCCCGCTTTGCTCGGAACGGGCCAGTTTCTGGGCGAATTCGCTTTCGATGAGCAGTTCGTCCACCCCGCGTTTGGTGATCGCAAGGGCTTCCAGCACCTTGTCCGTCAGAGGCAAAGCAGGGGAAACAGCAGGTTTGGATGGTACGGAAGTGGTCATATATAACTTATAACGGAACTGTAACAGAATGTCGAAAATGTTGGATGGCGCACAGAACGCGATATAATGCTCGATCCGATTAATCTTGCCGATAGAAAACTAATCACAATAACAACAAGAAAAAAGTAGCGCTCTTCGCGAATGTTCAAGCGGCAAATTTTAACTGATTGCATGAATCCTATACACAAATTCACAGGCAAAAGCTGGACCGGCCTGCTAGGAACGACGCGAAAGTCACGCATTATCAGCGCTGGCGCGATTTTCCTTGCGGCTTGCGCTTTCGGTGCCGCCGGCGTCGCGCCGATGGCCCCGGACGCTTCGGACCTGCCGGTTAAATCCATCGCGCTCAATCTCGACATGCCAAATCTGGCTGACCAGATTGCCGCCTTGCAAAAAGACGAGCAACACTTCGTCCAGGAAGAGAAAGTACGCGCTGGCGACACCCTCGCCGTGCTGCTTCAGCGCCTTGGCGTGGACGACCCGGCTGCCGTCAACTTCATCAAAACCGACAAAATCGCGCGCGCCGTCATGCAGCTCAAGACGGGCAAGCGGGTCCAGGCGCAAACCGGCGAAGACGGTCAGCTCCAGTGGCTGCGTGCCACCGTGGTCGACGGCCGCGACAATCCGGCCAAGCAGATTTCGATCACCCGTGACGGCGACAAGTTCATTGCCAAGGAATCGGCACCGGAACTCGTGCGCCGCGTCGAAATGCGCGCCCGCGAAATCACCACCTCCCTGTACGGCGCGACCGACGCCACCACCGACGGCGGCAAGCTGCCGGACTCGATCGTCGCCCAGATCATCGAAATGTTCTCCACCAACATCGACTTCCGCTCCGACCTGAAACGCGGCGACCGCTTCAACGTGGTCTACGAAACGTTCTGGCAAGACGGCGAAATGGTGCGCGCAGGCCGCATCCTGGCCGGTGAGTTCATCAATCGCGGCGTGACCTACCAGTCGGTCTGGTACGAAGATCCCGTCACCAAGCAAGGCGGCTACTACAGCATTGACGGCAAGGCCCTGAAGAAAGCCTTCCTCAAGTCGCCACTCGAGTTTTCCCGTATTTCGTCCGGCTTTGCCAACCGCGTGCACCCGATTTCGGGCGCGTGGAAAGCGCACAAGGGCGTCGATTTCGCGGCCGCCAACGGCACCCCGATCCGCGCTTCCGGCGACGGCACCATCGACTTTGCCGGTGTCCAGGGTGGCTACGGCAATTTTGTGATCATCAAGCACTGGGCCAACTACACCACCGCCTACGCCCACATGAGCCGTTTTGCCCCGGGCATCCGCCGTGGCAGCGCCGTCAAGCAGGGTGATGTCATCGGTTACGTCGGCTCGACCGGCTGGTCGACCGGGGCCCACCTGCACTATGAATTCCGCGTCAACAACGAAGCGCGTGATCCGATGTCGGTCAAGGTACTGGCGCAGGCGCCATTGTCGGCCGCCGAGATGGCCCGCTTCCACGTGGCCGCCGGCGACATGACCCACCGTTTCGCCCTGCTGCGCCCGACCGGCACCTCGATGGCCGCCCGCTAAATCAGGCTCACGCCCACAAAAGCGCCTTCCACTGTCGCATGCCGTTTCAATCGCATGCTCTGGTGGAAGGCGCTTTTTCTTTATGGATAGCACCATGAACGACGCAACGCTCTACATTGGATTAATGTCCGGCACCAGCATGGATGGGGTGGACGGGGTACTGGCCGATTTCGCCGACGGCGCCATCCGCACCATCGAAGCCGCCTTCATCCCCTTCGCGCCGCAATTGCGGCGCGACCTGATGGCCCTCCAAGCTTGCGGCGACAATGAAATCGAACGTGAAGCGCTGGCCGCCAATGCCCTGGCCGCCTGCTACGCCGCCTGCGTCGCCCGGCTCACGCCATCGGCCGGCGGCAAGGTGCGCGCGATTGCCGTGCATGGCCAGACCATCCGCCATCGCCCCGAGCTGGGCTTCACGCGCCAGACCAACAATCCCGCCCTGCTGGCAGAACTGAGCGGCATTGACGTGATCGCCGACTTCCGCAGCCGCGACATCGCGGCCGGCGGCCAGGGCGCGCCGCTGGTGCCCGCCTTCCACCAGGCCCGCTTCGGCCAGCCCGGCCAGACGCGGGTGGTGGTCAACATTGGCGGGATCGCCAATATCAGCGTGCTGCATGGCGACGGCCGCGTTGGCGGCTTCGACACCGGACCTGGCAATGTCTTGATGGATGCCTGGATTGGGCGCCACCACGGCAAGGAATATGACGCCGGCGGCGCCTGGGCGTCCAGCGGCACCATCGACGCCGGCCTGCTGACGGCGCTCAAAAGCGCGCCCTATTTTGCGCTGCCCGCGCCCAAAAGCACCGGACGCGACCTGTTCCACAGCGACTGGCTGGACGGCATGCTCAGCGTGCACGGGCGCGGCATTCTGGCGGCCGATGTGCAGGCGACCCTGACGGCCTTGACCGCACAAACCATTGCCGAGGCGATCAAACGGGACACCGGCAAAGTCGATGCGGTGTATGTGTGCGGCGGGGGGGCGTACAACGGCACGCTGCTGCGCGAACTGGCAACGGCGCTGGGCGGTGGCACAAGGGTGGAATCGACTGCGGTGCTGGGTGTTGCGCCCAACCGGGTCGAGGCACTGGCATTCGCGTGGCTGGGCTACCGCTTCGTGCAGCGTGAAGCGGGCAACCTGGCAGCGGTGACCGGGGCAAAAGGCGCGCGCGTACTGGGCGCCCTTTACCCCGCCTGAAGCGGCTAACTCAGACCGAGAACGAGGATCCGCAGCCGCAGGTCGAGGTGGCGGTCGGGTTCTTGATCACGAACTGGGCGCCTTCCAGGTCGTCCTTGTAATCGATCTCTGCGCCGACCAGGTACTGGTAGCTCATCGAATCGATCAAGAGCTGGACGCCGTTCTTGACCATGGTGGTGTCATCTTCATTGACGATTTCGTCGAAGGTGAAGCCGTACTGGAAACCGGAACAGCCGCCACCCTGCACGAAGACACGCAATTTCAGATCTGGATTGCCTTCTTCCTCGATCAGCTGGGCAACCTTTTGGGCTGCGCTGTCGGTGAAGACGATGGGCGCCGGCATGACGTCGGGGGTTGCTTCGGCTACTGCATTCATTTCAAACTCCTACGAGGAACAAGTCACTCATTATAGACCCTTGCTGCGCCGCCTGCTTCCGATACCTTGCTCAGGATGGGTTGGGTGATGGCCATATGAAACACCGGCTCGCCTGCTTCCTGGTGGGTGAGCGTGCCGGCTACGGTGGCGCCACTGTGCATTTCCAGCTTTTTGTAGTGGACATTGCCTATGATGCGGCCTTTCGGCTGCAATTCAAGCAGTTCGGTGGCAAAAACATCGCCGGCGATATAGCCCTCGACGATCAGGGTGCCGCAATGGATGTCCCCCTCGATACGCGCGTGCTCCGAGACAATCAGCACATTTTCACTGGTGTCGCCGCCGATCACATCGCCGTGGACCTCGCCGTCGATGCGCAGACCGCCGGTAAAGCACAGCTTGCCTTCGATCCTTGCCGAAATTCCAACCAGGCTGTCAATTTCCGTCTTTACATTGCGACCGAACATGATGGCACTCCTCAAAGTGACGATGCGAAAGACGCACTGCCCTGTCGAGGACGCGTGCGGACAATGGTGGTCTTGCCATTTCGACCAGAGCCAGAAGTCAATTTACCGCCATCACTACATGGCGGCGTTGATCTGGATCGCCTTGACAGTCCCTGTCCGTGCGCTTAAGGCAACAGCGCGATCTGTTGCAAGCCGGCGCCTTCATCCTGGCCGAACATCAGATTCATGCACTGCACCGCCTGGCCGGAAGCGCCCTTGACCAGATTGTCCTGCACCACCAGCACCACCACCGTGTTGCCATTGCCCGGACGATGCAGGGCCAGGCGCAACATGTTCGAACCGCGCGTCGAGCGGGTTTCCGGATGCGAACCGAACGGCATCACGTCGACAAACGGCGAATCCTTGTACTGCGCTTCATACAGCGCCTGCAGGGCTTCGTTGTCGATCTGGGTGGTCAGGCGCGCATACAGAGTCGAGTGCATGCCGCGGATCATCGGCACCAGATGCGGCGTGAAGATCAGGTTGACCGGCATGCCGGTAAAGCGCTGCAGCTGGGCCACCGTTTCCGGGGTATGGCGGTGGCCGGACACGCCGTAGGCCTTGAAGTTGTCGCTCGCCTCGGAGAACAGATAGCCGATCTCGGCCTTGCGACCGCCGCCCGACACCCCTGATTTGGCGTCCGCGATGAGGGCGCTCGCGTCAACCAGGTTGTTCTTGAGCAGCGGATAGAAGCCCAGCTGCATGGTGGTCGGATAGCAGCCTGGATTGGCGATCAGGCGCGCTGCCTTGACTGCCTCGCGGTTCAGTTCCGGCAAGCCGTACACGGCTTCTGCCAGCAATTCCGGGCAGGTGTGAGGAATCTTGTACCACTGTTCAAAGGTGGCCTGGTCTTTCAGACGGAAGTCGGCAGCCAGATCGATCACCTTGACGCCGGCAGCGAGCAGCTCGGGCGCCTGGGCCATTGCCACGCCGTGCGGGGTCGCAAAAAAGACCACATCGCACTGCTTGAGATCGACCTTGTCCGGCGCAGAGAACGCCAGATCGACGCGCCCGCGCAGCGAAGGGAACATATCGGCCACCGGCAAGCCATCTTCCTTGCGCGACGTAATCGCGGTCAGCTTGACGCCAGGGTGGACCGCCAGCAGTCGCAGCAGTTCCACGCCCGTGTAACCGGTCCCGCCGACGATGCCAACTTTGATCATGGTAATTCCTTAAAAAATGAGATGGGTCTATGCCCGAAGAAACACGATTTTAACAGCGCCGCCGTTTCCCCGCGCAGCGTTGCAGAATCGGGGTCAGACCTCAATTGTGCAAGAAATTGATTGCAGAATTGAGGTCTGACCCCGATTAAAAAATAAAAAAGCCGCCTGGCGCGAGCCGGCGGCTTTTGCATGCGGCGTAAGCCGCAGGAAACGAATTAACGCTTCGAGAATTGCTTTGCGCGACGTGCTTTGCGCAGACCAACTTTTTTACGCTCGACTTCACGTGCATCGCGGGTAACGAAACCGGCACGTGCCAGGTCGCCCTTCAATGCTGCGTCGTAGTCGATCAGCGCGCGGGTGATACCGTGGCGAACTGCACCAGCCTGGCCGGACTCGCCGCCGCCGTGTACGTTCACCTTGATGTCGAAACGCTCAACGTTGCCGGTCAGTTCCAGCGGTTGACGGATGACCATCAGGCCGGTCTCGCGCGAGAAGTAGTCAGCAGCTGGTTTGCCGTTGACGATGATTTGGCCAGTGCCAACCTTGATGAACACGCGAGCAACTGCACTCTTGCGACGGCCGGTGCCGTAATTGTAATTACCGATCATGGCAGTTCCTTAGAAAACGAGTGCTTTAGGTTGCTGGGCCGCGTGCGGATGAGCGCCTTCTGCGTACACTTTGAGCTTCTTGATCATTGCGTAGCCGAGTGGACCCTTAGGCAGCATGCCTTTGACGGCCTTTTCCAGCGCGCGACCAGGAAAACGCTCTTGCATTTTCTTGAAGTTGGTTTCGTAGATGCCGCCTGGATAGCCCGAGTGGCGGTAGTAGGTCTTCTCGGTGGCTTTGGTGCCAGTAACGCGCAGCTTGCCTGCATTGATCACGACGATGAAATCGCCGGTGTCGACGTGCGGAGTGAATTCTGGTTTGTGTTTGCCGCGCAGTCGGAGTGCCACTTCGCTGGCAACACGTCCGAGGACCAAGTCCGTCGCGTCAACCACGAACCAATCGCGCTGGACTTCATGTCCTTTAGCGGAAAAAGTTTTCATGTTGACTTCCTATCTATTAAATCGCTCAAATGGTGGTTCCGCGCATACTGCCTGCGGACGCTTCCTTATCGTCTTTCCTGAGCAAACGGAAAGCCGGCAACTATAGCGCACTTCGCCCGCCCGCGTCAAGCCTGATCGGGCGCAAGCGGAGGCGCTCCGCCACACCCTAGAATAATTCCCGTCAGAAACAAAACGCAGTAGCAAAACCAATATCTACATATCAACTTCCCATTGACGCGGCAAAGTGCCGCAACATAGTATGTCTGAGCCATTAACCAGGGGAGACCTAGTGAATTTCAGCCATATCGTGAGCGCCGCCTTGCTGGCGCTGATGGCCGCCAGCGCCGCCGCCAAACCGGTATCCCAGCAGGGCCGCAGCTGCCACCTCCCGGGCGCGGAAGAAGGTTTGCGCTGCATCACCCTGCCGCTGCCGCTCGACTACGCCACCAAGGACGGCCCCACCCTCGCACTGCACGTCACCGTGGCGCCAGCCTTTCGTGAGGCGGCCCGCCCCGATCCGCTGTTCATTCTGGCAGGCGGCCCCGGCCAGGCCGGCAGCGATGTGCTGGTGCTGATCGCCCAGACCTTCCGCCGTGCCCGCGCCACCCGCGACATCGTGCTGATCGACCAGCGCGGCACCGGCCTTTCCGGCAAGCTCGACTGCGACAAGAAAAACATCAACGAAGAAACCATGAGCGAAGCCGAGATCGAGGCCGCCGCGCGCGCCTGCATCGCTTCGGTCAAACAACCGTTCTCGGCCTACGGCACCGCCAGCGCCGCGCGCGACATCGAACAGGTGCGTCTCGCGCTCGGCTACGACAAGATCAATCTGTGGGGCGCCTCCTACGGCACCCGACTGGCGCAAGCATATGCGCGCGCCTATCCAACTGCGGTGCGCGCCATGATCCTCGACGGCGTGGTGGCCCCCGACCAGGTGATTCCGGCGGGCGGGCGCGACGGCCAGGCCGCGCTCGACCTGGTGTTTCGCCAGTGCGCCGAGAACGCCGCCTGCCAGGCCGCCTTCCCCGACCTGCGCCAGGAATTTGCCAGCCTGAGCGCGCGCGTGGCCGCCGGCGCCGTCAAGCTCGAACTGCCCGACCCGCGCACCGCGCGCCCGGTCAAGCTGGCCATGACGTCCGACCGTTTCCTCGGCACCGTGCACAACATCCTGTACAACGCGCTCGACGCGCGCCGCCTGCCGTATCTGATTCACAGCGCCTACCAAGGGCGCTGGGAACCCTTCGTGGCGCGCCGCAATCTGGCCGGCGATTACTCGGCCGACGGTCCGGTCGCCCAGCTGATGCACCTGGCCGTGGTCTGCGCCGAGGATCTGCCGCGCCTGACGCCCGCCCTTCAGGCCGAGGATGAAACACCGCTGACCAAGCCCCTGGCCAGGCACATCGGCACCATGTGCGGCATGATGAACGTGAAGCCGGCGGCCACCCCGGCCACCACCCCGATCGCGCAGCCGGTGCTGCTGCTGTCGGGCGAACTGGACCCGGTCACGCCGCCGCGCCGGGCCCTGGCCGCTGCGCGCTTCATGCAGCGCAACCAGCATCTGGTGGTCACTTACGCGGGACACGGCATTTCCCAGCTCGGCTGCGCGCCGCGGCTGCTGCGCGAATTTCTCGACCATCCCGAGCAGCCGGTCCAGGCCGACTGCCTGAAAGAGATTCCCGCCCCCACTTTCCAGCTCGGCAACGCCGGGCCGCAACCCTGATTCCCGAGGACGGCAATGATTGAAGTACATGATGTCCGAAAAAAATTCGGCGCGGTGCAAGCACTGGGCGGTGTCAGCTTTCAAGCGGCCGACGGCCAGATCACGGCCTTGCTGGGTCCCAACGGCGCCGGCAAGACCACCCTGCTGCGCCTGCTGGTCGGCCTGCTCAAGCGCGACACCGGCAGCATCGCCATTGACGGCGCCGATCCCGAGAAAGACCCGATGGCGGTGCGCAGCAACATCGGCTTTCTGACCGACCAGTTCGGCCTGTACGAGCGCATGAGCACGCGCGAATACCTGCGCTACTTTGGCGAACTGAACGGCATGACGCCGAAAGCCGCCAACGGACGCATCGATGAGGTGTCGCAACTGCTGGTGATGGACGACATCCTAGAACGGCGCTCGAAAGGGTTTTCCCAGGGCCAGCGCATCAAGGTGGCGCTGGCACGCACGCTGCTGCACCGCCCGCGCAATCTGCTGCTCGACGAACCATCGCGCGGCCTGGATGTGATGAGCACGCGCGCCTTGCGCAGCGCCCTTACCGCGCTGCGCGCCGACGGCTGCTGCGTGATCATGGCCACCCATGTGATGCAGGAAGTCACCCACCTGTGCGACGACGTGATCGTCATCGCCAAAGGCCACACGGTGGCCCAGGGCTCGCCCGACCAGCTGTGCGCACGCACCGGCATCGCCAACCTGGAAGACGCCTTCGTCAGCCTGGTCGGCACCGAAGAAGGGATTTCCGCATGAAGTCGAAATTTTCCATCGTCTTTCTCAAGGAATTCATCGAACACCTGCGCGACCGCCGCTCCCTGATGATGCTGGGCCTGTTTGTGGCGATGTACCCCGTCATGATGGGTTACATGCTGCACCACATGATCGAGCGCGCCACCAAGCCCGAACGCGAAGGCATGGAGGTGGCCGTCATCAATGGCGCCCAGGCCCCCACCCTGATGACCCAGCTGCAGCAGAAGAATGTCACCGTGACGCAGAAGGGACCAATGAGCGACGAGGCCATCACCAAGCTGCTGCGTGACCGCAAGGCGGTAGTGGTGCTGCGTCTGGACGACAAGTATGCCGAGCATTACGAGGACATGCGCCCGGCCCGCATCGAGCTGTGGTACGACTCGGCCAGCGACGACAGTCCGCGCCAGCGCGACATCGAGGAGCTGCTCAACAACTACAGTGCCGGCATTGCCGGGGCGCGCTTGCTGGCGCACGGGGTTTCGCCGGCCACGCTGGCGCCGGTCAAGGTGCAGCGTTACGATACTGGCAGCAACGCGTCGCGCTCGGCCGCCATCATCGGCGCCATGCTTGGCATCCTGTTCCTGCCGGCTTTCCTGTGCTGCCTGTCGGCCTCGGTCGACAGCACCGCCGGCGAGCGCGAGCGCCGCTCGCTCGAAGTGCTGATGGCGCAGCCGGTCAGTCCCCTGATGCTCATCAGCGGCAAATGGGTGGCCGCCGCGGTGCTCTCGATTATCGGCCTGTCGCTCGAACTGGCACTGGCGCACGCGGCCCTGTCCTGGTTGCCGCTGGAAGAAGTGGGCATGTCGTGGCGCGTCACCTCGGGCGACCTGGCCATCGTGTGCATGGCAGCGGTGCCGCTGTGCCTGTTCGCGGCGGCGGCCCAGATCGCGCTGGCCATGAATTCCAAGTCCTTCAAAGAGGCGCAGAGCGTGCTGTCGCTGTTCACGCTGCTGCCGCTGCTGCCCGGGCTGGCGGTCTCGGTGATGGAACTGGAACCGGCCGGCTGGATGTACATGGTGCCGATGCTGTCCAACCAGACCTTGCTGCGCGAGCTGGCCAAGGGCCAGGTCATCAGCTTCGTGCCGTTCGCGCTGACCTTCCTCAGTTCGCTGCTGCCGGCCCTGGCCATCATCGCCTTTGCCAGCTGGCGCATGAAGAGCGAGCGCTACGTCCTGGCGGTCTGAAGCGTCGTCAGCGCGCCGGGCTGCCCTCCTTTACAATAGGTGCAGACGTTTTTAATGGAGAGTCGCAATGGATGTCAAAGTCAGCTGGAACGGTCCGTCAGGCATGAGTTTCCGGGCCGAGACCGGTTCCGGCCACATGGTCAGCATGGACGGCGCACCCGAGGGCGGCGGTCATAACCTGGCGCCGCGGCCGATGGAAATGGTGTTGCTGGGCACGGGCGGCTGCACCGCCTACGATGTCGTGCTCATTCTCAAGCGCGGGCGCGAAGATGTGCGCGGCTGCGAGGTCACGCTCAAGGCCGAACGCGCCGAGACCGATCCCAAGGTGTTTACCAAGATTCATTTCCACTTCACGGTCAGCGGCAAGAACCTGAAGCAGACCACGGTGGAACGGGCCGTCAGCCTGTCGCACGACAAGTACTGCTCGGCCTCGATCATGCTGGCCAGGACGGCCGAGATCACGCACAGTTTCGAGATTGTCGAGCTGAATTAAGGGCAGGGCAGCGGCCGGCCCACGCCCGCCGCTCAGACGTAATACGCGGTACTGGTCATCACCTTGGCCATGGCCGACATGGCGGCCTTGACCGGCAGCGGCGCCTCCAGCGCTCCCATGTCCTGCGCCGCCTTGCCGTGCGCGGCCTCATCGGCGCGCATCTGTTCCACAATCGCCCGCGATTTGGCGTCCTGCTCCGGCAACTTGCTCAGGTGCCCGGCCAGGTGCTCCTCGACCTGGCGCTCGGTTTCCACCACAAAGCCCAGACTGCGGCGGTCGCCCAGCGCGGCAGCAACCGTGCCCATCGCATACGCCCCGGCGTACCAGAGCGGATTGAGCAGACTTGGCTGCGAACCGAGCTCGGCCAGCCGCTGCGCGGTCCAGGCCAGATGGTCTTCTTCTTCCCTTCCGGCCTGGGCGAACTGGGCGCGCATGGCGTCGGTCCTGGCAAAGCGCGCCTGCGAATTGTAGAGCGCCTGGGCACACACCTCCCCCACGTGATTGACGCGCATCAGGCCGGCGCTGTGGCGCTGCTCGGCCGCGTCGAGATGGCCATCGGCCGCGTGCGCGGCCGGGGTAGGGCGCGACGCCTTGGCCACGCCGCCGATCACGCGCAGCGCTTTGTCGAGCCCGACAATCAGGTGGTCGAGGGGAAGAATGGAACGCTTGGACATGGCAGTGCTCGGCAGGTGAAAACCCTATTATAGGACGTCGCGCACCTTGGGCGGGTCGCCCTCGGGCGTGGGCTGGCGTTCGATCCAGTCCAGCAGCGCGCCGCCGATGTCGACCTTGGAGATATTCTTGGCCACGCCCAGATTGAGCGAGAGCAGGAAGGGGATGGTATTGACCGGCACGTGCGGGCAATGTTCGGCAAACGCGGCCATGAAACGGGGCGAATCGACCACCGGCACCACTTTTTCGCCGCTCATGAACTGCAGCACGCTGGTGATGCTGTGCCCCTTGCCGATCGACTGGTAGATGAAACGGTTGAAATCCTTGTCGATGCGCTTGAAATCGATGGTTTCGTCGGTCATCAGCCCGCTCAGATAATACAAGCCCAGGCCCACCCGGAACCAGTCGGTGGCTTCGGCGGCGCCGTGGCCGCAGCGGGTCAGCGCCAGTACATTTTGCTTAACAATACTGTCCATGGGGCCCATTATCCACATTTCCGGGACGCTGTGCGTGGCATCACGTGTTGCTATTGCGAATTTCTACATGCTACCCTCGCCTTTTATGGATGGAAATGCCCGATGATCGAGGTAACCGGCCTGGCCAAGCGTTTTGCATCGCCGCATCCCAAAGAGCGGCGCGCGCGCCGGCGCGATGTGCGCGACCACGACGGCTACTTTCATGCCCTCACCGACGTCTCGTTCCAGTGCGCCCCCGGCGAAGTGCTGGGCCTGCTCGGCCCGAACGGGGCCGGCAAGACCACCACCTTGCGCATCCTGTCGACTGCCTTGCGGCCGGATGCCGGCGCCGCCTTCATCAATGGCATGGATGTGCTGGCCGAACCGCTGCTGGCGCGCAAGCAGATCGGCTTCCTGTCGGGCACCACCGGCCTGTACGGGCGCCTGAGCGCGCGCGAAAACGTCGAGTATTTCGGCCGCCTGCATGGCATCGCGGCGGCCGATCTGCGGCGCCGCTGCGACCTGCTGTTCGAGCAGTTGCAGATGCATGAGTTCTCGCACAAGCGCGCCGACCAGCTCTCGACCGGCATGCGCCAGAAATGCGCGATCGCGCGCGCCGTCATCCACGCACCGCAGGTCGTGATCCTGGATGAACCGACCACCGGCCTGGACGTCATGTCGGCAAAGATCCTGCTCGACTTTATCGCCAGTTACAAGGCGCTGGGCGTGCCCCTGATCTTCTCTACCCACCACCTGCACGAAGTGGAAAAACTGTGCGACCGCGTCTGCATCATCAACCACGGGGCGACCGCTTTCAACGGCAGCCTGGACGCGCTGCGCACGCTCGGTCGCAGCGACGATCTGTACGACGCCTTCGTGCGCGTCATCAACGAGGAGAGCTGAATGTGGATCGTCTATCTCAAGGAAATGCTTGAGCTGCTGCGTGACCGCAAGACCTTCATTTTCACGCTGCTGCTGCCGATCGTGGCCATGCCGCTGATCTTCGGCGGCTTCGCCTACCTGACCTCGACCATGTTCAAGAAGAGCGAACACGCCGAGCTCAACTACGCGTTGTTCGGCCAGGCCAACGCGCCTGCGCTGGCCGATCGCTTCGCCCGCGAAAAGGGCTTTCGCCATGTCGCGCTGGCCGGGGAAGCCGACATCAAGGCTGCCATCGATGATGACCGCATCAAATTCGCCGTCGTGATTCCGCCCGGCTTCGAGGAAGGCTTGCTGCGCCACCGCCAGGTCGGCGTGGTGCTGCACTATAACAATGCCATTGCCATCGACCTGACCCGCAAACGCGTCAATGCCGTGATCGAGGAACACAATGCCGCGCTGCGCGAGCAAGTCCTGTCGACCATGCGCATGAGCAAAGCCGAACTGCGCTACGTGCTGAACCCGGTCCGGCTGGAGGAAATCTCCACCGCCGGCACGCGCGAACGCATGGGCGCGGCCATTGGCGGCTTTTTGCCCTACATCCTGATGATGGTATGCCTGATGGCAGCGATGTACCCGGCCATCGACCTGGGCGCCGGCGAAAAGGAAAGGGGCACATTGGAGACATTGCTGCTCGCGCCCATTCCGCGCACACAGCTGGTACTGGCCAAGTTTCTGGTGCTGTTTTCCGTCGGCCTGTGTTCGGCGCTGGTGATGGTAGCGAGCATGGGCGCCGTGCTGAGCGTGTTCGGCGCCCGCTTCGAAGGCGGCCTGGCGCAGATGGTGCGCGCGGTCGGCGCGGGCGACCTGGCCATGGTGGCGCTGATGCTGGTGCCCACCGCCGCCATCTTCGCCGCCATCCTGCTGGCCATTTCCATCTGGGCCAAGAGCTACAAGGAAGCCTCGGGCCTGATTTCGCCGCTCATGATGCTGATGATTGTGCCGATTGCCGCCGCCATGCTGCCCGGCGTCGAGCTGAACTGGTTCTGGTCCATGGTCCCGCTGACAAATGTTTCTTTGGCAATGAAAGAGATCATCAAGGGCACCATGGATTACCGCATGTTCGCCGCCATCCTGCTCTCGACCAGCCTGATCGCCGGGGCCCTGCTGGCCTGGTGCCGCTGGTGGTTCAACCGCGAAGAAGTCCTTTTCCGCAACTGATCCCCCGCCCGCCCTGTTTCCTCCCCACCAGGGTCAGGGGAAATTGTCATCGAAGGCGCGCGCGCTGCCGCCGCCGTCTGCGCCGCCGATTTTGCACTCTGGGGCAGTCAAACTGCGGTATATCGCAATGGACCGCCCGCAGGCGCTTAAATTTAATACAATGCAACTATAAAGAAGTGTGCCGGTATCAGCACCGCGCCCTCGCCCGCTATCAGGAGTTCAGGAATGGAATTACGCATCCGCAATCTGTCCAAGACCTACGCCAACGGCGTGGTGGCCCTGGACAAGGTCACCCTCACCATCCCCACCGGGATGTTCGGCTTGCTCGGGCCCAACGGCGCCGGCAAGTCGACTTTGATGCGGACCCTGGCCACCTTGCAGGAGTGCGATGCCGGTTCGGTGTTCTTCGGCGAACTCGATGTGCTCGATGAAAAAGACGAGATCCGGCGCCTGCTCGGCTACCTGCCGCAGGACTTCGGGGTCTATCCGAAGGTTACGGCCTACGAGCTGCTCGACCATTTCGCCATGCTCAAAGGCTTGTCGAATCGGTCGCGGCGGCGTGAAGTGGTCGACGGATTGTTGCAACAAACCAACCTATTTGAAGTGCGCCACCAGCGTCTGGGCGGCTTTTCGGGCGGTATGCGCCAGCGCTTCGGGATCGCCCAGGCCCTGCTGGGCGACCCGCAGCTGATCATTGTCGACGAGCCGACCGCCGGCCTCGACCCGCAGGAACGGGTGCGTTTCCATAACTTGCTGTCGGACATCGGCGAAGACAAGACCGTGCTGCTGTCGACCCACATCGTGTCCGACGTGTCCGACCTGTGCGCCAACATGGCGATCATCAACAAGGGCCATGTGCTCTTGTGCGGCGAGCCGCAAAAGCTGATCGACGATATCGACGGCAAGATCTGGGAGCGCTTCGTGACCAAGGCCGAACTGCCTTACTTCCAGCGCGAGCATGACGTCATTTCCACCCGCCTGCTGACCGGCCGCACCCTGATACGGGTGTACGGCGAGCGCGATCCGGGCGACGGCTTCTTCGCCGCCAACGGCGACCTCGAGGACGTGTATTTCGCCACCATCGCGGGCCGCCACGTTGCCGCCAGCAACTGCTAGGATGGCATCCATGTTGTCCATCGCCTTGTTCGAAGCGCGCCAGCGCCTCAAGCTGCTGTCGACCTGGGTCTACTTCGGCATGTTCTTCCTGCTGGCCCTGCTGTGGATGGCCGCCGCCGGCGGCTTCTTCAAGGATACCTACGTTTCCTTCGGCAGCCGCGCCCTGATCAATTCGCCGTTCTCGGTGTCGATCACGGTCGCCTTCCTTGGCTGCATGGGCGTGATCGTGATGGCGGCCATGGTCGGGCGCTCGGTCCAGCAGGACTTCGAGTACGACATGCATCACTTCTTCTTCAGCGCGCCCATCAGGAAGTACGATTACGTGTTCGGGCGTTTCCTGGGGGCCTGCGCCACCCTGGCCCTGGTGTTTTCCAGCATCGTACTGGGCGCCTGGCTCGGCACCCTGCTGCCGGGCGTGGAAGCGGACCGCCTGGGCCCGGCCCGCCTGGCCGCCTATCTGCGCCCCTACCTGCAGCTGGTGCTGCCGAACCTGTTCATTTTCGGCTCGATTTTCTTCGTGATGGCGGCCCTGACCCGGCGCATGCTGCCGGTGTACGTGGCCAGCGTGGTGATGCTGGTCGGTTACATCGTGGCCCCCTATCTGGCGCGCGACCTCGACTACAAGACCCTGGCCGCCCTGATCGATCCCTTCGGCACCACCGCCGTGATCCGCATCACCGAATACTGGACCATCGCCGAACGCAACACGCTTGCCGTGCCGTTCGAAGGCGTGTATCTGTTCAACCGCCTGATCTGGTGCGGCTTTGCCCTGACCGTGCTGCTGCTCGGCTACTGGCGCTTCCAGTTCAACGCCAGCGTCGACAGCCGTTCGGCCCGCCACAGCCCGGGCGAAGCGCCGCTGCACCTGAGCCTTGTTGCCGCCAACACCGCCGAGAAGCCCGATTTCGCCGGCCGCAGCCTGTTCCTGCTGTTGTTCAAATGGTCCTGGATCAGCTGGCGCGAATCGGTCAAGGACCTGTATTTCGGGGTGCTGGTGCTGGCCTCGGCGCTGACCATGTTCGCCATGTCGATCAATATGGGCGCCATGTACGGCACCAAGACCTATCCGGTGACCTACCAGGTGATTGAACTGATCACCGCCGCCTTCTCGCTGTTCCTCCTGATTATCACCACCTTCTACGCGGGCGAACTGGTGTGGCGCGAACGCGAAGCGCGCATGGCGCAGATGGTCGATGCGCTGCCGATCCCGAGCTGGCTGCCGCTGCTGTCCAAGCTGATCGCCCTGTCCGGCCTGCAGTTCCTGATGCTGGGCGTAGCCATGTTGTGCGGCATGCTGCTGCAGTTGTGGAACGGCTACTTCCACCTGGAGCCCGGGCTGTATGTGCACGCGCTGTTCCTGATCATCTGGCCGGAATTCATCATGGTCGGGGTACTGGCCATCGCGCTCCAGGTGCTGCTCAACAATAAGTACCTGGCCTACTTCGCGATGATTCTGTACGTCGCGGCGCTGCTGACCTTCCCGTCGCTAGGCTTCGACCCTCCGCTGCTGATGTACGCGGCGCCGCCGGAAATTGTGTATTCGGGCATGAACGGCTTCGGCCACTTTCTGCTGCGCCAGCGCTGGCTGGAACTGTACTGGTGCGGCGCGGCGCTGGTGCTGCTGGTGCTGTCGCTAATCTTCTGGCCGCGCGGCTACAACGCCGAGCTGGGCAGCCGCCTGCAGCTGGCGCGCCGCAATCTGTCAGGTCCGGTCCTGGTGGCCGGCACGCTGGGCCTGGCGCTGTTCGGCGGTACCGGCGCCCTGCTGTACTACAATCTGCACGTGGTGGGCGACTACCGCACGGCTTACCAGAAGGACCAGTTGCGCGCGCAGTACGAGCTGCGCTACAAAAAATTCGCCAACGTCATCCAGCCGCGCATTGCCGCGGTCGACCTGCGCCTGGACATGGTGCCCGAAACGCGCAGCCTGACCGTGCATGGCAGCTACCGGCTGGAAAACCGCAGCGCGGTACCGGTGTCGGAACTGTTCATCAGCCAGCTGCCGGGCGCCGTGATGAAGCTCGATTTTGGCCAAGCCGCTGCCCTGCTGCTGGGCGATGGCGAGCGCGGCTTCCACATCTACCGCCTGGCCACGCCGCTGGCGCCCGGCGCCAGCCTGCCGCTCAACTTTACGCTGGCGTTCGCGCCCAAGGGCCTGCAAGGAATCGGCGGCGATACCCCGGTGGTTGCCAACGGCACCTTCTTCAACAACGACATCCTGCCGCACATCGGCTACCAGAAGGCGATCGAACTCGACGACGAGCGCGACCGCAAGCGCCACGCCCTGGCCCCCCGTGCGCCCATGCCCCCGGCAGCCGATCCGACAGCGGCGCGCAACAGCTTCATTGCCGGCGATGCCGACTGGATCGATTTCAATGCCGTGATCAGCACCAGCCCGGACCAGATCGCGATCGCCCCCGGCACCCTGGAAAAAGAATGGATTGCCAAAGGACGACGCTATTTCCACTACCGCATGGACAAGCCGATTCTCAATTTCTACGCCTTCCAGTCGGCCCGCTACGAAGTGCGGCACGACCGCTGGCAGGACGTGACGATCGACATCTACTACCATCCCGGCCACGAATACAACCTCGAGCGCATGGTCAAGGGCGTCAAGGCGGCGCTTGAGTACAACACGCGCAACTTCAGCCCGTACCAGCACAAGGTGGTGCGTATTGTCGAGTTCCCGCGCTACGCGGCCTATGCGCAGTCTTACCCCAGCACCATTCCCTACTCCGAGAGCATGGGTTTCATCGCCAAGGTGGAGGACAAGAATCCGAAGGACATCGACTACCCCTTCTACGTGAGCGCGCACGAAGTGGCGCACCAGTGGTGGGGCCACCAGCTGGTCGGCGCCGACAGCGCCGGCGGCGCGGTGCTGTCGGAAACCCTGTCTGAATACAGCGCCCTGATGGTGATGAAGCAGACCGTCGGCCCGGCCCGCATGCGCCGCTTCCTGCGCTATGACCTCGAGCGCTACCTGCTCGGCCGCGCGCTCGAGAAAAAGCGCGAACTGCCGCTGGCGCAAAGCGAACACCAGGATTACATCCATTACCGCAAGGGCAGCCTGGCGATGTATCAGCTGCAGGATGTGCTGGGCGAAGACAAGGTCAACGGCGTGCTGCATGCCATGCTCGCCAGCCACGCCTTCGGCGGCGCGCCCTACCCGAATGTGGACGAGCTGGTGGCCGGCCTGCGCGCCCAGGCCGGGCCGGCGCAGCAATACCTGATTGACGACCTGTTCAACGCCATCGTGCTGTATCAGAACCGCGCGGTGCGCGCCAGTGCCGTGAAGCGCGGCGACGGCAAGTATCTGGTGACCCTGAAGGCCAGCGCAGGCAAGATGCGGGCCGACGGCAAGGGCGAAGAACGCGAGGTGGCGCTGGCCGACTACATCGATGTCGGCGTCGATGACAAGGACGGCAATGCCCTGCTGCGCGAGCGCCGCCTGGTGCGCGCCGGGGATTTCACCGTAGAACTGGTGGTGAGCGGCAAGCCGGCCAAGGCTGGCATCGACCCCGACAACAAGCTGATCGACCGCAAACCGGGCGATAACATGATCGAGGTCACCTTCTCCGACAAATAGGCGGCCGCGGCGGGCCGCAATCTTGCGCTGGAAATATTGCCATTCGTATAGAATTGGCATTTTTCGCAGCGGATGAGAAGCATGCAGAGCGCCCTGACAATCGACCAGACCAGCTTCAAACGTATACTTACACGCAACGTTGCCCTGCCTCTGGCGATTGGCGTGCTCAGCGCCATCATCTTTGCTGCCATCATCGGCTACCTGCTGTCTGTTCTTGCCACGGTGGAGCAGTCGGAACGAGTGATCCGGCATGCCAACGAAGCGAGCAAACTGGCGGTCGACCAGGAAACCGGCGTGCGCGGCTATTTGCTGACGGGCGAAGAAATTTTCCTCTCGCCCTACAACCTGTCGATCGCCAGGTCGGACGCCACCATGCGTACCTTGTTCAAGATGAGCGAGGACGACCCCGCCCAGCTGGCGCGCCTGAACCAGATCGCCGGCCTGCAGGCGCAGTGGCAGCAATTTGCGCGCGACAGCATCGCGCTGCGCCAGAAAAACGGCGATGTCGCCGAGCTGGTGCGCAGCCAGCGCGGCAAGGTGCTGTTCGACGCGATCCGCGAGCAGTTCGACCAGTACCTGGGCGCCGAACAGCGCCGTCTGCTGACCCGCAACGAGAGCGCGAAGAACACCACGCGCATGGGCGTGGCCATCTACCTGCTGGTGGCGCTGGCGCTGGGCGGCATGCTGGCCTGGCACGGCCGGCGCGACCTGATGCGCCTGTCGGACGCTTTTGGCGACGTCATCGCGCAGCAGCGCAGCCACGGCGAGGCGCTCGAGCGCCAGGCCTGGCAGCGCAGCGGCCAGACCGCCCTCGCCGAACGCAGCATCGGCCAGCTGGGCCTGCAGCGCCTGGGAACGGCGACCATCGAATTCATCGCCGAATACACGGGCGCCGCCGCCGGCATCATTTACGCGCGCGAAGAAGACGGCAGCCTGCGCCGCATTGCCGGCTATGGCGCCGGCGCCACGGGCGGGCACAGTGTGCACGATGAAGGCGACACTTACTCGCTGGTCGGCCAGGCCTTTAAATCGAAACGCGCCCTGGTGCACGGCGAGCTGCCCGACCATTATCTGAAAGTAAGCTCCGGGCTGGGCCATGCATCGCCGCGCCACCTGGTGCTGGTCGCCACCGACAACGACAACAGCCCGAATGGCGTGATCGAACTGGGCTTCCTGCAACTGCCGCCGCCGCGCGTGCTCGAATTTCTGGAACTGGTGGCGCCCAACATCGGCCGTGCGCTGGAAGGCGCCATGGCGCGCCGGCGCCTGCAGGACGCGCTGGCCGAGACCCAGCAGCTCAATGAAGAACTCCAGGTGCAACAGGAAGAACTGCGCACCGCCAACGAGGAACTGGAAGAGCAGTCGCGCGTGCTGGAAGAGTCGCAGACCATTCTGGAGAACCAGAAGGCCGAACTGGAACAGACCAACGAACAGCTGGCCGACCAGGCCAACGCGCTGGACCAGAAAAACACGGCACTGGGCGTAGTCCAGCAGGCGCTGGAAGAACGCGCCCAGGATCTGCAGCGCGCCAGCAAGTACAAATCCGAGTTCCTGGCCAATATGTCGCACGAGCTGCGCACGCCGCTCAACAGCTCGCTGATCCTGGCCAAGCTGTTGTCGGAAAACGCCAAGGGCAATCTGGAGCCGGAACAGATCCAGTTCGCCAATACCATCTACGCAGCCGGCAACGACCTGCTCAATCTGATCAATGACATCCTCGACATCTCCAAGGTCGAAGCAGGCAAGCTTGAACTGGCGCCCGACACCATCGCCCTGCCCGCGCTGGCCGAAGCAATGCAAAGCATGTTCGCGCCGCTGGCCGGGCAGAAGCGCCTGATCTTCACCGCCGCGGCCGTGCCATCGGCGCCGCCGAGCATCCACACCGACAGCCAGCGCCTGCAGCAGATCCTCAAGAACCTGCTCTCGAACGCGATCAAGTTTACCGACGATGGCCAGGTGTCGCTCACCATCGAAGGGCACGCGGACGGGCGCATCGGCTTCGCGGTGCGCGACTCCGGTATCGGCATCGCGGCCGACCAGCAGGCCATCATCTTCGAAGCATTCCGCCAGGCCGACGGCACCACCAGCCGGCGTTACGGCGGCACCGGCCTGGGACTGTCGATTTCGCGCGACCTGGCAGCGCTCCTGGGCGGCACCATCGATGTCAACAGCACGCCGGGCAAGGGCAGTGTGTTCACCCTGCTGCTGCCGGCGGCACTGACCGCAGCAGCGCCGCCAGCGGCCGCGCCGGCGCGCGCAGCGGCCCCTTTGCCTGCACCGCGCCCGGCCACTCCGGCCGTGCCGGCAGCGCCGCCCTTCCCGGATGACCGCGACCGCGCCGCATCGAACGAACGCACGGTGCTGGTGATCGAGGACGACGTCGAGTTCGCGCGCATCCTGTTCGACCTGGCGCACGAAATGCATTACCGCTGCCTGGTGGCGCACAGCGCAGCGGAGGGCCTGCAGGCGGCCACCGATCAGCAGCCGGATGCGATCCTGCTCGACCTGGGCCTGCCCGACAGCTCCGGCCTCGACGTGCTGCAAAAGCTCAAGGACAATCCGGTGGCGCGCCACATCCCGGTGCACATCGTGTCCGCCAATGACCGTGCCGAAGCAGCCCTGCAGCTGGGCGCGGTGGGCTATGTCATCAAGCCGGCCACGCGCGACCGCCTCAAGCAGGTGTTCCAGACGCTCGAGGGCAAGTTCACCCAGCAACTCAAGCATGTGCTGCTGGTGGAAGACGATGACCGCCAGCGCGACAGCGTGGTCCAGCTGATTGGCGACGAGGATATCGAAATCACCGCAGTGTCCACCGGCGCCGAGGCGCTGGCGCTGCTGCGCACGGCCATCTACGACTGCATGATCATCGATCTCAAGCTGCCCGACATGCAAGGGCACGAACTGCTGCACACCATGGCGGCGGAAAAAATCGCCGCCTTCCCGCCGGTGATCGTCTACACCGGCCGCAGCCTGACCCGGGCCGAAGAGACCGACCTGCTGCGTTATTCGCGCTCGATCATCATCAAGGGCGCGCGTTCGCCCGAGCGCCTGCTCGATGAGGTCACGCTGTTCCTGCACCGGGTGGAGTCGCAGATGTCGGCCGAGCGCCAGAGCATGCTCAAGACCGCGCGCAGCCGCGACCGCGTGTTCGATGGGCGCCGCATCCTGCTGGTTGACGACGACGTGCGCAATATCTTCTCGCTCACCAGTGCGTTGGAACAGAAAGGCATCATCGTGGAAGTGGGGCGCGACGGCTTCGAAGCGCTGGCCAAACTCGATCAGGTGGCCGATATCGACCTGGTGCTGATGGATGTGATGATGCCGGGGATGGACGGCCTGGAAGCGACCCGCCGTCTGCGCGAAGATCCGCGCTTTGCCAAGCTGCCGGTGATTGCCATTACGGCCAAGGCGATGAAAGATGACCAGGAACAGTGCATGAAGGCCGGCGCCTCCGATTACCTGGCCAAGCCGATCGACCTGGACCGTCTGTATTCGCTGCTGCGCGTGTGGCTGCCCAGCGTGGAGCGCCTGTAATGAGCAATCCGGACAGCGCAAGCATCGAGCTGCGCCTGCTGATGGAGGCGATCTACCTCAAGTACAGCTACGACTTCCGCGACTATTCGGGCGCATCGCAAAAGCGGCGCGTGCTGCACGCAATGCACCAGATGGACTGCGCCAGCATCTCCGAACTGCAGGCCCGCGTGCTGCATGATGCGGACGCCTTCATGCAGCTGCTGCAGTACCTGACCATTCCCACCAGCGAGATGTTCCGCGACCCGAGCTACTTCCTGGCGCTGCGCGAACACGTGGTGCCGCACCTGCATACTTACCCGTCGCTCAAGATCTGGATCGCCGGCTGCAGCACAGGCGAAGAAGTGTATTCGATGGCCATCATGCTCAAGGAAGAAGGGCTGCTCGAGCGCTCCATCATTTACGCCACCGATATCAACCCGCAGTCGCTCGAGCGCGCGCGCAAGGGCGTGTTCCCGCTCGAGCGCATGCGCGCCTACACGGCCAGCTACCAGATGGCGGGCGGGCGCGGCGCCTTCTCCGACTATTTCACGGCTGCCTACGACAGTGCCCTGTTCGACCGCAGCCTGATCGACAACGTCAGCTTCGCCGATCACAGTCTGGCCACCGACAGCGTGTTTTCCGAGACCCAGCTGGTGTGCTGCCGCAATGTACTGATCTACTTCAACCGCAAGCTGCAGGATCGCGCCCTCGGCCTGTTTCGCGAGTCGCTCTGTCATCGCGGCTTTCTGGGGCTGGGCAGCAAGGAGAGCATCGACTTTTCGGCCTATGCGGCCGCGTTCGAACCGCTGGTCAAGGCCGAGCGCATCTATCGGAAGGGCGCCAAATGAAGGCCGCCCGACGCACCCGCATTGAAGCAGTGGTGATCGGCGCGTCGGCCGGCGGCATCGACGCCTTGCTGCGGTTGTTGCCAGGCCTGCCGCCCAAGCCGGCGTTCCCGGTCGTGATCGTGCTGCATCTGCCCGATGACCGCGAAAGCCGCCTGGCCGAAGTCTTCCGCCAGCATCTGCCGCAGCCGGTGTTCCAGGCCGAGGACAAAGCCGCGCTGGCGCCCGGCAGCATTTACTTCGCGCCGCCCGGCTACCACCTGTCGATTGAAAGCGACCGCACCTTCTCGCTCAGCCAGGAAGAACCGGTGCACTTTTCGCGCCCGGCGATCGACATTCTGATGGAGTCCGCCGCCGATGTGTATGGACCGAACCTGTGCGGCATTTTGCTGACCGGCGCCAGCCACGACGGCGCCGCCGGCCTGGCCCGCATCGGCGAAGGCGGTGGCCTGTCCGTCGTCCAGCATCCGAGCGACGCCGAAATAACAACCATGCCTGCGGCCGCGCTGCGCCTGCGCGCGCCCGACCACCTGCTCGCGCTCGACCAGATGCGCGCGCTGCTGGCTACCCTGGAGACCACGTGATGGGAACACACCAGCACACCACCAAACTCCTGATCGTCGACGACCTTCCGGAAAACCTGCTCGCACTGACCAAGATCATCGAACAGGACGACCGCATCATTTACCAGGCCTCGTCCGGCGAGAAAGCGCTGGCCCTGCTGCTCGAGCATGATTTTGCGATGGCGATCATCGACGTCATGATGCCGGAGATGGATGGCTTTGAACTGGCGGAACTGATGCGCGGCACCGAGCGCACGCGCAACGTGCCGATCATTTTTGTCAGCGCCGCCGGCAAGGAACTCAATCACGCGTTCAAGGGCTATGAAACGGGCGCTGTCGATTTTCTGCACAAGCCGCTCGATATCGCCGCCGTCAAGAGCAAGGTCAATGTATTTGTCTCGCTGTGCCAGCAGCGCATTGAAGTCAAACGCCAGGTGGAAGCGCTGGAACAGAGCCGGCGCGAACTGCGCGCGACCCAGGCCGAGCTGGAACGCTCGGTGCAGATGCGCGACGACTTCATGTCGATGGTGGCACACGAACTGCGCACCCCGCTCAACACCCTGTTCCTGGAAACGCAGTTGCGCGAAATGCAGCTCAACAAAGGCAACCTGGGCGCGTTCAGCGAAGGCAATCTGCGCAAGATGGTCGCGCGCGACGGGCGTCAGATCCAGAGCATGATCCGGCTGATCAACGACATGGTCGATGTCTCGCGCATCCGCAGCGGCAAGCTGTCGATTCGTCCCGCGCAGACGGAATTGTCGGCCCTGCTGACCCGGATCGTCAGCGATCTGGCGCAGCGCACCGAGGCGGCCGGCGCTACCATCGATCTGCATGCGCCACACACCGTGACCGGCGTATGGGACGAGTTCCGGGTCGAGCAGGTCATCATCAACCTGCTTACCAACGCGCTGCGTTACGGCGGCAGCAAGCCGGTGACGATCAGCTTGTCGGCGCGCGATGGATGGGCTGAAATCGTGGTGCGCGACCAGGGCGTGGGTATTTCGCCGGAAGACCAGCTGCGCATTTTCAAGCCCTTCGAGCGTGCCGGCACCAAGGATGTGCGCGAAGGCCTGGGACTGGGCTTGTACATCGCGCGCCAGCTGGCCGAGTCGCATGGCGGGACTTTGGAAGTCGAGAGCGTGCCCGATCAGGGCGCGGCGTTCACACTGACGCTGCCGCTGGAAACCGATCAGGCGGGTGGCGCGGCCTGATGCTTTTTCGGCTCGCCAGGCCGAACTGCGCCTGCGTGCGAGCCTGGTGCTGGCCGGTTGCGCCGCGGGCGCGCTGATCGCGTACTTCACAGGTTCGCATTTCGCCAGGGACTGTATCTTTGGCGGTTTCGCCGGCATGGCGTTCAGCTGGGTGATCAAGCTCGCGGGCGCGCTTCGCCAGCCACGCTGACCTGCCCCTGCAGCGCCGCGGCGAGCTGGGTCTGCCACTGCGCCGCGTGGGCGCGATTCCATACCAGCCACACCTGCTCGCTGCAGCCGAATGCACAATCGTTCACGTGAATCCGCACCAGATCCGGGTCGTCCAGTGCAAAGTCCGGCAGGTAGGCCAGCGCTTCGCCGCGTTTGACGAAACCGAGCAGTAACTGGAGGTCGTCGGTCCAGTAGCGGATCCGGCGTGGCAGCTGGTCGTCGCGCCAGCCGTCCGAACGCGTGCCGCGCTGTACGCCGCACAACAGCGAGCGCGGCGGACACGCGAAATCGTACCCGAGCACGGTCTGACTGTCGGCGTGAACTGCCGCGCCTTTCGCGCGCCGTCCCTTCAGCAGCGGGTGCCCTTTTCCAGCAACCAGCTGCAGACTCAAAGCGCCCAGCGGCGTCGCTTCCCACTCGGCTGACCAATGTTCGGCGCGCCCTTCAATGGCCGCGCTGGTGACGATGGCAGCATTGATGTCGCCGCGCGCCAGTGCCGCCAGCGCATCGTCCTCGAACATCGCCTGCATGCGCAAGGTCGCAT
>DASWMN010000425.1:0-2524 GCA_036399735.1 Telluria sp. | reverse complement strand
CGCACCCCGCCCAAGGCACTCAGGAAGGCAGCATGATGTTCATGTTCCGTCCCATTATGCGTACCATAAGGCCAGGCCAGTTGGTTAGTTCCGGCTACCCGTGTTCGCCAGCGGGCAGTAGCCGCGGCGGGAGAATGTTATTTGATTGTCTATGTTAGGATAACAGGCGGGTCCTGAACCGAAATACTCCGTTTCAGTTCATAGCTCGGGGGCTGTCTGGTCGGACTTTGACAGTTACCTGCCCAAAATAGGGCTGAAAGCCGCACTCTGCCGTGGCAAAACCTAGAATTGTGCGCTTTCGTAGTGCCAATACTGCCGCAGTTTTGCCTTGACCCGTATGCGAACCCCGTCAATATTGTGCTGGCAACGGTGGCTGGCATGTATTTCCGAACAAAGCGATCCGGCGGCTTCGAATATCTCCAGATGGTGGAAAGCCATCGGGTCAACGGCAAGCCGCGCCAGACCGTGGTGGCGACATTGGGCCGCCTCGACGCACTCAAGGAAACCGGCGAGCTCGATCGGCTATTGCGCTCCGGTGCCCGGTTGACCGAGAGCGGGATGCTGCTGTCCGCCGTTGAGAAGGGCGAGACCACGACGATCGACGCCAAGCGGATCGGCCCGCCCCTCCTCTTCGAGCGACTGTGGCGCGACAGTTTTTGCCGATCGGTGATCGAAGACCTTGTGGCCGACCGCAAATTCGAGTTTCCGGTCGAGCGCGCCGTGTTCCTGACCGTGCTGCACCGGATCATGGAGCCGGGCTCGGATCGCGCCGCGGAGAAGTGGCGATCGGCCTATTCCATCGGCGGCATGGACGCGATCGACCTCCATCACCTGTACCGGGCGATGGCCTGGCTCGGCGAAGAACTTGCCGACCAACAGGGCCGCGGCCTGGTGCCCCGCACCCACAAGGATCTGATCGAGGAACACCTGTTCGCCAAACGCCACAGCCTCTTCAATGACGTTGGGCTGGCGATCTTTGATACCACCAGCCTGTATTTCGAGGGCGACGGTGGCAACACGCTTGGCCGCAACGGTCATTCCAAAGACGCTCGACCTGATCTGCACCAGTTGGTCCTCGGCGTCGTTATCGATGAGACCGGACGACCGATCTGCAGCGAGATGTGGCCGGGCAATACGGCCGACGTGACAACCCTGATACCGGTGGTCACCAGACTGCGGGAACGCTTCCTGCTCAATCGGGTCTGCATCATCGCCGATCGTGGCATGGTCAGCGCCAAGACCATCGCCACGCTCGAAGCCCACAAGATCGAGTACATTCTGGGCGTGCGCGAAAAGCGCAGCGTCGAAGTCGCCGCCGTACTGACCGACAAGACCCCGTTCGTCGCGCTGACAGTTCCCCAGGCCAATGGCCGCGGCACGCTCGATCTTCAGGTCAAGGAAGTGGTTCGCAAGGTCAGGGCGGGTCAGGGCAACACCACGCGGCGTTGCCGCTACATTGTCTGTTATAATGAGGCGGAAGCTTACAACGATGCCGCCGCTCGCGAAGCCGCCCTTGCCGGACTGGAAAAGGCGCTGCGTCAAGGCGACAAAGCGCTGGTCGGCAACAAAGGCTTCCGCCGCTTCCTCAAGACCGAAGGCGACAGCCACTTCGCCATCGACCCCGAGCGTGTCGCCGCGGCCGCCAAATTCGACGGCATCTATGTCATCCGCACCAATGTGCAGATCTCGCCGCTGGTTGTCGCGCTCCGCTATCGCGAGCGATGGATCGTGGAGGATATTTTCAGAACCGCGAAATCCATCATCAATACGCGCCCGATCTTTCACCAGCGCGATGATACGATTCGCGGCCATGTGTTCTGTTCCTTCCTGGCTCTGCTGCTGCGCAAGGAACTCATCGACCGTCTCGCCGCCGATGGGCGTCGCTATGAATGGGCCGATATCGTTCGCGATCTCGATCAGCTCGTTCAAACCGACGTCGATCAAGCCGGCAGAAGGCTTCGCCTTCGCGCCGCCGCTCCCGGTTGCGCTGGCGCCGTGTTCCAGGCCGTCGGCGTGGCGCTGCCGCCGACGATCCAAATCACCGCTCAGCCGCCGCCTGCCTCGCATGCCCAGTCGCCCAATTTGTAGACCGGACACGATCACCCAAACCGCGCACCTGTAGTGCCAAGGACTTTCTGACGGCTCATAAAGAGCTGATAAGAAAACAAATTCTGAAAACAGGTGTCAAAGTCGGACATGAGGTATACTCGCGGGAGACCGTTCACCTTGTGGAAGTGCCGGCGAGCCAGACGGACCACCTGAAATCGTGGCTGGAAATGCGCGTTGAACGAAAGCTGGAGATTCCGGACCTGAGTTCGTCCGGACTTCACTTCGCCGGCGCGCGTCTGGTGGTGCTCGAACGCATGCCCGTTGCGGCATTGATGTATACCAGGGATACCGGCCTTCCGGTCGCCCTTTGCATCATGCTGAAGCAGGGCACGCCGATCGGCGTGCGGCTCGATCGCCGCGGGCCAATCCAGCTCGCATCGTGGGAAGACGGGTCGCATGCCTACATCGTCGTGGG
>DASWMN010000424.1:0-14178 GCA_036399735.1 Telluria sp. | reverse complement strand
CTGCTGGGCCCATGCCAGGCCGGTGCTGAGGATCAGTGCTGCTGCGGTCAAGACGTTTGCTGCTTTCATGGTGTGCTCCTGTAGTTGAGTGGGTGTGCTTGCCATGGTGTCGATAGCAGGGAGCGTGCCAGCCAAGTCAAGTTCGCCCAAGTGCTTGATTTGACGGCTCTCTTGCCTGCAAGGCGGTGGCGCGTCGGGCACGATGCTGCTGAGTTCGCAACAGGGCTGGGGTGACGGTGCTGCGGCGCCAGCAGCATGCGGGCAGCACGCGCCGCGGCGCGCCTGCCAGATCAAGGCCTTAGCGCTGGCGTGCATGTGGCACGAAGGTTGCTCAGTAGAGGAAGCCTGCGACGCATGTCGCGTTCTTCAACCTGAAAACTGGAGCAAAGTATGTCAATCAACACCAAGCACTTGCGGGCCGGCGTGACCGGGCTGGCGCATGTTCTTGCCCTTGCGCTACTCGGCGCGGCGGCGCCTGCCGATGCCCACCACGCGTTCGCGGCCGAATTCGATGCCGCCCAGCCGATCGAGCTGAAAGGCACCGTCACCAAAGCCAAGTGGGTCAATCCGCACAGCTGGCTGTTCTTCGACGTGAAGGGCGCGGACGGCAAGGTCACCAACTGGGGCGTGGAATTCGGCGCGCCGAATGCACTGGCCAACAAGGGCCTGTCGAAGTCCGATCTGAAGCAGGGCGATGAAGTGTCGATTAAGGGCTATCGTTCCAAGAACGGCGAAGCATTCGGCTACAGCGTGTTCGTCACCCTGGCCGACGGCCGCACCTTCCAGACCGGCGGCGCGCAGGATGCGCCAGCGGCGCCAGCGCGTGCGGGAGGATGACGTTGACTTCACCAATTGAACAGCCGCGCAAGCGGCGGCGCCACGCACTGGCGCTGTTTGTGGCACTGAGCGTGGCGGCCGGCATGGCGCCCGCAGCGCCGGCTCCCGCACAAAAAATCCCGCGTACCGCCAGCGGCAAACCGGATTTTTCCGGCATCTGGGAAACCACCAGCGCAGCCGATTTTGATCTGGAACCGCATGCGGCGCGCAAGGATGCGCCACCAGGCGCCGGTGTGGTCGAAGGCGGCGCCATTCCCTATCTGCCGGCAGCGCTGGAGCAGCGCAAGAAGAACTTTGCGGCGCGTGAAACGGCCGACCCGCGCGTCAAGGGCTGGACCCTGGGCACGCCGCGTGCCGTGTATTCGCGCGAACCGTTCCAGATTTTCCAGCGTCCGCGCGATATCACGCTGTTCCACCAGTTCGGCCACTCGGTACGCACCATTCACACCAATGGCACACCGCATCCGGGCGGCGAAACCCACGAATTCTGGCTCGGCGATTCACGCGGCAGCTGGGAGGGCGACACCCTGGTGGTCGATGTGAAGGACTTCAATGACGAGACCTGGCTGGACCGGGCCGGCAACTTCCACAGCGATGCGCTGCACGTGGTGGAGCGCTGGAAGTTCATCGATCCGAACACGATCGAGTACAAGGCCGTGCTGGAAGACCCGAAGGTCTTTTCCAAGCCCTGGACCATCGGCGTGATTTTGCATCGTCACCGCGAGAAGAACTTCCAGCTGATCGAGGATTACCGCACCACGCTCGAATACGAGCAGTTTTATCCGCCCAAGCCATAATGAGGACAGCATGAACAATCACACAGCGGCCGCCATCGCGCTGCTCTTTCTCACGCCGTTGCCGGCACTGGCGCAGCAGGCCGGCGCTGCGCCCGATACCACGCGCCGCATCGCGTTTGAACCGAGTTTCACCCAGATCGCCGAGGGCAAGTGGACCGGCCAGCGTCTGCCCGACGGCCAGCCCGACGTGGAAGGCCACTGGTCGAACACGATTTCGAACCACAGCAATTTCACCGATCCGCAAGGGGGCATTCCGGGCGACCCGACGCCGCCGCGCAAACCTCTGGGCCCACGCGAATCGCGCGCGCCCAGCCGGGTCAGCGATCCGGCCGATGGCCAGGTCCCGTTCCAGCCGTGGGCACGCGCGAAGCAGGAGGAGTTCCTGGCCAACTTCCATAATCCGACCAAGCCGGAATACATCGAACCGCTGGCGCGCTGCGCACCGGCCGGTATCCCGAAGTCGCTGATGTGGCATGGCTACGAGATTCGTCAGTATCCCGGCTATGTGCTGTTCCTGTTCGATTCGGGCAGCCGCATCATCCACCTTGATAACAAGCCGCACCTGGCGGACACCATCAAACTGTGGAACGGCGATTCGCGCGGCCACTGGGAGGGCAATACCCTGGTGGTGGATGCGACCAACAACAATGGCAAGGCGCTGTTCGGGCGCACCGGCGACTTCGCCAGCGAGAACCTGCAGGTGGCGGAGCGCTTTGTCTTTGCAGCGGACGGCCAGCGTTACAACTATGTGGGCACCTTCACCGATCCGACCGTGTACACGCGTTCATGGACAGCGACGATCCCGGCGCGCCGCCGCGATGGCAGCGAAGCGACTGATGGCTGGCACTACGAAGTGGCCATCAACCAGGCCAAGGGCAAGCCGGTCGTCGAGCGCTATGAGCGCATCTGCGCCGAGAACAATATCGGCTTTGGCAGCGTGGCGAGAACGCCGGCGAAGTAGCCGGCGCCAGGTTCAATTAGCTTTGAGCGGGGCAGGCCACTTTGCCGGTGGCTGCTTCGCGTTCGGGTACCAGTAGATGCTGTGGCAGTGCTCGCAGGCCTGGTCCAGTTTTCCACCGGCGACCAGCAGCCTGGCCGGGTCTTTTGCGTCAATCGCCGTCAAGGCTTCGCTGGCCGCGTCCTGCAAACCGCGCGCGGCCGCATGAAAGCGCGCCGGGTCGGCGTCGATCGCCTGGCGCGTCTGGTGGGGCGAGAAGATGCCTTCGACGTGGGCATCCTCGGTTGCCTTGCCGCCGTGCGTAACTGCGCGGCCTTCCATCATCAGCAGATTGGCCGCCTCCTGCAGTGCGATGGCGTTGTTGCGCACGGCCTGCCATTCCTGGGCGTTGCGCGGGTACTTTTCTTCGATCCCCTTGGCGCTGGTTTCGCTGCTGACCGACTCCCACAAGGCGTCGGCGGACGGGTCGACAATCGACACCATCAGGTCCTGGATCGATGCGGCAGCGTTGAAGGGCGCCTTTGCCGGACTGGCTTGCTCAGGCGCGCGAGTGCAGGCGGCGAGTATCAGAACAAGGGCGGTGCTGCATACTGCAGGGTTCAGTCTATTCATGATGTTCCTGTGTGCTTGCAAGAGAAAGGGCGCCTGTCATCGGCGCGCTCGTGCTGCGCTTGACTGAGCGGTCTTCACCTGCTGGAACGTGAAGTCAGTGCGATCAAAACCGAGATTGCGGTGATTAACTCGAGGTGCGGCGCGCTATTCTCCGTGCATAAATCGCCGCGCTGCGCAACGAGTTGATTTCCCGGTTTGAACATGTGAATTCACGCTTTGATATCTGCGCAAGCAAGGCGGATCTTCTCCACTTTGAAATCCGGATGAAGCAAGGGATGGTCCGGTTCGGGATCTCGCTCGTCATCGTCACGACCAGTGCCCAGGTGGGGCTGTTCCAGACCTGGCGCTGATGTGCAAGCGGCCATGAGGAAATCATGGCCGCTGGCAGGATCAGACGCGCTGATTATTTTTTGCTTGGCAGGTAGATCTGGTCGAACAAACCGCCATCGGCAAAGTGGGTCTTCTGGGTCTTGGTCCAGCCGCCCGAAGCTTCTTCGATCGTGAACAGTTTGACCTTTGGATATTGCGCCGCGTATTTCTTGGCGATTTTCTCCGAGGTTGGACGGTAGTAGTTCTTCGCCGCGATTTCCTGGCCTTCGTCGCTGTACAGGTATTGCAGGTAAGCTTCTGCTACTTTGCGGGTACCGCGCTTGTCGACCACCTTGTCTACCACCGAGACCGGTGGCTCCGCCAGAATACTGACTGATGGGGCAACGATTTCTACCTTGTCCGGGCCGAGTTCCTTGATGGCCAGCAGGGCTTCATTTTCCCAGGCCAGCAGAACATCGCCAATGCCGCGTTCGACAAAGGTGGTGGTGGCGCCGCGGGCGCCGGAATCGAGAACCGGGACGTTTTTATACAGTTTGGCCAGGTATTCCTTGGCGGATGCTTCGGTACCGCCTGGCTGCTTCAGGGCATAGCCCCATGCTGCCAGGTAGTTCCAGCGCGCACCGCCCGAGGTTTTCGGGTTCGGCGTAATGATGGAAATGCCTGGCTTGACCAGATCGGCCCAGTCTTTGATGCCTTTTGGATTGCCCTTGCGAACCAGGAACACGATGGTCGAGGTGTACGGCGAGCTGTTGTGCTGCAGACGCTTCTGCCACTGTGGATTGAGCAGGCCGCGTTCGCCAATGGCGTCGATATCGTAAGCCAGCGCGAGCGTGACGACGTCTGCTTCGAGACCGTCGATCACCGTGCGCGCCTGTTTGCCGGAGCCGCCGTGCGATTGCTTGACCGTGACGTTGTCACCGGTTTTGGCTTTGTACTGCTTGGCAAAGGCCGCGTTGAAATCCTGATACAGCTCGCGGGTCGGATCGTACGACACGTTGAGCAGGGTAACATCGGCAGCGACTGCCGCCTGCGAGAACAGGGCAAGCGCGATCAAGGACTGACTTATCTTCTTCAACAACATGGTGGCTCTCTCTTGGAAAGTGTTCGGGTACAACTAGAATAAATCCCGAGCAAGAGAAAGAACACGAATTAAATCAGCTTTGCATATGCGCTTTTTAGTGCGCCTTTGACAAAATGAGCAACCAGCGCTTCATGAGGAGTACTTCGACGTGGCCAGGCTCGACACCGGTGTCGCATTCGATCAGCGGGTTGACCGGGTAGTAGCGCTTGCGGAAGTCGCGCGTGACCAACACTTCACGGCGGCCAAGGCGCATGATGAATGGGGTAGGAGCGTACTGCATGCCGAAATTGCTGTTTAATGTGGTCATGGCGAATCCCTTGTTATTGGTTTTTCGTTGATCGAGAGATTCCAGAATAGCACAACCACTGTATAAATCCACAGTTACTGTACGAATAACCAGTAAATTTTTATTTTGTGGTGTTTTTGCCGATGTTATGATGCTGCACCGCAACTTTTTTTAATTTCTGAGGCCGTATCATGGCGCAAGCACGGGTGCTAAGTCCTGAAGTCTTTAACGTCATCAGGAAAGATGTGGCTAGCTACATCAAGAAGAAGCTCAAGGGCATGGAGATCGAGGTCACCGACATGGACCTGCACAATTCGTCGCAAACGCGTACCTTGCGCGTTTACGTTACGCTTGGCCGTACGACGAATCTGAAAGCCCTGTATCTGGCTGAAAGAATGGTCACGCAGGAACTCATGCACGAGTTCCGGGTGCAAGTGCATGCCTTTTACTGGCGTTATATGCCAGAGGAAAAACCGGTGGAGGAGGCGCGGCCTGCGCCCGCGCCGCCCGCAAGCTGAGTAAATATCATGGCCAGTCAAAAAATTCTCGTTGTCGATGATTCCGCTTCACAACGCATGCTGGTGGGTGCGCTGCTGACCCAGGAAGGCCACCAGGTGATCATGGCATGCGACGGCGAAGAGGCGGTGCGCCTGTCCAAGAGCGAGCTGCCCGACCTGATCATCATGGATATCGTCATGCCGGGCCTGAACGGTTTCCAGGCCACGCGTGCCATCACCAGCGACGAAGCCACCTGGCATATCCCGGTCATTTTGCTCACGAGCAAGGACATGGATTCGGACCGCGTCTGGGCCCTGCGCCAGGGCGCGACGGCCTTCATGAACAAGCCGCTCAACCACGCCGCGCTGCTCGAACTGGTCAATACCCTGGCCTGAGACGCGCGTCGCGTTGTACGGCCCGGCAGCAACTGGTATCGTGGTGGATTTTTCTGCCCCGCGAAAACATGAAGCAACGCTACCCACGCCTGCACCGGCACCTTGCCGCGCGCCTGAATCCGGACGAAGCGTTCGGCCTGCACCTGACGGTGGGTGTCGTGCTGCTGGTGATTGCCAGTGCGCTGTTCGGACTGATCGCCAGTCATGTAGTCGCCAATGCCGATATCACGCGCATCGACAACGCGCTTGCCCACTGGTTCCACCAGTTTGCCGGCAGCCCCTGGACGCCACTGGTGGTTGCCTTTACCGACTGGAATCACCCCATCGGCATCCTGCTGATGGCGCTGGCGCTGGGCGCCTTCTTTTACCGGCGCCGCGAACGTTACTGGCTGCTGGCCCTGACTGTCGCGGTGCCGGGCGGCCTGATTCTGAATGTTTTGTTAAAGTACACATTCCAGCGCGTGCGGCCGAGTTTTGAGGCGCCACTGGTCAGTCTGACCACCTTCAGTTTTCCCAGCGGGCATACCTCCGGCGCCACCGTGCTGTATGGCATGCTGGCGGCCTGGCTGGTGGTGTCGCTGCGCAAACCCTGGCAGCGGGCCACAGTGATGCTGGGTGCCCTGATGATGGTCGTGCTGGTTGGCACCAGCCGCCTGTATCTGGGCGCGCACTATCTGAGCGATGTGCTGGCTGCCATGGCGGTCGGCAGTGCCTGGCTGGCGGTGTGCATCACGGCGGTATCGACCTTGCGTCGCAGAATGGAAGGCCGCAGCACCACATAACCGGGAGAAAAGCCTGAGCACCATCGCAGTCATCATCAACGGCAGTGCCGGCAGCGGGCACGACGATGCCCAGGCCAGTCGCTTGCGTGAAAAATTCAGCGCCCATGGCTTGCACGCCCGCGTCACATTGGCCGCCAGCGGTGAAGAAATGATTGCCGCGGCCAGAGCCGCGCTGACTGAGGGCCTGGCAATCGTGGTGGCCGGTGGCGGGGACGGCACCATCAATGCGGTGGCTTCGGTCGTGGCGGGCACGCAGACCGCGTTTGGCGTGCTGCCGCTCGGCACTCTCAATCATTTCGCCAAGGACATGGGAATCCCCCTCGAGCTGGACGCGGCCATTGCCAATGTAGCGCGCGGTGTGCAGCAGCGAGTCGATGTCGGCGAGGTGAACGAGCGTATCTTTTTGAATAACTCGAGCCTGGGCCTGTATCCGGACATTGTGCGCGACCGCGAAAAGCAGCAGCGCCGGCTGGGTAGGGGCAAATGGACGGCTGCGCTGTGGGCGGCCATCGGCGCGCTGCGGCGCTACCCCTTCCTGAACGTGCGGCTGACGCTGGACAACGGCCAGTCACAGGCGCGGCGCACGCCGTTTGTTTTTATCGGTAACAACGAATATACGATGGAAGGTTTTTCCATCGGTGAACGCGCGCGGCTCGATGGTGGGCGCCTGAGCCTGTACGTGGCACAACGCCCCGGCCGCCTTGGCCTGCTGCGCCTGGCCTGGAGCGCCTTGCGCGGCCGCCTGGCGCAGGAACGCGACTTTGACGCGCTGACCACCGCCAGCATGCAGATCGATACCCACCACAAGCATTTGCGCGTGGCCACCGACGGTGAAGTCACTGTCATGACTACCCCGCTGCGCTACCGGATCCGGCCGGGCGCGCTATGCGTGATCGTGCCGGCATGAGGAGATAAGATGCGTACTCTGGTTCATCTGTCGGACCTGCACTTTGGCAAGGTCGACGACAAGCTGCTGGCGCCCCTGCGCGACCTGGTGCATGAGATCAAGCCGGACGTGGTGGTGGTCTCGGGCGACCTGACCCAGCGCGCCAAGAGCGAGCAATTCGAGCAGGCGCGGGCCTGGCTCGATACCTTGCCGGGACCGCAAATCATCGTCCCCGGCAATCACGACATTTCCTTGTACAACGTGTTTCGGCGCTTCCTGCAGCCCCTGACGCGCTACAAGCGCTACATCACCGATGACCTCGATCCCATGTATGTGGACGAGGAAATCGCGGTACTGGGCGTGAACACGGCGCGCTCGCTCACCTTCAAGGATGGGCGCGTGAACGAGGAGCAGGTGGCCACCATCCGCCAGCAGCTGGAAGGCCTCGCCCCTGGCATTGTGCGCATCATTGTGACCCACCATCCCTTCGACCTGCCGCTGACAAACGATGACGACGATCTGGTTGACCGGGCGCCGATGGCGATGCGGGCCTTTGCCGATTGCGGGGTCGACCTGCTGTTGTCCGGGCACATGCACGCCAGCCACGCCGGCAATACAAGTGAACGCTATCAGATGAGCGAATACGCGGCTCTGGTGGTCCAGGCCGGCACCGCCACTTCCACGCGCGGCCGCGGCGAAGTGAACTCTTTCAACGTGGTGCGGGTCGAACCGGAACGTGTGGAAGTGGACCGCTATGGCTGGGACGAGGTCGGCGAGCGCTTTTCCAGGATGAAGACCGAGCCGTTTTTAAGGCGGGGGAACGTCTGGTCCGCCCATACCGAGGGCTTGTACGCGGCCGGCATTTAAGTAGCGGCGTGCGGCCGCTGAGCGCGCGGGCAGGGCGCGTTCAGAGCCCGCGCTTCAGATCCAGTATTCGGTCAGGCGCGAGGCCAGTTCCTTGATCCGGTCGATCCATGGCCGGTCGCGCCATGCATCCAGGGTCACTTGTTTGGAATCGCGCAAGTCTTCGTCAAAGGCGCTTTCCATGTCGCGGCCAAAGGCAGGATCCACCACAACCACGTTCAGTTCGTAGTTGTGCAGGAAGCTGCGGCGGTCGATATTGGCGGAACCCACCGTCGACCAGGTACTGTCGATCACCGCCGTCTTGGCATGCAGAACTGCAACCTGCAACTGGTAGATTTTGACCCCGCCACTGAGCAGCTCGTCGTAGAAGGAATGGCCTGCGTGCATGACCAGGCCGTGATCGCTCACGCCCGGCAGCACCAGCTTGACGTCCACGCCGCGCTTGGCCGCCAGCACCATCGCTTCGACGAACTGGCGATCCGGCACGAAGTAGGCGGAAGTGATGTGGATCGAGGTCTTCGCTTCCTGGATCGCCAGCATGAAGGACTTGTAGATTTCCGAATCGCGCTGAGGATCGGTGGCCAGCACGCGCACGATCTTGTCACCAACCGGTGCCAGGGGCGGGAAATAGGTGCTTTCGATCAGCTCGCCACCTTCCTGGTCGACCCAGGCGTCCAGGAAGTGCCATTGCAGCGCGGCCACGGCCGGGCCTTCAATCTTGATATGGGTGTCGCGCCAGCCGACTTTTTTGCCGTCGGTCGCTTCCGGCTTGCGTTTGGAGCGGAAGAAGGAACTGTTGGCATAGGTGCTGCTGATATTGATGCCGCCCGTGAAGGCGATCTTGCCGTCAACCACCATCAGCTTGCGGTGGTCACGGTTGTTCAATTCCCATTTGCCGCCGCGCTGGGTCGGGTTGAGGGGATTGAAGGCAACGACGTTGACGCCAGCCTCCTTGAGACGGTCGAAGAAGACTTGCGGCGTGCCGAAGGCGCCCACCGCGTCATACATGACATTGACCACCACACCCTGTTTGCGTTTTTCCATCAGCAGCTCGGCAAACTGCAGGCCGATCTCGTCCTGGTCGAAGATGTAGGTTTCCAGATTGATCGAGGATTTGGCGGCGCTGACGGCCGCCATCATTTCCTTCATCGTGGCCGGGCCATCGAACAGCAAGGTGACCTTGTTGCCGGCGATCAGAGGCACGCCCGTGGCCGCCTCTTCCAGCACGGCCAGGGCCTTCATGTCGGGCGTAGCCTTGGCCCAGCGCCGCGCCAGCAGATCGGCCGCCTGTTTCCGGGCCAATTTTCCTTTCGGCAAAGACACGGTGGGATTTTCCTGGGCGACCGCGGCGCTGTTGGCGTTTACCTCGGGCAGGGAAGCGCAGGCCGTCAGCGCCAGGGCGCAGGCGAGAAGGGCGGCGTGCGCCGCAGCGCGCAGAGTGGTCATTTGGTTCCCCTTGATGGCTGGCTGTCCGCAACGCTCGCGAGCGGCTGCTTGGGCCCGATGATGAAGTCGACCGGTGCGGAAATGCAGCGCCGGCCCATGGTTTGAATCAGTGACATGCCGTGCTTGAAGCGCACCTTGCGGGCCCGCAGCGCCACCCACAGTGCCAGCGAAAAGCTGACCACCAGGTTGACGACGCCGATCGACAGGAAGCCGCCGATCGAGGTGGCAGCGACTTCCCAGCTCATGCGGTGGTCCAGGCCTACCAGCGCCGTGGCGAAATTGGCGGCCGAAAAGGTCACGTGGCGGATGTCGAGTGGCAAACCCAGTAAATAGCCCAGGGTGCCGATGGTGCCCAGCAAAATACCGAAAAAGAAATTGCCCATCAAGCCGCCCAGATTGTTCTCCAAATACAAGCCGAGGCGTTGCATGCGTGCTTCGCCCAGCGCCCGGCGCAGGCCGCGCAGCTGGATCACGCGCTGGGCCATCTGAGTGTAGAGCGCCTTGTTATCGTAATAGCCGGAAATGAGCCCGGCCACAAACAGGCAGACGCCCGCAATCGCGGCGTAGAACAGGGCCGGGCTACCGATTGGATTGATATCGTGCAGCATGTGCTGCGCTTTCTCAGGCGATACCAGGTGCTTGCCGGTGACGGCCACCCACGCCATGGCGATCAGATAGGCCACCGGCAGCACGGTCGCCAGATTGCCGAGCACGGCCATGCACTGGGTGCGCAATACCTTGCCGATCAGATCGGCCATGCTGTCGAGGTCGATGGTGCGCCCGTCCTTGCTCGACAGGCCGCTGGCGATGCGCGACGCGGTCATGGCCGGCTGCTTGGTGGCGATGGTGAAGTGCAGGGTATGGATCAGCACAAAGCCGATCGAGTAGTTCATGCTGAACAGGAAAGCTTCGACCAGAGGCGCGGCGCGCAGCGTGCCCATCAGAATCTTGATCAGCGCCATGAAGCCGACGATGACACCGGCGCCGGCCGAGGACAGGAACATGCGGCCCAGCTCCCCACGGGTGTCGGCAATATAGTGCTCACCGGTGCGGCTGGCGTTTTCCGTCACATTACGCGCCAGCAGGTCGATGTTCGCCGCAACCATGTCGCGCACCGCGTATTTCTTGTTGTGGGCTTCGATCAGTTCTTCTGCCAGCGCAATCGCCGCGGCACGCCGCAGCGAGGTCGGCGGTTCGCTGGCGGGTGTCGCCGCGTCCGCCACCTGCGCCAGATCGACCGTGGGCGCGGCTGGCAGGTCGCCCGACAGGTCCACCAGGAACAGCAGCTTGCGCAGGCGGTCGATGCTTTGCGTAAGCGCCAGCAGCAGGTAGGTCAGAGCCACGCTGGTGCCCTGGGTGGCGGCATTCTTGCGTACTTTTTCGATCACGATGCTGCACTGGTCCAGCATCACCAGCAGGTGACGCGCGTCTTCCGGCGGGGCGCCGTCAGCCAGCAGGCGCTCGTAGCCATCGAGGTAATCGTTGACCTCGATGTTCTGCATCAGGAAGGGCGAATCGAAGTTTTCGATGTCGGCATGGCTGCGCAGCAGGCGCGGTTCCAGGCCCAGCGCGCACACACGGCAGGAGAGGGTACGGATCGCCTCGAGCAGGCCCAGCAGCATCGTGTGCGCAGGCGCGGCAGGGGCGGTGTGCGGGGCAGGCGCGGCAGCGGCCACCGTGTCGAACAGGTCCAGCCAGTCCGGCGTCGGCACCGCGCTGATCCACAAATAATCGGTATCGGCATACAGCACCTGATCGATGGCGTCGCTCAGGTAGACATCGCCCAGGGCCGGTGGCAGAAAGCGGTAGGCGATCCGGCGCTTCAGTTCAGTAACGAAGCCATCATTGGACAGAATGCCGATGTCGGTATACAGGCTGGCATGGCGGCGGCTGTCAAGCAGGCGTGCAATATAGCTGTGCAGCGCCGAAGCATGCGCCGGATTGCCTTTCAACAGCTGGGTCAGGGTGCGGACGGCATCGGCCGCAGCCGGCGCCTGACGGCGCGATGGGCGCAGATGTTCCACCAGCGCGACCAGATTTTCAATGCGGTCACTATGGGGATCGATGCGTTCCAGTGTTGCAAGCATGGTGGGAAAAATGAGGCTGGAAGAAAAGTACAGTGTACTTCCGGTAAGCCTTACATCTTTGTACGCTAGCGTACGCACGGCAATTTTGTTCCTCTGATCAACATTCCCCGAAAAGTTGCACAATCGGGGTCAGACCTCAATAAAAAAACTTTTTGTGTGAGGTCCTACCCCGATTGTGAAATTGTTTCTTGTGGGCTCGAGTTGCGGGTTTTCGGTTGGGGTACACTATTCGCCTCACCAGCGAGGAGGCGTATGTATCTGACTTATTTCAAGGGCCAATGGGCTGAAGGTAATGTTCCACTGTTCGGTGCCATGGATCACAGTGTCTGGCTTGGTTCCTCCGTGTTCGATGGCGCCCGTTCCATTGCTGGGCGGATGCCGGATCTGGCGCAGCACTTGCAGCGTGTGGTGCTTTCGGCGGAGCGGCTGGGCCTGCAGTGCCCCCTCTCCGTGGCCGAGATGACGGCGCTGGTGCACGAGGGCGTGGCGAAGTTTCCGGCCGATGCAGCGCTGTATATCCGTCCGCTGGTGTTTGGCTGCGAAGGCTTCCTCATTGCCGAGCCGCAGCACAGCGGCTTTGCCCTGACCCTGTTCGACGCACCCATGCCGGCTTTCACCGGGTTTTCGGCCTGCCTGTCGCGCTTGCGCCGGCCGGACGCGAGCATGGCGCCCACCGATGCCAAAGCGTCGGCCCTGTATGCCAATTCGACCCGGGTGATGCGCGAGGCGAAGGAACGCGGCTTCGATAACGGGGTGGTGCTGGACAGCGCGGGTGCGGTGGCCGAGTTTGCCACCTCGAACCTGTTCCTGGTCACGCCTGCCGGCAAGGTGGTCACCCCCGTGCCGAACGGGACTTTCCTCGCCGGCATCACGCGCGCGCGTGTGATTGCCCTGCTGGCGGAGGCGGGCGTGGTGGTGGAGGAGCGCACCGTGTTGCCGCAGGAGCTAGATACGGCAGTGGAGATTTTCAACACCGGCAATTACGGCAAGGTCACGCCTTGCGTGCGCTACGAAGACCGCACGCTGGCCGTCGGACCCATCGCCACACTGGCGCGCGACCGCTATCTGGCGTACACGGCCGAGGCCTGATCAGGCCCGCTGCGGTACCGAGGCCGATTCGATGAAGACCCGCCGCACCAGCGGGTAGTGCTGTTTGATCTGGGCGTCGATGGTCCCGAACACCTGGTGCACGCGGGCTCGGTCGGTGGCCGGGGCAATCATCAGGCTGATGTTGGCGAGCACGAACTCGGGGCCGATGTGCATGGTCAGGATTTCATTGACGCGCTCGACTTCAGGGGTTGCCTGCAGCAGGCGCCGGATGCCGTCCACCACTTCCACGCTGGCGCTTTCGCCGATCAAGAGGCCCTTGGTTTCGCGCGCCAGCAGCATGGCGGTGGCCGCCAGGATCAGCCCGATCACGATGGAGGCCAGTGCGTCGTACACCAAGTTGCCGGTGAGCTGGGCCAGCGCCAGACCGGCCAGCGCCACCACCAGTCCCAGCAGCGCCGCGCTGTCTTCCAGAAATACCGCGAAGGTGACCGGGTCCTTGTCCGCTTTCAGTGCGGACAGGTAGCCGCGCTTGCCTTTGCGTTTGCGGAAAGCCTTGAAGGCAACGCGCCAGGACATGCCTTCGAACAGCAGGCTCAGACCCAGCACGATGTAATTGACCAGCGGATTTTCAATCGCGCCCGGTGTCTGCAAATGGTGGATGCCCTGGTACAGCGACACGCCAGCGCCGAGCGAGAAAATCAGCAGCGCCACCACGAAGCTCCAGAAATAGACTTCCTTGCCATGTCCGAAAGGGAAACAGGGGTCGGGCGGCAGGGCGGCGCGGCGCAGACCGTACAGCAGCAACGCTTCGTTGCCGGTGTCAACCAGCGAGTGCACGCCTTCCGACAGCATGGCCGAACTGCCTGTATAAAATGCGGCCAGGAACTTGGTGATGGCAATCAGCAGATTGCCGGCCAGGGCGGCGTAAATCACTTTTTTGTTGCCGTCTGCCATGGAGGATCTTCCGCGTTCCGGTGACTGGAACACGCATTCTGGCCCAGCTTCCGGGGTAAATCTGTACGCGATGCCACGCAGGCGGCATGCTGCGACTTAGAACAGCGAACAAAACCGGTCGCTTGTTCTGAGAGCAACAACATCGTACACTGCGCCATTGTGACAAGCCGTTCGGCCGGGAGCTGACGGTCGCGAGAAAAGCGGGCCCGGACTGGCCGTCGCGTTAAACCAAAAAATGGATTGTCATGAGAGAAATTGAGAAGCGCCTCCTCGAAGCCGAAAAGAGTTTAGGCATTCAGCCGGGCGACATTTACG
>DASWMN010000423.1:0-24827 GCA_036399735.1 Telluria sp. | reverse complement strand
GCCAGCCGCAAGGGCAGCCTGTCCGCATTCAAGGGCCTGCTTCCCTTCCTGCGCCCGTACCGCCGCCACTTTGTGATGGCCGGCATCGCCCTCGTGGTCGCGGCCGGTGCCACGCTCGCCATTCCCGCCGCCTTCAAGCAGATGATCGACCACGGCTTTGGCGCCGTTGCCGGCGCCCAGACTGCGGCCCAGGTCGATGCCACCTTCCTGGCTCTGTTCGCGGTGGCCACCGTGCTGGGCGTGGCGACGGCGGCGCGCTTCTACACCGTATCGTGGCTGGGCGAACGCGTGACCGCCGACATCCGCAGCGCTGTCTACAGCCACGTGGTGGACCAGAGCCCCGAATTTTTCGAGACCACCCAGACCGGTGAAGTCCTGTCGCGGATTACCACCGACACCACCCTGATCCAGGCCGTGGTTGGCACCAGCATCTCGATGGCCCTGCGTAATATGCTGCTGTTCGTGGGCGGCCTGGTGATGCTGTTTGTGACCAGCGCCAAGCTGACCTCCATCATTCTGGTGCTGCTGGTACTGGTGGTGGTGCCGATCATTCTGTTCGGCCGCCGCGTGCGGCGCCTGTCGCGCGACTCGCAGGACCGGATTGCCGATGCTTCGGCCATGGCCGGCGAAATCCTCAATGCCATGCCGACCGTGCAAGCCTACACCCACGAAAAACTGGAAGCCCGGCGCTTCGGCGGCTCGGTCGAAAGCGCGTTCCAGACGGCGATGCGGCGCATCCGCGCGCGTTCGCTGCTGACCATGGTCGCGATCGTGCTGGTGTTTGGCACCATCGTCTTTGTGCTGTGGCTGGGCGCGCACGCCGTGCTCAATGGCGAGATGAGCGGCGGCGATCTGGGCCAGTTCATCCTGTACGCGACCATGGTCTCGGGCTCCATCGGCGCCTTGTCCGAAGTGATGGGCGAAGCCCAGCGCGCGGCCGGCGCCACCGAACGTCTGCTCGAACTGCTGGCGGTCAAGTCGCCGATCCAGAATCCGGCGCGCCCGCTGCCGCTGCCAGGGCGCACCGCCAGCGGCGCTGCGCTTTCGCTGGCTGACGTCACGTTCTCGTACCCGTCGCGCCCTGAAACGGCGGCACTGTCGCACCTGTCGCTCTCGATCGCACCGGGTGAAACGGTGGCCGTGGTCGGCCCCTCCGGCGCCGGCAAGACCACCCTGTTCCAGCTGTTCCTGCGCTTTTACGATCCGCAAAGCGGCGCCATCAAGCTCGATGGCATCGACATCAAACAGCTCGACCTGCACACCTTGCGCGACGCGATCGGCATCGTCCCGCAGGACACCGTCATCTTCTCGGCCGACGCGATGGAAAACATCCGCTATGGCCGCGCCGGCGCCACGGATGAAGAAGTCATCGCTGCGGCGCGCATGGCCGCCGCCCACGAATTCATCGAGCGCCTGCCACAAGGGTACAAATCCTTCCTGGGCGAGCGTGGCGTACGCCTGTCCGGGGGCCAGCGGCAGCGCATCGCGATTGCGCGCGCCCTGCTGAAAAACCCGCCGCTGCTGCTGCTGGACGAAGCGACCAGCGCGCTGGACGCCGAATCCGAACGCCTGGTGCAAAGCGCGCTGGAAGCGGCCATGGTCGGACGCACCACCGTCATCATCGCGCACCGGCTGGCAACGGTGCAGCGCGCGGACCGCATCATCGTCATGGAAGACGGCAAAATCGTCGAAACCGGCACCCACAACTCGCTGGTGGCCCTGGGCGGCATTTACGCCAACCTGGCCGCGCTGCAGTTCCACAACGTCCACATCACCCACTAATTTGCCCACACGGAGCACATGTGACCGACGCCGAATTGCTGCAACAGTGCCACACGGTGATCCCGGGACACCGGGCGCGCACGCCAGCAGCGATGTTCGCTGCCATGGCCGAGTGGTGTGAAACCCACCAGATCGCGCACGATGTGTACGGCGACGGCGCCCTGATCGGCGCGTTCGAAGACAAAGTGGCGCGTCTGCTCGGTTGCGAGGCTGCCGTGTTCTGCATCAGCGGCACCATGACGCAAGTGACGGCCCTGCGCCTGGGCTGCGAGGACCGCGACAGCCGCCTGGTGGCGCTGCATCCGACCTCGCACATCCTGATCCACGAAAAATCGAATTACCAGCTGTTCGGCCACTTCAACATGGTGCAGGCAGGCGACCGCCACCGCCCGGCCAGCGCGGCCGATCTGGACGCCATTCCAGACCGCCTTGGCGCGGTCGCCATCGAACTGCCGATGCGTGAAATCGGCGGCCAGACGCCCACCTGGGACGAACTGCAAGCCATCAAGCTGCACTGCCGCCAGCGCAACGCCCATCTGCACATGGACGGCGCGCGCCTGTGGGAAGCGGCCGCCGGCTATGGCCGCAGCGTGGCCGAGATCGCGGCCGGTTTCGACTCGGTGTATGTGTCGCTGTACAAGGGCATTGGCGGCCTCGGTGGCGCGATGCTGGCCGGCTCGCGCCAGTTCGTGGCGCGTGCTGCCGAATCGTTCCGCCGCCAGGGCGGCAATGTGATCCACCGTTCGCCCTACGTGGTGTCCGCTGCCATGCAGTTCGACCAGCGTCTGGCGGCCATGCCGGCCCTGTTCCGGCGCACCCAATGGCTGTACGAGGTCCTGCGCGACTTTCCGGCCCTGCGTGTCAACCCGGCCAGCCCGCAAGCGAACATGCTGCATTTGCACCTGCCTGTGGACCGTGAACGCGCACTCGCGATCCGCAACCGCCTGGCCCAGGAACAGGGAATCTGGCTGTTCGGCCGCGCGTCCCACGCCGCCCTGCCCGGCACCAGCGTCATCGAACTGTACGTGGGCGACAATCTCGCCACCCTGCCCGACGACCAAGTGCGCGCCGCATTTGCGCTCTTCGATTGCGCCCTGCGCACCTGAGATACAATCACCCCTTGATACTTTGAGTTAGCACCATGCGCCAATACCTCGACCTGATGCGCCATGTGAAAGAACATGGCACCGACAAGACGGACCGCACCGGCACCGGCACCCGCTCGGTGTTTGCGCACCAGATGCGTTTCAACCTGCAGGATGGCTTCCCGCTCGTCACGACCAAGAAGCTGCACCTGAAATCGATCATCCATGAGCTGATCTGGTTCCTCAACGGGTCCACCAACATCGCCTACCTCAAGGAAAACGGGGTCTCGATCTGGGATGACTGGGCCGACGCCGAAGGCAATCTGGGGCCGATCTACGGTTACCAGTGGCGCAACTGGCCAACGCCGGACGGCGGTCACATCGACCAGATCACCCAGGTCATGGACCAGATCAAGAACAACCCCGATTCGCGCCGCATGATTGTCTCCGCCTGGAACGTGGCCGACGTGCCCATCATGAAGCTGCCGCCCTGCCATGCGCTGTTCCAGTTCTACGTGGCCGACGGCAAGCTGTCCTGCCAGTTGTACCAGCGCAGCGCCGACATCTTCCTCGGCGTACCCTTCAATATCGCCTCGTACGCACTGCTGACCCACATGATGGCGCAGCAGGCCGGCCTGGAGGTGGGCGATTTTGTCTGGACCGGCGGCGACTGCCACCTGTATGCCAATCACATGGAACAGGTCGACCTGCAGCTCTCGCGCGAACCGATGCCGCTGCCGAAACTGCTCATCAAGCGCAAACCCGATACCCTGTTCGACTACAAGTTCGACGACTTTGCGTTCAGCGGCTACGAGCCGCATGGCCTGATCCGCGCGCCGGTGGCCGTATGACGGGCGCACTTGCAATGATTGTCGCGCTCGACGCCCAGCGCGGCATCGGCGTCGACAACAAGCTGCCATGGCATCTGCCCGAGGACCTGGCGCACTTCAAGCGCCTCACCTCCGGGCATCCGATCATCATGGGCCGCAAAACCTTCGATTCGATCGGGCGCGCATTGCCGAACCGGCGCAATATCGTCATTACCCGCAACGCCGGGTGGCGGCATGACGGCGTGGAGGCGGTCGGATCGCTGGAAGCGGCCATCGCGCTGGTGCAAGGCAGAGCGGCCTATATTATTGGCGGGGCCCAGATTTTTGCCGCCTCGATGAACCTGGCAGACACCATGATCATCACCGAAATCGCCCATACCTTCGATTGCGATACCTTTTTCCCGGCGCTGCAGAGCGGCCAATGGACCGAGACCGCGCGCGAAACCCATCACAGCGAGGCAAACGGCTACGACTACGCATTTGTCACATACCGGAAAGCGCACGATGGGCCCTGAGACAAGTGTGCGCCGCCAGGGCTCGCTTGTAGTTATCCTGATATAAGTTTTTTCACCGGATCGCCGCCTTTTCTGCGAAAATCCGCTTCTAATTTTTTTCCCGGTGCCGTGAGCGACGTTCTGCCCCCAGGTGGACAGCCCTCACGGCGCTTCGCTTTGGAGCTGTCCATGAAATTTCGTTTCCCTATCGTCATCATCGACGAGGATTTCCGCACCGATAACACGTCCGGCCTGGGCATTCGCGCCCTTGCCGAGGCAATGGAAAAAGAAGGCATGGAAGTACTCGGCCTGACCAGTTACGGCGACCTGTCGCAGTTCGCGCAGCAGCAGTCGCGCGCGTCGGCCTTTGTACTGTCGATCGACGATGAAGAATTCGGCGAAGGCTCGGTCGCGGAGACCGATTCGGCCCTGATCGCCCTGCGCGCCTTCATCAAGGAAATCCGCCACAAGAACTCGGACATCCCGATCTACATCTACGGCGAAACGCGCACCTCGCGCCACATCCCGAACGACATTCTGCGCGAACTGCATGGCTTCATCCACATGTTCGAAGACACGCCGGAATTCGTCGCGCGCCACATTATCCGCGAAGCCAAGTCCTACCTGGACAGCCTGGCGCCGCCGTTCTTCCGCGCGCTGGTCAATTACGCCAATGACGGCTCCTACTCCTGGCACTGCCCCGGCCACTCCGGTGGCGTGGCCTTCCTGAAGTCGCCAATCGGCCAGATGTTCCACCAGTTCTTTGGCGAGAACATGCTGCGCGCCGACGTCTGCAACGCGGTCGAAGAACTTGGCCAGCTGCTCGACCACACCGGTCCGGTCGCCAAGTCGGAACGCAATGCCGCGCGCATCTTCAATGCCGACCACTGCTACTTTGTCACCAACGGCACCTCGACCTCGAACAAGATGGTCTGGCACTCGACCGTGGCGCCAGGCGACATCGTCGTGGTCGACCGTAACTGCCACAAGTCGATTCTGCACTCGATCATCATGTGCGGCGCGATTCCCGTGTTCCTGATGCCGACCCGTAACCACCTCGGCATCATCGGCCCGATTCCGCTGGAAGAATTCACGCCTGAATCGATCGCCCGCAAGATCGAAGCCAATCCGTTTGCGCGCGAAGCGGTCAACAAGAAGCCACGCATCCTGACCATCACCCAGTCGACCTACGACGGCGTGGTCTACAACGTCGAGACCCTGCGCGAAATGTTGGACGGTAAGATCGACACCCTGCACTTCGACGAAGCATGGCTGCCGCACGCCACCTTCCACGACTTCTACAAGAACATGCACGCAATCGGCAAGGACCGGCCGCGCGCCAAGGAGTCGATGATCTTCTCGACCCAGTCGACCCACAAGCTGCTGGCCGGCCTGTCGCAGGCCTCGCAAGTGCTGGTGCGCGAATCGGAAACCGTCAAGCTGGACCAGGACGCCTTCAATGAAGCGTACCTGATGCACACCTCGACCTCGCCGCAGTATTCGATCATCGCGTCGTGCGACGTGGCAGCGGCCATGATGGAAGCGCCAGGCGGCACCGCCCTGGTGGAAGAATCCATCCTGGAAGCGCTGGACTTCCGCCGCGCCATGAAAAAGGTCGACGAAGAATGGGGCAAGGACTGGTGGTTCCAGGTCTGGGGTCCGGACAACTTCAGCGAAGAAGGCATCGGCACCCAGGAAGACTGGATGATCCGCGCCGAAGACGCATGGCACGGTTTCGGCAAGCTGGCGCCGGGCTTCAACATGCTCGACCCGATCAAGGCAACGGTGGTCACCCCTGGCCTGTCGCTGGACGGCGCCTTTGGCGAGACTGGCATTCCAGCCTCGATCGTGACCAAGTACCTGGCCGAACACGGCGTGATCATCGAGAAGTGCGGGCTGTATTCGTTCTTCATCATGTTCACCATCGGGATCACCAAGGGCCGCTGGAACACCCTGGTCACGGCGCTGCAGCAGTTCAAGGACGACTACGACAAGAACCAGCCAATGTGGCGCATCCTGCCGGAGTTCGCTGCAGCCAATCCACGCTACGAAGCGATGGGCTTGCGCGACCTGTGCCAGCAGATCCACGACTTCTATCAGACTTACGACGTGGCGCGCCTGACCACCGAGATGTACCTGTCTGACATGATCCCCGCCATGAAGCCATCGGACGCCTTTGCCAAGATGGCGCACCGCGAGATCGAACGCGTGGCACTGGAAGACCTGGAAGGCCGCATCACGGCCATCCTGCTGACGCCTTACCCGCCGGGCATTCCGCTGTTGATCCCGGGCGAGCGCTTCAACAAGACCATCGTCGACTACCTGCGCTTTGCGCGCGACTTCAACGAGCGCTTCCCCGGTTTCGAGACCGACGTGCACGGCCTGGTCAAGCGCGAAGTGGACGGCAAGCGCGGTTACTTCGTCGACTGCGTCAGGCAGTAAGTCGTACCATGAAAAAAGCCCGGCCGCTGCAAAGCGGCCGGGCTTTTTTACGTCAGAACGTTTTACTTGGCGGCTTTGCGGCGGCGCGCCACGGCCACGCCAGCCAGGCCAAGGCCCATCAGCAGCATCGACGCTGGCTCAGGCACTTGGGTGGTGGCGGTGTTGGTGAACGAGAAGCTCAGGTCGTTGAAGTCGAACGGGCCGTTGAGCAAGTCTTCAAAGCTGACCAGGGTGGTGTTCAGCGCCCAGTTTTCCTGCACGCGGGCGTGGAACTGGGTATCGGGGTTGCGGCTTGCAGCGCCGGTGAAATAATCCGTGTTGGTATTGTTGACGTGCAGGCGGAACACCAGCTCGGTGCCAAATCCAAACGCACCCAGGTCAAACGTGCTGCCCACGGGCGAGGTTTGATTGTTGAAGATGAACACATCATTGTTGTCGATGCCATCGTTGGTGACCAGGTACAAGTCGTTGCTATACGAAGCCGAATTGCCCTGGTAAGTAGCGACCACGGCGCCGTTCCCTGCCAGAACTGCCAGACCTTCGGTACCGGGTGTGGCGATAGGGAAAGCGAAAGCGGCGACAGGCACGGCGAGCAGTGCGGCGACGAAGATTTGACGGATTTTCATGGTTGGTTTGCCCCCAGAGAAGATCCCAAACAGTAAGCATTTCCCATGCCAGTGTAATTACTGATTAAAAATCAGTCACTTGCCAGGGAAATTTGATCTGCATAAGGGCAAATGTAAGAATTCTCGACATAAAAAAACGCGGACGCCTTGCGGGGTCCACGTTTGTTCGAGCGTGTGTGCCAATCAGGTCTTGGGCAAAGTCACGCCATGTTGGCCCTGATACTTGCCGCCGCGGTCCTTGTACGAGGTTTCGCACACTTCGTCACTCTCGAAGAACAGCACCTGCGCGCAGCCCTCGCCCGCGTAAATCTTGGCCGGCAGCGGCGTGGTGTTCGAAAACTCGAGCGTTACATAGCCTTCCCATTCCGGCTCGAACGGGGTCACATTGACGATAATCCCGCAGCGCGCATAGGTCGATTTACCCAGGCAAACCGTCAGCACATTGCGCGGAATGCGGAAGTATTCGATCGTGCGCGCCAGGGCGAAGGAATTGGGCGGAATGATGCAAACGTCGCTCTTGATGTCGACGAAGGAATTCGAATCGAAGTTCTTCGGATCGACAATGGTGCTGTTAATGTTGGTGAAGACCTTGAACTCGTCCGCGCAGCGGATATCGTAGCCGTAGGACGAAGTACCGTAAGAGATGATCTTGCGGCCATCGGCTTCGCGCACCTGCCCTGGCTCGAACGGTTCGATCATGCCGGTGGCCAGTGCCGTGCGGCGGATCCATTTATCGCTTTTGATTGTCATCGCGGAGATTCTCTTAGTGGGGTGAATTTCCCGCGATTTTACGCGAAAAGCGGGCCCAAGTCGCCCCCGGCAGCCAACACCGCCCTCGCGGGGCCGGGGCAATGGATTAGCGTGCCGCCAGCAGCTTTGCAATCATCTCGCGCGTCAGGCGTGCCGCCTTTTCGGGCGACTCCATGGGAAACAGGTGTCCGCCTTCGATCTCACTGAAATATTCGCCCACCAGCGCACGGGTGGCCGACAGGCCGGCCTGGCGCAGTTCGACCGAATCGGTGCCCCCCACAAACCCGATCGGCACCGGGTAGTCGTCATTCATCAGGGTGCCCAGATGATGCGGCAAACCGCGATAGATTTCGGTCTCGATCTCGCGCTTGAAGCGCAGCTGCACACCTTCCGGATGCGGCTCCAGCCCATGCTCCAGATAATCGTTGAGCACCCCGGGCGCCCACGCCGCGAACATCGGCTTGCCGATGAAATGGTCGTACGCCGCTTTCGCGCTCGGCCATACATTGCGGCGCTTGAGAGAAAATTTGGCAGGCGAAAAATTGTCGCTCCACGACTGTTTTTTGGTCAGGCGCCAGAGCATGGCGCGCCAGCCCGCCACCACCGGCGAATCGAGCATGACGACGCAGCGCACCAGATCCGGGCGCTGCTTGGCTGCCATCAGACTGAGCATGCCGCCCAGCGAATGCCCGACCAGAATCACCGGCTCGCCATAGCCTTCCAGCGCGTCGATCAGGTGCTCGACCAGCTTGGGCCACCCATCCGTCACCGGATAGCGCGGATCGTGTCCGTACATATCGACCGAACGGATATCGAAGTCGCCGAGATAATCAAAAAATTTACGGTAGCTGCCCGCCGGATAGCTGTTTCCGTGGGAGAAATGGATGATCGGTTTGCTCATCGGTAAATTGTAAGGCGATTCGGCTGGAACGCATCCCGGTTTAGAGGATTTCCACTATTTCGGGCGAACCAATCCGGGATCGCGCCATCTCAGGGCATGGGAGGAACCGGAACATGGCAACGCAACCATACCTGAACGCGCAATCCGGCGCCGTGCGCTCCGCCGCCCCTGCCGGCCTGCAACGGCTGGCACAAAGCGGCCAGCGCGACAGCTACCTTTATGTTCCTCCCCGTTATGATCCGCACACCCCCATGCCGCTGGTCCTGCTGCTGCACGGTGCCGGCGGCCACGCCCATGACGGCCTGCGCATCCTGCTGCATCTGGCCGATGCCGAAGGCCTGATCCTGGTCGCACCGGCGTCGTCCGACGCCACCTGGGATGTGATCGCCAAACGCGCATATGGCGCCGATGTGCGGCTGGTCGACAACACCCTGGACTTTGTCTTCGCGCGCTACGCCATCGACCCGGCGCGGCTGGCCATCGGCGGCTTTTCCGACGGCGCCTCGTACGCACTCACGCTGGGCCTTGCCAATGGCGACCTGTTCACCCACGTGATCGCGTTCTCACCGGGTTTTATTGGCCCGGTCGAAACGCGCGGCAAGCCGAAAATCTTCATTTCGCATGGCACTGCCGACCGTGTGCTGCCGATCGATCCCTGCAGCCGCACGATCGTGCGCCAGCTGAATGGGGGTGCCCACCGCCTGCACTACCATGAGTTCGAGGGCGGCCACACCATTCCGCCCGAGCTTGCCGCGCGCGCACTCGACTGGTTCAGCGGCCGGATTTAACGGCCATACCAGTAGCGCGCACGCTCGTTGCGGTAGGCGCGTGGCACCAGGCCGTCGGCAGAATCGAAGACGACTGCGCCTGCCTCGTCGCTGCGAATCCGCGTAATGCCAAGCGCCCCGTAGCGCGCATACACTTCGGCTTTGGGATGGCGATAGCGGTTGCGGTAACCAACCTGGAACAAGGCCACGCGCGGCTGCACCGCAAGCAGAAAACCCGCTGTCGACGAGGTGCCGCTGCCATGGTGTGGCGCGACCAGCACGTCTGCCCGCAAGGCAGCACGCGCGTGCTGTACCAGCTGCGCCTCCTGCGCGGCTTCGATATCGGCCGCCAGCAGCAGCGAGGCGCCTGCAGCGCTGATGCGCAAGGTGCAGCCGCGCGCATTCGGTTTGAGCGCCTTGTCCTCATAGCTGGCCAGCGACGGCTGCAGCATCGCGAAATCGACGCCGTCCCAGTGCCACGCCTGCCCCGCCACACAGCGCACGTGGCGCGGCGCCAGTACCACCACGGGATGGTCGGCCCACAGCGACGTTGCCACCCACGACACGGGGACCGCGCGCAAGATATCCAGCGCACCGCCGGCATGATCGACATCGCTGTGGCTGACGATCATGCCATCGAGCCGGCCAATCCCGCGCCCCTTCAGATACGGCAAAATCACCCGGTTGCCGCCGTTCGACTCTGGTGCGTACATCGGCCCGGTGTCGTACAGCAGGCGGTGGCCGCTGGTTTCGATCAGCAGCGCCATGCCCTGCCCCACATCGAAGGCCGTGACCATGAACTGGCCTGGCGGCGGATGGGTCGCCGTGCCCGACAGCAGCGGCAGCCAGGCCGCCAACCCCAGCCAGCGCCGTGGCCAGCCGCGCGGCGCCAGCATCCAGACAGTGCCGAGCAAGGCAAAGCAGAACACCCATGGCTGGGGCACAGGCGCCGACCAGACCGCGTAAGGCAGGCTGCTCATCCATCCAAGTATGCTGGCCAGCAGTTGCACGACCGCGTGCGCGAGCGTCAGCAGCAAGGCAGACAAGGGCGCCGGCAGCATGCTGCCAGCCAAAGCCAGGGGCGTGACCACAAGGCTGATCAAAGGAATCGCGATCGCGTTGGCGAACGGGCTGGCCAGCGAAAACTGCGAGAACAGCAGCATCGTCAGCGGCACCAGGCCGACTGTGACGACCATCTGCGCATGCGCGCCCAGCTTGAGGGTATTGAAAAACCCCGGTTGCGCGGCCATCATCCTGCCTGCCCCGGCGTAAAGGATCATCGCCACGGCGCCGAACGAGAGCCAGAATCCGGGCGCCAGAACCGCCCACGGATCGATCAGCACCACCACCCCGAGCGCACTGCACAGCACATGCGACACCCTGGTGAGCCGGCCAAACCACAGGGCAGCGGCGACCACGCAGAGCATGTACAGGGTGCGCTGCGCGGGAATCCCAAATCCGGCCAGCAGCACATACAGCAAGGCGGCCAGCGCACCGGCCAGCGCCGCCACCTTCTGGGCGGGCAGCAGCAGCGGCAACTGCGCGCGGGTAAAGAAGGACCGGCGCCACAGGGCCGACGCCGCCGTGGCAAACAGCGCCGCCACCATGGTGATATGCAGTCCCGAAATCGAAATCAGATGGCCGACACCGGTGCGGTTGAAGATGTTCCAGTCCGACTGGTCGATGGCACGCTGATCGCCCACCACCAGTGCCACAATCACGCCCGCATACGGTTGGCCGGCAAGTGCACGCTCAATACGCGCGCGCAGCGTGGCGCGACAGCGCTCCACGACGTTGGACAGCGACCAGACAAAGCGGTCGATACGGCCGTCGCCGGGGCCGGCCGGCCGCACGTAGCCGGTGGCGCGCACGCCCTGCTCGAGCAGCCAGACTTCGTAGTCAAATCCATGGGGATTGGCGTTGCCGTGCGGCCGCTGCAGGCGCACCGTCAGCTGCCAGCGCTCGCCAGGGGCGATTGCGCCCGCCTGGCCCGGGCTGTACCAGGCCAGGGCGATCCGTGGCGGCAGCGTCGCCTGACGCTGGCGCACCGACTCGACGGCAAAATTGAAACGAACGCCCTGCTCGAATCGGTATGGCAGACTATCGACGGTGCCGGTGATGGTCAGGTCGCGCCCTTCGTCACTGCGCGCCAGCTCGTGGTTCAGTGCCATGGTGGCCAGCAAGGCGGCCCAGCAAAAGCCTGCAAGCACGCCGCCGCCCAGCATGAAGGCCACACGGCGCATCAGAAAACACAGTCCGGCGACTGCCGTCAACGCCAGCAGCGCCGCCTGGTCCGGCAAAACGGGCTGTGTCTGCAGCAGCGCCGCGCCGCTGACGAAACCGACAATGGCGCTGCGCATGAGCGTCTTTCACCGATGAAACGCCCAGTCTGCCTTCAGGATCAAACGACGGTTTGACGTGCGTCCAAGATTGCGTCGCGCGGGCCTAGGCCAATGCGCTATTCCCATACTGGCTGGGGGGAAGCCCCACGTAGCGGCTGAAGGCAGTACTGAAGGTGCTCGCGGAAGCGTATCCCACCCGCTCGGCAATTTCAGCCAGCCCGCATTCCTTCCTGCGCAGCAGATCTTTGGCCAACGCCATGCGCCATGCCAGCAGATACGCCATCGGCGCCAGTCCCACCGCGCGCGTGAAGCGGTCAAAGAACGAAGAGCGCGACAAGGCGGCCTTCTTTGCCAGTTCGGCCACTGTCCAGGCGCGCGCCGGATCGTCGTGCAGGTGCCGCATGGCCACCGACAGGCGCGCATCGGCCAGGCCACGCAGCAAGCCAGGCGGCGCATCGCCGTGCGACGACGAGCGCAAGGCTTCAATCAACAGCACTTCGACCAGCCTGGTCAGCAGAAGATCGCGCCCGGCGCGCTGTGCAGTCGCCTCCTCTGCCACCAGTCCCACCAGGACCGCAAGGCGCGGCACGTCCCGGATATGGAACAGCGCCGGGAGCAAGGACAGCAGCAGCGCCGAATCGGCCGAACCGAACCGGAAAAATCCTCCCAGCATGCGCACGTCGGGCGGACCGGACTGAAGGCCATGGCGCACTTCGCCCGCCGGCACATGCGCTGAATGCGGGTTGATCTGTTCCGGCGTAGCCGCTTCAAAGCCGGACATGGTAAAGCCGGGCGTGGCGGGCATCAGCACGAAATCGCCGGCCTCGAGTGTGATTGCCGCCTGACCGTCGACGGCCAGCAGGCAACTGCCTTCCAGCACTGCCGCAAAGCTGGGCTGGGCAAACTGCGCGTACCGCACGCCCCACCTGCCTGCGCCGCTGATGCATTTTGACAGCACGGAATGGGGCTGGAGCAGTGCAATAACCTCAGAGAGCGGATCGGTCATGATTGGACGATTGCAAATGAAATTTGGACTTTGCATTGTATCGCGTCCAAATGGGTGCGGCTATTCTTCTGTTCATCCCAACCCCACAAAAGGAATATCGCCATGAAAACCATTCTCATCACCGGCTGCTCATCAGGTTACGGCCTGGCTACCGCAAAGCGCTTCCACGCCGAAGGCTGGCGCGTTGTTGCCACCATGCGCACCCCCGCCCCGGACCTGCTCCCCCAGTCGGAACACATGTGTGTCATGCAGATGGATGTGACGAAAGCTGACAGCATTGCGGCGGTATTGGCTGCCTGCGGTCCGATTGATGTCCTCGTCAATAACGCGGGGATCGGCTATTTTGGCGCCTTCGAGGCGGCGCCCATGCATATCGTGCGCGAAATTTTCGAGACCAATACTTTCGGTGTGATGGCGGTGACGCAGGCCGTCGTGCCCCAGTTGCGCGAGCGCGGTGCCGGCCTGGTCATCAATGTGACGTCAAGCGCGACGCTGGCGCCGTTTCCCCTGGTCGCCGCTTACACGGCCAGCAAAACAGCGATTCAGGGCTTCAGCGCCTCGCTGGCACATGAACTGGGCGAGTTCGGCGTTGGCGTGAAGATCGTCGCGCCGGGCTACGGACCCGGCACGCAGTTCGCCAGCAACGGCAGCGCGCGCATGGCGGGTTCATTGCCCGAAGCGTATGTGGAGTTCGCCCAGCGCGCCTTTGCCTCGCTGTCCCAGCCCGGGCAAGTGACCACGCCGGACGATGTGGCCAGTATCGTCTGGGACGCGGCCAATGACGGGCAGGATCGCCTGCTGTATCCCGCCGGGCCGGATGCCGTGGCGCTGGCAGCAAAACGCGTGCATTGAACAAGCCAGGCGCACGCCGCTTCCGGAAGTCGGCAATGCCGGCCCGGATCCGGGGCAATGGAGGGCCCTCAAGAATGCAGGGCAGCGGGCCCCGGTGGCGGCATCGGCCCACGCAACAGTGCCTGCAGGCGCGGCATGGCGGCAAAGGCATTGTTCATGGTCGCTGCCATGACCTGGGCAGCCTGCATGCCGCGCAATTCGGCCAGCGCCGCGCCGATGGCCGGCAGCTGTTCCGGGCTGTTGCGGCCCGGATGCACCCAGGCCGGCGCGATGTCGGGCGCGTCGGTTTCAAGCACGATCGCTTCGAGTGGCAGCGTTGTCGCAAGGCGGCGGATCTGCAGGGCGCGTGTAAAGGTCATGGCGCCCCCGAACCCAAGCTTGATGCCCAGATCGATATACATCTGCGCCTGCTGGAAACTGCCATTGAAGGCATGCGCAATGCCGCCCGCGGGACGGATCTGGCGCACATGCTTGAGCACCTGGTCCTGCGAGCGGCGCACGTGCATCAGCACCGGCAGAGCGAATTCGCGCGCGATCCGCAACTGCTCGCGGAAGAAGTGTTCCTGCTTCTCGCGCATCGCCGGCTCGCACAGCAGCGGAATGAAATAATCGAGTCCGATCTCACCGATGGCGACGAACTTCGGATCGGCCATGGCGGCGGCAACTGCCGCGCGCAGCGCGACCAGGTCCGACTCCTGCGCCTGCGGCACGAAGATCGGATGAATCCCGAGCCCGTAACTGGCATTCGGTGCCTGCGCCGCCATCTTGGCAACCACGCTGAAATTACCCTGCTCGACCGCCGGAATGACGATCATCGCCACCCCGCCCTCGCCTGCGCGGCGTGCCACGTCCAGCGATTCGGCGCCGAATTCGTGCGCGTCCAGATGGCAGTGGGTGTCGATCCACATGATGATCAGTCCAGCGGGTGCAGACCGTGCTCGGACAGGCGCAGCACGCGGTCGCAGCGGCGCGCCAGTTCGTTGTCATGGGTGACGATCACGAAAGCCGTTCCCAGCGTCGACGACAAGTCGAGCATCAGGTCGAAGATCTGATTGGCGGTCGCGTGATCCAGATTGCCGGTTGGCTCATCGGCCAGCACGCAGCCCGGCTGCGTGACCAGCGCGCGGGCCAGCGCCACGCGCTGCCGTTCGCCGCCGGACAATTCGCCCGGCACATGGATGGCCCGTTTCGACAGGCCGACCCGCTCCAGGATCGCCTGCGCCTTGGCCACTGCCACGGCACGCTTCTCGCGCCGGATCAGCAAGGGCATGGCGACGTTGTCGAGCGCGGAAAACTCCGGCAGCAAATGGTGGAACTGATAGACAAAGCCGAGCGACTGGTTGCGCAGGTCGCCGCGTGCGGATTCCGACAGGCTGGCAAAATCCTTGCCCAGCAGCGAAACCGCGCCCGTGGTCGGGGTATCGAGCCCGCCCAGCAGATGCAGCAGCGTCGACTTGCCCGAGCCCGACGCACCCACGATGGCCACGTGCTCGCCGCGGCTGACGCTGAAATCGACCTTGCTCAGCACTTCAAGCTGGTAGGCGCCCTGGGTAAAGGTCTTGCCCAACCCCGTGCACGACAGGACCGGATTACTCATAGCGCAGCGCCTCCGCCGGCTTGACGCGTGACGCGGCGTAGCTCGGATACAGGGTCGCCACGAAGGCCAGCACCATCGCCACCACCGCCACGCCCGCAATATCGGCCATGCGCACGTCCGATGGCAGGGTGCTGATGAAGTAGATATCCTTGGACAGGAAATGGATGCCGAACAGGCGTTCCAGCGCCGGAATGATGACGTCGACATTGACGGCCACCAGCACCCCGAATCCCACCCCGAGCGCGGTGCCGGCAATGCCCACCAGCGCCCCCTGCACCATGAAGATCTTCATGATCGAGCGCGGCGACGCGCCCAGGGTGCGCAAAATCGCGATGTCGGCCTGCTTGTCGGTGACCGTCATGACCAGCATGGCCACCAGGTTGAAGGCGGCCACGCCGATGATCAGGCTCAGGATCACGAACATCATTGTTTTCTGGCTTTGCACCGCCGCGAACCAGATCGTGTTCTGCTTGGTCCAGTCGCGGATGAACAGGTCGCCCGACATGCTTTGCTTGAGTTCCTGCGCCACTTGCGGCGCCTTGTGCAGGTCGGCCAGCTTCAGGCGCAGCCCGGCCGGCGCATCCAGGCTGGCGACCGATTGCGCGTCCGCCAGGTGCACGAAGGCCAGCCCCGAATCGAACTCGAAGTGCCCCACATCGAAGGTGCCGGACACGGTAAAGTTGACCATGTGCGGCGCCATGCCGGCCGACTCGGTCTGCGCGGGCGCCACCGCCATGGTGACCCTGTCGCCCACCTTGAGCGAGAGCGCCCTGGCCAGCTCGATGCCGAGCACGATATTGAATTGGCCCGCGCGCAGGGTATCGAAGCTGCCCTCGGTGACATGCTTCGGCACATCCGACACCTTGCCTTCTTCGGCCGGCAGGATGCCGCGCACAATGGCCGGGCGCATCACACCGTCGGACATGAGCATGCCCTGGGTTTCTGCAAACGGCGCCGCCCCGCTCACGGCGGGATTGCGCAGCGCTTCAAGCTGGGCGCCCTGCCAGTTGGGCATGCCGCCACGCGCGTCGAATACTTCAATGTGGGCCAGCACCGAGAGCATGCGGTCGGTGACTTCCTTCTGGAAGCCGTTCATGACCGACATCACGATGATGAGCGCGGCTACGCCCAGCGCGATGCAGCTGATCGAAATGAGAGAGATGAACGAGATAAAGCTGTTGCGCCGGCTGCGCTTGCCGGCCCGCGTGTAGCGCAGGCCAACAGTCCATTCAAACGGCAAGGTATCGATAAAACGCATAAGTGACTCAGTCAGGATTCGGCCGGATGCAGGCCATGTTCGGTCAGGCGCAGCACGCGGTCGCAGCGGCGCGCCAGTTCGATGTCGTGGGTGACGATCACGAAGGCGGTGCCCAGGGTGGCCGACAGATCGAGCATCAGATCGAAAATCTGCTGCGCGGTGGCGTGGTCGAGGTTACCGGTCGGCTCGTCGGCCAGCACGCAGCCAGGTTGCGTCACCAGCGCGCGCGCCAGTGCCACCCGCTGCCGTTCACCGCCCGACAATTCACCCGGCACATGGATGGCGCGCTTGGACAGGCCAACCCGCGCCAGGATCGCTTGCGCCTTTTCCACGGCGGCGGCGCGTTTCTCACGCCGGATCAGCAGCGGCATGGCGACGTTGTCGAGGGCGGAAAACTCCGGCAGCAGGTGATGGAACTGGTACACAAAGCCGAGCGACTGGTTGCGCAGGTCGCCGCGCGCGCTTTCCGACAGGCTGGCGAAGTCCTGGCCCAGCAGGGAAACCGCGCCCGTGGTGGGTGTATCGAGCCCGCCAAGCAGGTGCAGCAGGGTTGATTTGCCGGACCCGGAAGCGCCCACGATGGCGACATGCTCGCCGCGCTGAACGTTGAAATCGATATTGCTCAGCACCGGCACCTGGTATGCACCCTGAACGAAGGTTTTGCCCAGGCCGGAGCAGGAAAGGACGGTGTCCTTGACGCGGTTATTCATAACGCAGTGCCTCCGCAGGTTTCACGCGCGAGGCAGCGAAGCTTGGATAAATGGTTGCAAGGAAGGACAGCAGCACGGCGATGCCGGCGATGACGCCAACATCCATCCAGTGCATGTCGGACGGCAGCGCGCTGAACTGGTAAATATCCTTGGACAGGATCTGGACGCCGGCGATGCGCTCGAAAAACGGCACGATCACATCGATATTAAGCGCCACCAGCACGCCCGTCACGGTGCCGGCCAGGGTGCCGAAAATTCCGATCAGCGAACCCTGGATCACGAATATCTTCATGATCGAATGGGGCGCTGCGCCGAGCGTGCGCAGGATCGCGATGTCGGACTGCTTGTCGGTCACGGTCATGACCAGGGTCGATACCACGTTGAACACGGCCACCGTGATAATCAGCGCCATCACCACCAGCATCACCTTCTTTTCAATCTGGACGGCGGCAAACCAGGTCTTGTTCTGCTTGGACCAGTCGCGCACGTTCAGCGCACCCGGCATGCTGGCCTGCAGTTCGTCGGCCACCTCCGGCGCCTTGTGCATGTCGGCGATGCGCAGCCGCACCCCGGACGGCGCGGCCAGGCGTTCCATTTTTTGCGCGTCTTCCATGTGCACGAAGGCCATGCCGGAATCGAATTCGAAGTGGCCCGACTCGATCAGCCCGACCACGGTAAAGGTGCGCATGCGCGGCAGCATGCCGGCCGGCGTGACCTGGGCCTGGGCCAGCGCCATGGTGACCTTGTCGCCGAGGTTCAGGCCCATCGAGCGCGCCAGCGAATAGCCCAGCACAATATTGAACTGACCCGGCTGCAGCGCATCCAGGCTGCCGTACTTGACGGTTTTGGCCACGTCGGACACCTTCGGCTCTTCGGCTGGCAGGATGCCGCGGATCACGGCCGGGCGCATCACGCCGTCACGCAGCAGCATGCCCTGGGTTTGCACGAAGGGCGCGGCGCCCTTCACGGCCGGGTTCTTGAAGGCGTCCTGCATGGTTTTCTGCCAGTCGGGCAGGCCTTCGCCATTCTTGTCGAGTACCTCGATATGAGCCAGGACCGACAGCATGCGGTCGGTGACGTCCTTGCGAAAACCATTCATGACGGACAGGACCACGATCAGCGCGGCCACCCCGACTGCAATACCGGACACGGAAATGAGGGAAATGAAGGAAATGAAGCTGTTGCGGCCGCTGCGGCGGCCGGCGCGCGTGTAGCGCAGTCCGACCAGCCATTCATACGGCATTCGATGGGTGATACTCATGAGCTCCGGCGGTGTATTTTAGGTAAGCCCGAAGTGTGCCATACAAAGCCCATCCTTGACAGGGTTGCCACAATTGAATCACCGTGCCCGCCCCGGATAAAAAAGTGTTGAACCTGATACCGCGCCTGCCAGTCCAATCGATTATTGAGAATCTGGAGGACGATATGGCATTTAGCTTATTCGATGCGAAAGGCATCCCGATCGACAATCAGCGCTTTACCTGGCGCGACATGGTGCAAAAGCCCATCAGCAAACTGGACGACGACGCGTTTACGCGGGTGCGGGTGATCCTTATCAACGGGCTCGAGAACGAAGCCCTGCGTTTCGGCCACATGGCAGCCCGCTTCAACCGCGATCTGCGCCTGCCGCTGGCCAAGGTGCGCCGCAGCGAGCAGCATCAGGCCACCATGGTCAACTGGCTGATCGCGGCCGACCATTCGCCGCTTGAAACCACCATCGCGTACGAACAGGTCGCCATTGAAGTCACCGCCGCCATCGCGCAAAAGGAGCCTGATCCGTATCTGGCCCAGGTCTACCGCTTCGGCCTGCTGGAAGACTTCGACCACCTCTACCGCTATTCCGCCCTGCTCGACCGGCTCGAGGGCAAGGACGCCAACAACATCCTGCAAAGCTATACCGACATCCTGCACGGCCGCCCCACCATGGAGCACCACCGTGCCCCGGTCGACGACCTGCGCGCGCCGTATGACGCGAAAAACGCCGCCTTCCTGACCAAACTGCACGCCCTGACCATTGTCGCAAGCGAATACCAGACGCACGACTACTACATGAACGTAGGACCGCTGTTTTCCGATCCGGTGGCGCGCCAGCTGTACGCCGAAATCGCCTCGGTCGAGGAGCAGCACGTCACCCAGTACGAATCCATGCTCGATCCCCAGGAAACCTGGCTCGAACAATGGCTGCTGCACGAGGCGACCGAGTGCTACAACTACTACAGCTGCGTGGAGCAGGAAACCAATCACAACGTCAAAGCCATCTGGGAACGCTTTCTCGACTACGAACTGGGCCACTTCCATCTGGCCTGCGAAACGTTCACGCAGTTCGAACGGCGCGATCCGGCCGAAATCATCACGGCCGACTTCGCCACCCCGCTGGAATTCCGCAGCCAGCGCGATTTCGTCCGCAATGTGCTGGTCAACGAGGTGGGCCTGCGCGCCGACGGCACCCGCTTCGTCCCCAAGGCGAACGAAAGCGCCGCATCGCTCCAGTACCGCCAGCAAATCAACGCCGATGGTTCGCCCAGCGAGGCAGTCGCTTCAGGCTATGTGTGGGCCCCGGGAACCGAGCTCAGTCGCAAGAGCATCGTCAGCGCCGTCAACGACCTGGCCCCCTGAACGCCGATTACCTCTGAAAGGAAGCACCATGTCTTTACAATCGACCCACGTTGGAATGAACCGCACCGGCATTCAGATGTCGCCCCTCGACAGCCAGGCCATGCAGACTGTGGACCCGGCCATTGCCAGCGACGACAGCGGCGACGAATCCGCCTGTGCCGAGTTGCGCAACGACTATATCGCCAATGCCGACTCCCTGGGCTCGGTGCCCTTGCCCGGCACCTTGCAGGGCGCCGTCACCATGGGCATCAAAATGCTGAGCGGGGACAGTCCGCAGATCCTGCTCGACAAACTGGGCGAACGGCTCGCCTTCGAGCGCACCGGCACGCGCCTGTACGACGCCCTGATCACCAAGTGCGAGGTCATGCTCGATGGCGACATCAGCATGACCATCGAAGACCTGCAGCAGATCCGGGCCGATGAAGCCCGCCATTTCCGCTTGGTCGCCGAGGCCATCGAGTCACTGGGGGGCGACCCGACCTCGCAAACGCCCAGCGCGGATCTGGCCGGTGTCGAATCGATGGGGCTGGTGCAGGTACTCAACGACCCGCGCACCACCATTGCCCAGTCGCTGCATGCCATCATGACGGCCGAGCTATCCGACAAAGCTGGCTGGGAAACCCTGCTCGCCCTGGCAGACGAGCACGAAATCGACAGCATGGTCGACGACTTCACCGACGCCCTCAATCAGGAGCGGGAACATCTGGCCCTGGTGCAAACCTGGTACGAAGAAGCGATCGGCCTCACTTACGGCGATGTCGAGATCGACGATCCCGATGCGGGCGCCACGCCAGCCGCCTGATGCAACACCGTCGCCCCTGTCGAGGAAACTTACACAAAATTTAACTTTTTACTGGGAGCGCTCCCTAAGCCTTTGAATCGATGCAACAAGTTTGAGCAGGCATGCGCGTTGCTTAGTGTGGTTCTCTTTCATCAACTTAGGGAATCTCATGTTCAAGGTCAAACTCGGGCTGTTCCTGGCGTGCCTCACCCTGTCGTTCAATGCCTGCGCAGGGTGGGTGCAGTTCACCTTTCAAAATGCCGTTCTGGACAACGGCTCTACAATGCAAGGCTACTTTATTCAGGATATAGACGACAGATCGATTGCCTATTATGACTTCACGTTCGTCGGTGGCGGCAACCCAGGGATGATTCAGATGTTCCCTAGCGGCATCTTTAATAATCTGCTTTCCGTGGAGAATCATCTGCCGGGCATCGGACCGACCAGTTTCACGGCGTTTAGCGATCTGAGCGAGGAATACCATCACACGGTCGGACTCTACTTTAGTGGCGACGGTGCAGGCGGCATCTATGATCTGAACGGCTGGCGCAACCAGCAAGTGATGTGGAACGATCCGGACTTTATTCCCGGCACTTACACAATCTCCGGCCAAGTGCTCAGAAGCGGCGTGCTCGATCCGAACTTGCTGGGCGCGCTGCAGGCGGCCCGCGACGAAGGCGGCTTGCTCAGTGGCCTGGTCCACCTGGTGCCGCAACGCCAGGTCCCGGAACCGGCATCCCTGGCCCTGCTGTTGCTGGGAGCGGGTGTGCTTGGCGCCTCCCGCCGGGCCCGCCGTCCCCTCTGAAACGCCGTGTTTGCCCGCATTGAGGTATCCGAATGGCATTTTCCTGACCTGCCATTTACCCTACAATGCTGGGCATGACGCAAATTACCCTCGTTCTTCCTTACGCCCTGCCCCCTGCGGAACTCGCAGCCGATCTGATCCGCGCCATGAAAGCGCCCGCGCTTGCCGGGCTGCTGGCACGTGCATCGCTGCAGCATTTGCCCGTGGACGAAACCCAGCGTGTCTTGCCGCACGAGGCATGGCTCTCGCGCAAGCTCGGTCTCGCAGAGGATGGCCGCCCCGCTTTCGCCGCAGCTGCCATGCGCGGGTTTGGCCTCGATCCCGGCAATGACAGCTGGTTCATCGTCAATCCGGCGCATGTGCAGATCGAGCGCAGCAACCTGGCCATTACGGACCTGCGCCAGCTGCGCCTGTCCAATGTCCATGCCAAGGGCTTGTTCGAAACCGCCAAGCCGGTCTGCGACGAGGCTGGAAAAACACTGATCTACGGCGACGCCTACACCTGGTTCATGCGCGCGGCCGACTGGAGCACGCTGCAAACAGCCTCGCCGGACGCTGCGGTAGGTCTGAATCTGACCGACTGGCTGCCCACTGGCCCGGCCGCCGCGGAATTCCGCAAACTGCAGAATGAAGTGCAGATGCTGTGGTTCGAGCACCCCAGCAACGTCGAACGCGAATCGCGCGGCATGTCCGCCATTAACTCGTTCTGGCCCTGGGCCATGTCCGACGCCAGCGCCTTCGTGTCCGCAGCGCCCCTGTTCGCCGCTTCGGTCGTACCATCATGGTTATCGGCGATGGAAAACTGTCCGGCCACAGAATTGCCGAATCCATTCAGCGGCGACGCCACCGACAGCATTCTGCTGCGCGGCGACCTGAGCGAAGCGGCGATTGCCGGCGAATGGTCGGTTTGGCTGGACAGCATGCAGCGCTTCGAAGAAGCACTGTTCGCGCCCGCGCTGGCCGCACTGCGCAATGGCGGCAAAGCCAGATTCACCATGATCATGAGTAACCGCAACAGCCTCAAACAATTCACCACCTCGTCCTGGGCCCAGCGTGCCTTCTGGCGTTCACCCAGCCTGGACCGATTGCTGCCATGACCCGCATTGCCACCCGCGCCTGCTCGTTCCGCACTTCCGAAATGCTGCGCCAGAGCGGCGTGCATCCCGTCCTGGCACGCCTGTACGCAGCGCGCGGCCTGACCGACGCGCGTGAACTGTCAAGCGAACTGGGCGCCCTGATCCCGCCAGCGGGCTTGCTGCACATCGACGCTGCCGCCGTGTTCCTGGCCGACGCCATCGCTGCCGGCAAGAAGATGGTGATCGTGGCCGACTACGACTGCGATGGTGCCACCGCCTGTGCAACGGCCCTGCGCGGTCTGCGTGCGATGGGGGCGACGGTGGACTTCATCGTGCCGAATCGTTTCGAATACGGTTACGGCCTGACCCCGGAAATCGTCGAACTGACCGCGCGTGAAAAATCGCCCGACATCATCGTCACGGTCGACAACGGCATCGCCAGCATTGACGGTGTGCTTGAAGCGAAGCGGCGTGGTATCGACGTGGTCATCACCGATCACCACTTGCCGGCCGACCGCCTGCCGGACGCGCGCGTGATCGTCAACCCGAATCAGCCCGAATGCGGCTTTCCCAGCAAGCACCTGGCCGGCGTCGGCGTGGTGTTTTATGTGCTGCTGGCCCTGCGCGCCGAAATGCGCCGCCGTGGCATTTTCGATGCCCAGACCCAGCCCAAGCTGGACAACCTGCTCGACCTGGTCGCGCTTGGCACCGTCGCGGACGTGGTCAAGCTCGACACCAACAATCGCATTCTGGTGGCGCAAGGCCTCAAGCGCATGCGCGCCGGCCGCATGCACGCGGGCGTGGCCGCACTGTTCCGTGTGGCCGCGCGGGAAGCACGCAGCGCCTCGCCGTTCGACCTTGGCTTCGCGCTCGGCCCGCGTCTGAACGCGGCCGGGCGCCTGGACGACATGTCGCTCGGGATTGAATGCCTGGTGACCGACGATGAAGGCCGCGCCTGGGCGATTGCCCAGCAGCTCAATGAAATCAACCTGAAGCGGCGCGAAATCGAAGCGGAAATGCAGGATGCCGCCCTGCTCCATCTGGACGCCTACGAACCTGCCAACAGCAACACCATCAGCGTATTTGACGACAGCTGGCACCAGGGCGTGATCGGCATCGTCGCCTCGCGCCTGAAGGAGAAATTCTATCGCCCGACGATCACCTTCGCGCCTGGCGGCGATGGCTGGCTCAAGGGTTCGGGCCGCTCGATTCCCGGCTTTCACCTGCGCGACGCGCTGGACCTGGTGTCAAAGCGCGCACCGAGCCTGATCGACAAATTCGGCGGCCACGCGATGGCAGCCGGCCTGACCATCCGCGCCGAGGCGTTCGACGCCTTCTCCGAAGCGTTCGAGGCAGTCGGCCGCGCCTGGCTCAGCGCGCCGCAACTTGAGCGCATTATCGAAACCGACGGTCCGCTCGAAGACGCGTACTACACCACCGAATTCATCGATCTCATGGATGGCCAGGTCTGGGGCCAGGGTTTCGCGCCGCCAGTGTTCTGCGACGAGTTCCGCGTGATCAGCCAGCGCATTCTGAAAGAGCGCCACCTCAAGCTGCAGCTCGAGCGCAATGGCCAGCGTTACGACGCGATCTGGTTCGGCCACACCGCCTCGGTCGGCGAGCGGGCCCGCGTCGCCTTCCGTCTCGATGCCAACGAATACAATGGCGTCACGCGCGTGCAGTTGATGGTGGAACACGCAGAACCGGCTTGAGCACTTGGTTTAGGGTGCGGGTTTCTTGCAATCGCACAGATCCTCGCCCTTGTCGAACACAATTTTCCATTTGCCTGACGCTTCGCGCCGCCAGATCGAATTGAAGCGCGCGATCAGTTTGCCATCCGGTCCATACACCCCGCCTGACGAGGCCGCAAGTTTGCCGGACGCGAGCACCTCAACCTGATCGGGGTCCCAGGAAAACGGCGCCGCCGGCTTGTCATAGAACTTCTTCCAGAACTCAGCCACTTCCTTCTTCCCATGCAAAGGCGTGGGGCCGTTGAAGAATACGGCGTCGTCGGCCACAAAGCTGACAAAACCGGCGTGATCGCGTGCCTTCATGGTGGCAGCGAAGGCCCGTTCGGTTTCCGTCACCTGCTTGTTCAGATCAGCAT
>DASWMN010000422.1:0-4629 GCA_036399735.1 Telluria sp. | reverse complement strand
TGGTGCCGCCATTGTTCGGCTTGCCAATCTTGGCGTACGCCTCGCCACCCATGTTGATGACGAAAGGCACCGCCGCAAAAGTCTCGGTGTTGTTGATCGTGGTCGGCTTGCCGTACAGGCCGAACGACGCAGGAAAAGGCGGCTTGAAACGCGGCTGCCCCTTCTTGCCTTCGAGCGACTCCAACAGCGCGGTTTCTTCGCCGCAGATGTAGGCGCCGTAACCGTGGAATGCGTGCAGCTGGAACGTGAAGTCCGAACCCAGGATGCGGTCACCCAACATGTTGGCGGCGCGCGCTTCTTCAAGGGCTTCTTCGAAACGATCGTAGTCGGCAAAGATCTCGCCGTGGATATAGTTGTAACCCACGGTGATGCCCATGGCGTAAGCGCCAATGGCCATGCCTTCAATCAGCGCATGCGGATTGTAGCGAATGATGTCGCGGTCCTTGAACGTGCCTGGCTCGCCTTCGTCGGTATTGCAGACGAGGTATTTCTGGCCAGGGAACTGGCGCGGCATGAAGCTCCACTTCAAGCCGGTCGGGAAACCCGCGCCGCCGCGGCCGCGCAGCGAGGACGCTTTCAGTTCAGCGATGACTTGTTCCGGCGTGATCTTTTCTTCCAGGATGCGGCGCAGCGCGCTGTAGCCGCCGCGGTTCACATAATCCTGCAGATGCCAGTTCTTGCCGTCCAGGCCAGCCAGAATCAGCGGGGCAATGTGGCGATTGTGGAGTGATGTCATTTCTTGAGTTCCTCGACCAGCGCGTCGATCTTGTCGTTCGACATGAAGCTGCACATGCGCTTGTTATTGACCAGCATGACCGGCGCGTCGCCGCAAGCGCCCATGCATTCGCCTTCCACCAGGGTGAACTGGCCATCAGCGGTCGTATCGCGGAAACCGATGCCGAGTTTTTCTTTCAGGTGATGCGCTGCCTTCTCGCCGCCGGACAACTGGCATGGCAAGTTGGTGCAGACGGAAATCTTGAATTTGCCGACAGGCTTGACGTTGTACATATTGTAGAACGTGGCCACTTCCTGGACAGCAATGGCAGGCATGCCGATATAGTCGGCCACGTCCTGCATCACTTCCGGTGGCAGCCAGCCCTTCTCGTCCTGGGCAATGGCGAGCGCCGCCATCACGGCGGACTGGCGCTGGTCTGCCGGGAACTTTGCCAGTTCACGGTCGATTTTTTTGTATGACTGCTCTGATAACAACATGTTTTTTTGCCTCAATAGTGCAAATGCTTACCGGTCAATACTGCCGAATACAATGTCCTGGGTACCAATGATGGTGACGGCGTCGGCGATCATGTGGCCGCGCGCCATCTCGTCCAGGCTTTGCAGGTGGGCATAGTCCGGGGCGCGGATCTTCAGGCGGTACGGCTTGTTGGCGCCATCGGAGACGATGTAGATGCCGAACTCGCCCTTTGGATGCTCCACTGCCGCGTAGGCCTCGCCCGGTGGGACGTGGAAGCCTTCGGTGAACAGCTTGAAGTGGTGAATCAGCGATTCCATGTTCGACTTCATGTCGGTGCGCGACGGCGGCGCCACCTTGCGGTTCTCGGTCATGACCGGGCCCGGGTTGGCGCGCAGCCAGGTAATGGCTTGCTTGATGATGCGGTTCGACTGGCGCATTTCTTCAATGCGCACCAGGTAGCGGTCATAGCAGTCGCCATTGGTGCCGACCGGAATATCGAAGTCCATCTTGTCGTACACGGCGTAAGGCTGGGTCTTGCGCAGATCCCACTCGACGCCCGAACCGCGCAGCATGGCGCCGGTAAAGCCCATCGCTTTCGCGTCTTCCGGCGACACCACGCCAATGCCGACGGTACGCTGTTTCCAGATACGGTTGTCGGTCAGCAGGGTTTCGTATTCGTCGACGTACTTGACGAAGCGCTTGGAAAAATCTTCCAGGAAGTCCAGCAGCGAACCCTGACGGTGTTCGTTCAGTTCATCAATCGCCTTCTGGCTGCGGATGATCGACGCTTTGTGCTTTGGCATCGCGTCCGGCAGGTCGCGGTACACGCCGCCCGGGCGGTAGTATGCCGCGTGCATACGTGCGCCCGAAACAGCTTCATAGGCGTCGAACAGGTCTTCGCGGTCGCGGAACGCATACAGGAACGGGCCCATGGCGCCCACGTCAAGCGCGTGCGCGCCCAGCCACATCAGGTGGTTCAGGAGGCGCGTGATTTCGTCGAACATGACGCGGATGTACTGGGCGCGCACCGGCACTTCAATGCCGAGCAGCTTTTCGATGGCCATCACGTAGGCGTGCTCATTGGCCATCATCGACACATAGTCGAGACGGTCCATGTAAGGCACCGACTGCAGATAGGTACGGGTTTCGGCCAGCTTCTCGGTGCCGCGGTGCAGCAGGCCGATGTGCGGGTCGGCACGTTGAATCACTTCGCCGTCGAGCTCAAGCACCAGGCGCAGCACGCCGTGCGCTGCCGGGTGCTGCGGACCGAAGTTCAGGGTGTAGTTCTTAATCTCAGCCATTATTTCATCCCGTAGGTTTCTTCGCGGATCACGCGAGGAATGATTTCACGCGGCTCGATCGTGACCGGCTGGTAGATGACGCGCTTTTGCTCGGGGTCGTAGCGCATTTCGACAAAACCGGTGATCGGGAAGTCTTTGCGGAACGGGTGGCCGATGAAGCCGTAGTCGGTCAGGATGCGGCGCAGGTCGTTGTGACCTTCAAACAGGATGCCGTACAGGTCGAACGCTTCGCGCTCGTACCAGTTGGCAGCGCGCCAGACGCTGGTGACGGAGGCCAGTACCGGCATCTCGTCATCGGCGGCAAACACGCGCACGCGCACGCGCCAGTTGTGCACCAGCGACAGCAGGTGCGACACGGCCGCAAAACGCAGGCCATCCCAGGTGCCTTCGCCGTAGGTGGAATAATCCACACCGCACAGGTCGATCAGCTGGTCAAAGCGCAGCGATGGCTCATCGCGCAGCGTCAGCATGGTCGCAGCGTAGTCGGCGGCCTTGACGACAAGCGTCACTTCGCCCAGCGCGGTGCTGATTTGCACGGACTCGCCCAGCACGGATGCCAGGGTCGAGGCCAGGTTTTCGATTTTACTTGTCATGATTAGCGGGCGATGGTGTTGGTGCGCTTGATCTTGTTCTGCAGTTGCAGAATGCCGTACAGCAGCGCCTCAGCGGTTGGCGGGCAGCCTGGTACGTACACGTCGACCGGCACGATGCGGTCGCAGCCGCGCACCACCGAGTATGAGTAGTGGTAGTAGCCGCCGCCGTTGGCGCACGAACCCATGGAAATGACCCAGCGTGGTTCCGGCATCTGGTCGTAGACCTTGCGCAGCGCCGGCGCCATCTTGTTGCACAGCGTGCCGGCGACGATCATCACGTCGGACTGGCGCGGGGATGGACGGAACACGACACCAAAACGGTCCATGTCATAGCGGGCAGCGCCCGTGTGCATCATTTCGACCGCGCAGCAAGCCAGGCCAAACGTCATCGGGAACATCGACCCGGTGCGTGCCCAGTTGATCAGCTTGTCGGCCGTCGTGGTGACGAAACCTTCGTTTAATACGCCTTCAATTGACATGGCTTATTCCCAATCAAGGGCACCTTTCTTCCAGATATACCAAAAACCAACCACGAATTCGGCGATGAACACCATCATCGTAACGAACCCGGACCAGCCCAGTTCACGCATGGAGACACCCCATGGGAAGAAGAATGCCGTTTCCAGATCAAACAAAATAAACAGGATTGCTACCAGGTAGTAGCGGACGTCGAACTTCATACGAGCATCTTCAAATGCTTCGAAGCCACACTCGTAAGGCGACAGTTTAGCGGAATCTGGCTTGTTGGGTCCGAGCAGGTAGCCCAGCAGCTGGGGTGCGACACCGACGCCGATGCCAACCAGAATGAAAAGAAGTACGGGGAAGTAATTATCGAGGTTCACGGATGAAGCCTTTTTGATCGATCGGTTAATGAAACACTGCTGGCGCAGCGCCCTATCGTCCAATCCTGGCTTGAAGCCTACCACCAGGATCGAAACGACTGATCCTCGCAAAAAAGCCAGCTTAGGCGCAGCCCTTGCTGGCTTCTAGATTTCTGGTGCCGACGGCGAGACTCGAACTCGCACAGGATTTCTCCCACTACCCCCTCAAGATAGCGTGTCTACCAATTTCACCACGTCGGCATTGAGTCCGCTATTCTACATTGTTACAGAGTCGTATTCAATGCAAACTTGCGCTATAACAAGCTGAAAAACGAAAATTTATGCTTCTTTTTTGCATCCGCCACGAGGAATGACGGATGCTGCTGAAACAGTGTGCAGCTTACTTCGGAATCTGGCCTGGCGCGGGCGCTGGCGTTGCTGGCGCAGCCGGTGCCGGCGTCGTGACGCCCGCTGGTGCGGCCGGTGCCGGTGCTGGTGCTGCAGTCGGTGCCGACGGGATGGCGCCTGGAACCGCAGCCGGCGCCGTGACCGGTGCTTTTTCCATCACGCCGCCGCTGATCGCACCATCGCCGCGGTTGGTGGCGAAGTGGGCCAGCACCAGGGTCGAGGAGAAGAAGACAGCGGCAGCAACGCCGGTTGACTTGGACATGAAGTTCGAGGAACCGGTCGCACCGAACAGGCTGCCCGAAGCACCCGACCCG
>DASWMN010000421.1:0-30665 GCA_036399735.1 Telluria sp. | reverse complement strand
CCGGCTGGGTGGCACAGCGGCGCAGCAGCGCGCTCATCGCCTGCAGTTGCGGCGCGCCCAGGGCGGCGCGCGCATTCTCGGTCAGCGGCTCGGCCCCGAGCTTGTCCTGCGCGGCCTGGGCCAGGATGGCAGCGACACGCTCGGTCACGTCCGGTTCGGTATCGGCGATGGCAGTTTGCTGCGGCGCCTGTGCGCTGGCGCAGGCCGAGATCGAGAAGGCTGCGAGCAGCCCGATGCATGCATGGCGCATAGGGTTTTCCTTTGATCCGAAGGCAAAAAACAATGCTACCGCAATGCGTCTGGTGCCCGGTTGAAATGTCTTAAATGAGACACCGGCTGCGCGAATGTCCAAATCGATCAGGTTTTAAAAACACGGTGTTCTTCGTGTTTATACTCGTCTTTACGCGAGCACAGTTGTGCTCGCTCCTCATTTAAAACATCGGTTTTCCATTCAAAAGGGAGTTTCCGCATGCCTACTTTTTCGCGCACCATTCTCGCCTCCATGCTCGTGCTCGCCTACGCAACGCCTGCGCTGGCCGGCAGCACCGTGGTCGAGAATCTGACCGTTTTCAGCAACACCAGCGTACGTTCGCCCGAGCAGGCGCTGCGCGCCAATGCCGCGCGTTTCGGTTTGTCGCCATCGCTCGACAATCTGGTGCAAACCAGGGTGCAGGAATCGCTGACGGCAACCCACTACACCTACCAGCAGATGCTGCGCGGCCTGCCTGTGGACCGCGCGGAAATCATCGTCTCGATCAGCAAGACGGGACAGCTGCAGAAAATCTTCAATGAAACGCGTCACATTTCCGCTGCCGTGGATGCCAAGGCGGTCAACCAGCTCTACAACCAGCATCAGCTGAGCGAAGACCAGGCACTGGACCGCGGCTGGGCCAACATGAAGGTGCAGCACAAGCTGGTGGCCGTGCCGAAGGGCGAGCTGGTGTGGGTACCGACCAAGGATGGCGTGCAGCTGGCACGCAAGGTCACGATCCAGGCCGAAATGCCGACTGGCGGCTTCGTGCAATACCTGAACGCGCATGACGGGGCGCTGATCGATTCCTACTCGCTGTCGCTGCCGCGCACCAACAAGGGCGGTGAGCGCAGCCTGGCCGCACGGGCCCAGCTGCTGGCCGCGCCGCTCGACCGCCTGGCCGCCACCGAGGAAGCCAAGAAGCAGGTCAAGCCACCCAAGCCGATGGATGCCAGCGCCTTGCTGGTCCCGTCAGGCATCAATGGCACCGGCCTGGCCTTCGACCCCGATCCGCGCACCACGCTCAACAACAACACGCTGACCGATACCTCGGCCGCGTCGGCGTTCGATGCCGCCTACCAGACCAAGACCTTGGCCGACCTGACGGTGACCGGCGGCGTCTACAAGCTGAGCGGCCCGTACGTCAACCTCAAGAACATCGAAGCGCCGGCCACCGGGCCAAGCACCACCACCAACGGCGTGTGGACGGCCAAGCGCGGCAACAACGCCTTTGACGACACCAACGTCTACTTCCATCTGGACCAGAACCAGCGCTACATCCAGTCGCTCGGCTTCACCGGGACCAAGTCGATCATCAACCGTCCGCTCGACGTCGATACCGATGGCGTCAACGGCGACGACAACTCGCACTACAGCCGCGGCGCCACCGACTACCTGGCCTTCGGCCACGGCTGCGTCAACGACAGTGAAGACGCCGACGTGATCCTGCACGAGTATGGCCACGCGATCCAGGCCAACATCAACCCGAGCTGGTCGGGCGGCGATACCGGCGGCATGGGCGAAGGCTTCGGCGACTACTGGGCCGGTTCGTATTCGTACAGCCGCCCGAACGGCAGCGTCTACCACCCGGAGTGGGTGTTCAGCTGGGACGGCCATGGTGCGTGCTGGGACGGGCGCCTGCTGAACCGCACCAACGCCTGGTACAACAGCAGCAAGACGTATGGCGCGCACACTTCGGTGACGGAAAATGGGGTGACGTTCCAGTCCGACGAGCTGTGGTCGGCGCCACTGTTCGAAGCGATGAAAGCGCTGCTCGCTGCCGGCAAGCCACGCGCCAATATCGACAAGATCATTCTGGAGGCGCACTTCGGCCTGGGCAGCGGGGTCAAGATGCCGGTCATGGCGACCTCCATCGTGAACGCCGCCAAGGCCCTGTATCCTGGCGACCTGGCGTACGCGAACACCTTCCAGGCCAAGTTCGAAGCGCAGAAGATTCTTAGCAACGTGGTGGTCGGCCCGACCATCAACGAGACGGAGTCGAACAACACGCTTGCGACCGCCAACAGCGTGGCCACGGCCGGCACCACCGTCAACGCCACCATGAGCGCCACCGGCGATATCGACTTCTTCAAGGTCGTCCTGCCAGCCGGCAAAACGCTGACGGCGGTGATGACGCCGAACGGCACGTCCGACTACGATCTGCAGCTGCAAAGCAGCACGGGCAGCTCGCTGGCGACCAGCATCAAGGGCACCGGCCAGGCCGATACCGTGAGCCGTACCGCGGGCGCCGTGGCGGAAACACTGTACGTGCGGGTCTACTACTACAGTGGCGGCACCGGCGCGACCAACGGCAAGTACACGCTCAAGGCAAGCTGGTAAGCGCTGCAGGCTGGCGAACAGAGCGCTCCGGTTTTCCGGAGCGTTTTTTTTTTGCCCTTGCCATAGACCATGCGCGCCTGCATACTCGGCGTTTCTTCCTGCCAGGTTCGCCTGCCTAAGCCGCATGAAAGACAGTTCGAGCTCGCCGTATGCGCCACCCGTCGCGCAGTTTGCGCCGCTGGCCCATGACGGCCTGCCGGTGGCGGCCGGCCGCGCCGTCCGTTTCGCTACGCCTGTGATTCTGACGATTGCCGCCGTGTTCCGGTGCTGGCAGGCGGTACAAACGGGGATGCCGCTCTTGTGTCTGGTCGCGGCCCTGTATGTTGCTGTCGCAGTCGGACTGGCGCTGCGCAAGACGTGGGCGAAGTATCTTTACTACGTGATCGCGACGCTGGTCTGCCTCGGATATCTGGCAGTCGGGATCTATGTGGTGACGGGTATCGGCGCGCCCAGCGCTGCGCTCCTGTTCAAGCTGCTATGGGGCAAGGTGCTGGGCATCTGCATCTGCGTCGGCTGTACGTTCGCGACCCAACGCTCCTACGCCGCACGATGATGCATTTTCGCGCCGTGGCGGCGGAACTGCCGGCCCGCCTGTTCTCGCCATTGATGTTGTTGCTCGTCGCCGTGTACTGCGGCTGGTGGGGTTTGACGCGCGGCGTGCCGGTCTGGCTCGTGGTCTCGGCCGGCTTGTTGATCCTGGCCGCCGGACTTGTCGTGCGCGCGATTTGGGCCAAATATCTTCTGTATGCGCTTTGTGCCGGCACGGCCCTGCTTTGGACAGGCATGATTGTCATGCTGACGCTCAGCGGCTGGCCGGTCAGGGACCCGCTGTCGACGCTGATTTCCCTGATACCCGGCTTGCTTTTGCTGCTGGTGTGCGGCGGCTGCGTACTCGCAACCAGACGCTCTTACGCGTAAAACCGCACTGCCAGCCTATTTGCAGAACGCTTGCACGTCGCGCTGGGCGATTTCGATGTCGTTTCGGTCAGTCGGCGCACCGCCGCTGTGGCGTGCCGCGCCACTGAGAATGTCGCGCGCCAGCCGGCAGCGGCTGTCGTCGGTTTCCGGTTTGCCGTTGCGGTAGCCTTCGTGCGGGCGCTGTTGCGCCGGAGCTTTCTGTTTGGCCGCTTCGGCCTGGGCGACTTCACGCCGCTTTCTGGATTCTTCTTCCTGCTGCTGCCAGTTGGGTGTGCTTGATAATGCCGTCGAGGGCTTCGCTTTCGGCGCCGTCGTCAGCGTGTCCACCTTGGCCTTGCCGGCATCGGCACGATCCGAGTAATGGATCTTGCCATTGGCATCGACCCATTTGTAGAGCTCGGCATGGGCGGGGCTGGCGAGGGCGGCGAACAGGAGGGCGGCTGCGAGCAGGCGAGGGCGGCTAGGCGTGAATGTGATGGACATCGTGAGGTCGATTGCAATGGATATTGAATTCTAGCATCGCGCGAGAAATTGTTGGTAAAAATATCATTCTGACTTAGGATGGTGCGTCTACTTTTTCAGAGGATGCCCATGGATCGACGTCTGACGATGGCTTGCGCTGTAGCGTTGCTGACCCTGGCCGGCTGCGCCAGCGCGCCGCCCGAGACCCGTACCGCCTTGCAGTGGCAGCAATTCGCCAGGACCGACCTGGACGCGGCGCACGCGCTGATCCTGGCCTCGCATCCGGCTGCGATTGATGCGCACAATCCTGGCTTTCGCGCGCAAGCCGAAGCGGCCTACCGCGACGCGCTGGCCCAAATCGGCCGGGTCGACAACTACGACAGCGCGATTTCCGCAGTCCGCCTCTACAGCACCAGTTTCCGCGACGGCCACCTGGTGTATTCGGATGACCGGCGCCCGCGCAACGCCACCATCGCCTTTGCCGGCTGGCTGATGGAATGGCGCGACGAGCAGTTCGTGATCGCCGCCACCGTTGCCAACTGGCCCCTGGCGCAACCGGCGCCAGGGGCCAGGTTGATTGCCTGCGATGGGAAGCCGGCACGGACCCTGTACGCGCAGAACGTTGCGCCCTTTGATGACCGGCGTGAGGCAGCGATGGGCGCGCGGGCATCGGATCTGGCGTTTGCCTGGTTCTCCGATTTGAAACTGCAACAATGCCAGTTCGAAGAGAGCGGCAAGGTGGTGGGCTACCAGGTCGCTTATCAGCCCTGGGGCTATGCGGCTTTCGAGGCCTACTTCAGCGGGCGCGCCACGCCGCCCCCGGCGCCAAAGGAGAACAGTTACTGGCTACGCGACGGGACCTTGTGGATCCGGGCTGCCAATTTCAGTTTGCAGGAAGGCAGCGGGCAAGCGGCGGCGCTGGAAAAGATGTGCGAGGCGCTGGCGCAGATTCGCGGTGTGCAGCGGATCGTTTTCGATGCGCGCGGCAACAACGGCGGTGACAGCGCGATCGGCGATCAGCTGTTCGTCGCGGCGACGGGCGGACTGGACAGAAAAATCCCCGATGCGGAACTGGAGGCGCTGCCGCAAACGTACGCGCAATGGCGGGTCTCGCCTTTTTCGATTGCGCATACCGGCAACTTCATGTCGCACTTCGAGAGTTTGTACGGCAAGGACAGCGAGCGGGTGCGCGAGGCACGCCGCTTTGCCGACGCCATGCGCGCCGCCGGTGACGCCGGTGAAGCCTGGGTAACCCAGCCTGGCGGTCCGCGCGTGACCGTGAAGGACGTGGCACGCCATGGCGGCACATTGCGCGACTACCCGGGCGGGGTCACGGTGGCCCTGATCACCGACGCGCGCTGCGCCAGTGCCTGTCTGGATTTGGCCGACGCCGTATTAACGGTCCCGGGCGCCCGCCACCTGGGCCGCAGCACCAGTTCGGATACCGTGTATATCGACGTCGGATGGAAAGAGATGCCAAGCGGGAATCGATTGATCTTGCCGCTCAAGGTCTGGCGCAATCGCCTGCGCGGCGACAACCAGGCGTGGGTGCCGGATACCGTGTTGCAGGTCGACATGGAGAACGACGCTGCCGTGGAGGCAGCGACCATGGCGGCGCTGGCGCAAGCGCCCGCGCGGCCTTAAGCGGGGCGCAGCGGCTTGGGCAGCGGAATGAATTCGGTCTCGCCGGGCACCCTGGCGTAACGCTGCTGCTCCCAGTCCTCGGACGCTTTGGCCAGCCGTTCCTTGCTTGACGATACGAAGTTCCAGAAGATGTAGCGCGGGCCGTCGAGCGGGGCGCCGCCGATCACCACGAACTGGGCGCCGGTAGCGCTGCTCACGCGCACGCCGCTGCCCGGTTCCAGATACGCCATCATGGACGGGTCGAGTGGGTCGCCGTCGACCGCGATGCTGCCGCTGACGGTATAGATGGCCGCTTCGGCCGGCAGGTCGGCCAGCACCAGTTCGCGGCCCGCCTCGAGCGCGATGTCGAGATACAGCGTTTCGCTGAAGGTCGCCACGGGCGAGGTTTTGCCGAACGCGCTGCCGATCAGGATGCGCGCGCTGCCGCCGTCAAAACTGACCGAAGGAATTGCGCTGGCCGGCGTGTGGGCGAAGCTGGGCGCGGTTTCCTCGTGTTCTTTGGGCAGGGCCGCCCATAACTGCAGGCCGTGGCTGCGGCGCGGTTTGCCTTTCAGGTCGGCCGGGGTGCGTTCGGAATGGACGATGCCGCTGCCGGAAGTCATCCAGTTGATCGCGCCCGGTTCGATGCGCTGTACCGAGCCGACGCTGTCGCGGTGTTCCATCGCGCCTTCATACAAATACGTGACCGTGGCCAGGCCGATGTGGGGATGCGGCCGCACGTCGTGGTTGGCATCGGCGGGCGCCTCGACCGGACCGAAATGGTCGAAGAAAATGAAGGGACCCACGGCCTGTTTGGCGGCCGAGGGCAGCACCCGGCGCACCATGAAGCCGCCGCCCAGATCCTTGGGATGCGATTTGAGTAAGTGTTCGACGCTCATGGCTTACCCCAGTGAGGTGGTGATTTCGGTGGTGACCTTGGTCATCAGCTTGTGGATCGGGCATTTCTCGGCCACGCCCAGCAGTTCTTCGCGCTGGGCGTCGGACAGATCGCCCGCCAGGTGCAAGGTGGCATGCAGACGGTAGCTGCCCTGTCGTTCCTCGCTGGCGTCGCGCGTGGTCTCGACGCGCACATCGGTCAGCGCGATGTCCTTGCGGCGCGCGTACCAGACCAGGGTCAGGGCCTTGCAGGCCGAGATGGCGGCATCGTACAGATCGTGCGGGCTGGGACCGAGGTCGTCACCGCCTTCGGCGATGCTGCCGTCGACAGTGAATTGGTGGGCGCCAATGTGCACCTGGTGGGCCATTGCTTGCGACAGGTCGCGGGTGACGGTGATCGACATGGGAGGTCCTTGGGAATTAGTGGCCGTGCTGCTGTTCGTATTCGTCGGCCTCGGCCTTGGTCTTGTGGATGATGCCGTCCGGGTGCTCGGGCGGGGTGTACAGCGTGTACAGGCGCAGCGGCTCGGTGCTGGAGGTGTTGATGACATTGTGCTCGGTGCCGGCCGGGATCACCACGGCGGTGCCGTCTTCGAGCTGGTGCTGTTCGCCGTCCAGGATGGCCACGCCGGTACCGGACTCGACGCGGATGAACTGGTCGTGGCCGGTATGGTGCTCCATGCCGATTTCTTCGCTGGCCTGCAAGGTCATGATGACCAGCTGGCTGCGTTTGGTGGTGTACAGCACTTCGCGGAAGTTGTTGCCTTCGAGGGTTTTCTGTTCGATGTTGATGCTATAGCCCGACATGCTTGCCTCCGGATGAAAAGGTTGACTGAGTGATCAGCTACCGATTGTATAAGAGACAGGGGAATGGCGTTGGCGGGGCGCTGAAAACGACGCCGCTGGCAATCGTCGGATACTTCACTGCCCCGTGCCGGACAATTCCTTCTGCAGTTCGCGCAGATTGGTATTGGCGCTGCGGTAGGAACCGATTTCCTGGTTGAGCATGCGGTACACCTCGCGCGGATTCGACACGCCCATCTGCACATTGCTCATCACATCGATCAGGTGCGGGCGGTCGATGAACATGGCAGCGCCGTTGCTGGCGTAGGACTGGACATCGCGCATCAGCGCGTAGGCGGCCGAATAGCGCTTCAGTTCGCTGCTGTTCATCCAGCTCACGGACTGGTTGGCCACCGCCACTTCCCACGCTTCGCGGCGCAGGGTCGGCGTATGCAGGCTGAGCGAGAAGGCGCCCTTGTATTTCTCGACGATGTGCTTCATCAGCGCTTCATCGTTCATGGCCGCGGCCTTGATGTCGGCCAGCAGGGCTTCCCGGATCAGTTCCAGCTCGTTCGCGCGTTTTTCATTGTGCTCGATGACCTTGTTCAGCTCGTCGACATTGGCCTTGATTTCGGCATCAATTTTCTGGGCGGCCTGCTGTGCCAGCGTGTGGTGATGGAGCGACTGGGCGCCATGTTCGAGCGCCAGCGCGGTCAGGATACTGATCACGATCATCAGGTATTCGCCAGCAAATTCTTTCAGGTGTTTGGACTTGGGGACTTCAAAATGCATGGCGTTTCCTGGAAAGTTGAGTTTCCGCTGAAACATACACGTTCATTGCGGGTTGTGCAACTTTCCCGAGCTGACACTTTCTCTGCACGATTGCCCTTGCCAAAATCGAACGCAACGAGTACTGTACATCCATACAGTACTTTTCCATGCAAACACCATGAACCGCCCTGATTCCCTTGCCGCTCCGGAGGACTTGCATCCCTCCCTCTGGCGCGCCTCGCAGCTGGCGCATGCCACCACGCGCTGCGTCGACACCGGCCATCCCACCCTGTCGCCGCAGTTGCTCGGGGGCGGCTGGCCCACCGGCACCCTGATCGATCTGCTGCCCCAGCAGCCCGGCATCGGCGAGCTGCGCCTGCTGTCGCCGGCGCTGGCCAAGGTCGCGCGGCGCCGCATCGTGCTGCTGCAGCCGCCCCATCCGCCCCAGGCGCTGGCGCTGGCCGCCATGGGGCTGTCGCCCTCGCAGCTGGTCTGGATCCGCAGCAGCCGCAGCAGCGACGCCCTGTGGGCGGCCGAACAGGTGCTGCGCAGCGGCACCTGCGGCGCGCTGCTGTTCTGGCAAAGCCATGCGCGCGGCGAAACGCTGCGCCGCCTGCACCTGGCCGCGCAAAGCGGGGACAGCCTGTTTTTCATGCTGCGCCCGCTCGCCGCCGCGCAAGATGCCTCGCCCGCGCCGCTGCGCCTGGCGCTGCGGCCGGCCGCCGGCGGCATCGAAATCGGCTTTGTCAAACGCCGGGGGCCGCAGCGCGATGCGCCGCTGTTCCTGCCACTTACTCCTTCTTTACTGCAGCGCCATGCGACTCTGGATCGGGCTGTACCTGCCCCAGCTCCCGCTCGAAGTGTTCAGCCCGCACTGGTCAGCTGACAAGGGCAGTGTGGTGCTCGAGCAGGAGCGCGTGCTGGCCTTGTCGCCGGTGGCGCGTGCTGCCGGTGTGCATCCTGGCTTGCGGCGTGGCGGGGTGCTGATGCTCCTGCCCGAGGCGCGCCTGCACGAACGCAGCGCCGAGCGCGAAGCGGCCGCCCTGCACGAGGTCGCCATGACCCTGCTGCAGTACACGCCGCTGGTGGCCCAGGCCGAGGAAGCGACCCTGCTGATGGACGTGGGGGCCAGCCTGCGCCTGTTTGGCGGCATTCGCGCCTTGTGCCGGAGCATCCGCGCCAATTTGCGCGCGCTGGGTTTTTCTGCCGTGCTCAGCTGCGCGCCCACCGCGCGCGGGGCCTGGCTGCTGGCACGCCAGGATGCAGGCCGGGCCCTGGGCATGGCGGCGCTGGTGCGGCGCCTGGACCGGCTGCCCAGCGCCTTGCCGCCACCGGGGCGCGCCTTCGCCGCCTGGTTCGAGGGCATCGGCTGCTTTACCCTGGGCGACATGCGGCGTCTGCCGCGGCCCGGTTTGCAACGCCGCTGCGGGCGCGCGCTGCTCGATCTGCTCGACGCCGCCTACGGCATGACACCCGAACTGTTCGACTGGATCGAGGCGCCCACCACCTTCCGTGCCAGGCTGGAACTGTTCGACCGGGTCGAGAATGCCGAGGCCCTGCTGTTCGGCGCGCACCGTCTGCTGCTGCAAATGACGGGCTGGCTGTGCGCCCGCCAGCTGGCGGTCGAGCGCATCGTGCTCGAACTCGAACATGAACGGGGCCGGGTGGCGCGCCCGCCCACCGTGCTGGAAATCGCGCTGGCCGAGCCCACCTGGCGCGACGACCACCTGGTGCGCCTGCTCAAGGAGCGGCTGGGCAAGCTGGAGCTGGTGGCGCATGTCATCGGCCTGTGCCTGACGGCGCCCCAGGTGCAGCCGATGGCGCCGCCCAGCGAATCGCTGTTTCCCGACCCCGGCGGCAGCGAGGACGACCAGCTGCGCCTGTTCGAATTGCTGGTGGCACGGCTGGGCGCCGAGAATGTGCTGCAGGCCGCGCCCCAGGCCGACTACCGGCCCGAGCTGGCCAACCAATGGCTGCCGGTGCACAAGAAGATCCGCGCCAGCGTGCAACTGGCGCAAATGCCGCCCGACGTGCTGAGCCTGCCGCGTCCGGGCTGGCTGCTGGCCAAGCCGATCGCGCTGCTGATGCGCAACCATCGCCCCTTCTACGGCTCGCCCCTGAAAATGGCTTCCACGCCCGAGCGGATCGAGGCCGGCTGGTGGAGCCAGTCGCAAACCCGCGACTACTTCATCGCCGAAGGGCTGGACCATGCCCATTACTGGGTCTACCGCGAGCGCATCGTGGGTGGGGCCGGGGAGGCCGAGCCCCGCTGGTTTTTGCACGGCCTGTTCGGCTAGTTTGAAAGGCAATCATGTATCTGAAGGATCCGCACCCATGACATCGCAGCACGATCCGCAGCGGCGGCCGACCCATCCCGGCGCCGTCCTGCGCGAAGAAATATTGCCGCCACTGGGACTGACCCAGACGGAGCTGGCAAAATTATTGCAGGTAAGCCGCTTCAGCATTTCCGACCTGTTGCTGGAAAAGCGCGCGCTGTCGCCCGCCATGGCGGTGCGGGTTGCGAGCCTGCTCAATACCCCGCCGGAAACCTGGCTGCTGATGCAGCAGGCGCTCGATTTGTGGGAACTGGGGCAAGCCGCCGCGCAGCGCAACAAGGTGGCGCCGCTGCCGCCGGAACGGCTGGCGGCGCTGGCGGCGCGCCAGGGCTAGTGCGCGCGGTTGCCCACGTTGCGGAAGGTGTTGTCCGGCTTGCTCTCCCGCTTGGCGGCCGGATGTTCGTCCGCCAGCCGCACCACCCGGGTGGGGTGGGCAAATTCAATGCCGTTGGCGGCAAAGCGGCCGAAAATGGCCAGGTAGATTGCTTGCTGGGTGTCCATGTGCACAAAATAATCCGGGCTCTGCACGTGATACACGACCTCGAAATCGAGCGAGGATTCCGAGTAGGCGGAAAAATGCGCGCGCTCGAAGGCGGCGGTTTTTTGCGCGTCGACCACCTCGCGCACGATGCCGGGGATGGAGCGCAACTGCTCCTCGCTGGACTTGTAGGTCACGCGCAAAATGAAAGCCACGCGCCGGGTCTGCATGCGCTGGTGATTGTGTATGCGGCTGCGCAACAATTCAGCGTTCGAAAACACGATCTGCTCACCGCCGAGTCCGGCCAGGCGCGTGGTCTTTAGGCCGATGTATTGCACTGCGCCCAGGGCGTCGCCCACAATGATGAAGTCGCCCACCACGAACGGCTTGTCGAGCACGATCGACAGCGAGGCGAACAGGTCGCCCAGAATATTCTGCATCGCCAGCGCCACCGCAATACCGCCAATGCCAAGGCTGGCCACCAGGGCGGTAATGTTGACGCCCAGATTGTCGAGGATCACCAGCGAGATGACCACCCATAACACCAGGCGCAGAATAAAGCAGATGACCGTCATCGAACTGTGGCCGGCCGAGTCGGCCGCCGCCGCTGCCCGCGCGTGGTACACCTTGCGCCAGATGCGCACGCCACGGTCGCCCCACAGCGCCACCTGGATCAGGAAGGCGGTCACTGCGGCCCGCGCCAGTATCAGCTCCACCCGCGGGTGCAGTTCCAGCACCAGGCTGCCCACATAAATGGCCACGATGGCAACCGTGATGCGATAGGTGGCGCCCAGCATGCGCAGGGCAAAATCATCGATCCGGGTACTGGTGCGCTGGACGATGGGCGCCAGCCTGCGGACCAGAAATTTCCTGGTCACCATCGAGGTCAGCATCAGCAGCACGGCGATGCCGGACGCCAACGCCCAGCGGCCCATCGGGTTATCGAAAAATTGAAAATCCATACGGGCCGCTCCTTAAGTCAAAGCAATTTGACAGCGACCCTTTGATTAGTTCCAGAAACCCTGGCGGCGACATGGCCACACGTTTTTTTGTGTCCGTCGTATTGGCGATGTGTCATGATATAGACTACACATTCCCGCAAAAAACTGACCCGAGGAAGTGCGCATGCAAAGCACCCGAGAGGAGTTCACCGGCAGCGACGGCCAGATGCTGGCCGCCCGTCTGGATGCCCCGGAAGGGGCCATCAAGGCCTACGCGCTGTTCGCCCATTGCTTTACCTGCGGCAAGGATGTATTTGCCGCCAGCCGCATTGCCAAATCGCTCAGCGAACACGGCATTGCCGTGCTGCGCTTCGACTTTACCGGCCTGGGCGCGAGCGAAGGCGATTTCGCCAACACCAATTTTTCATCGAATCTGCAAGATCTGGTCGCGGCCGCCGATTTCATGCGCACCCGCTTCCAGGCGCCAGCGTTGCTGGTCGGCCACAGCCTGGGTGGCGCCGCCGTGCTGGCGGCGGCCAGCGAAATTGCCGAGTGCAAGGCTGTGGTGACCATCGGTGCGCCCAGCGATCCGGAACATGTGGTGGGCCTGTTCCGCACCCATCTGGAAGCGATTCATTCAGACGGCGAGGCCGAGGTCCAGCTGGCCGGCCGCGCGTTCACCATCAAACGCCATTTCCTGACCGACGCGGCGGAACACAATCTGAATGAAAAGACGGCCCACCTGCGGCGCGCGCTGCTGGTGATGCATTCGCCCCAGGATCAGACTGTCGATATCAGCAACGCCTTGCACATCTTTACCGCGGCCAAGCATCCGAAAAGCTTCATTTCATTGGATGATGCTGATCACTTGCTTACTCGCAAGGAAGACGCGGAGTGGGTGGCGAGCATGATTGCCGCCTGGAGCGAACGCTACGTCGTGTAGCGGCGCTCAGTAACGCTCAGTGGCGCTGCGCGCCATCGTCGGCGTCGCCAAGTTCGGGCGCGGCAACGTTGCTGCTGCGCCGTCGGGCCGGCTCGCCCAGCACCCGCTGCGCCACCGTGCTGGCCACATCGTGCCTGGCCAGGTAGTCGGCAGCGCAGGCTTCACCGAGCATGTCGCGTAACACGATGCCCACTTCGATGTGCTGCGAAGTCAGCGAATCCGGCCGCCCGATGGGCATGCCGTGGGCCGGACCCTGAACCTGGTCGGGGCGGATGACGAGGGTATGGAGTAGTTTGCTCATGCAATCTATCCTGCGCCTGGGAAACGGCCTTGTATGTGCGCTATTTCACTTAGCGCGCGAGCACATCAGTCTTCGTCGAATTCTTCCGCCAGGTTCTTCCAGCCCTTGAGTTTAGCGAAGGCGGAAAATTCCTCGGGCGCTTCCAGTACGATCAGCTTGCGGTCTTGCAGACCGGGGTCGCTGTGCTCGAAATTGGGGCCCACGTAGCCAAGCGCGCGCAGGCGGTCGATGATGGCGTTGACCAGGGTGCGGTCCTTGTACAGCCCGGGTTCGATCGGGGTGGCAAAGTCCACGTACACATCAATGATTCCGTAGCCCTCGTCGAAAATGCGCACTGCCTTGACGTCGTGGGAACGGCCGCTGCTGTCACTGGCCTTGAACGGCCCGCTCAGCTGAATGTCGGTATCGGTAGTCATAAACGCAGCATACACCATCAGCACGAGATCGTATTGCGACCCTGGTGTTTGGCGCGGTAGAGGGCGCCGTCGGCCAGTTCGTAGGCGCCGGCCAGGCTCATTTCGCGCGCCGGATCGAGCACCGCCAGGCCGATCGACAGCGTCACTCTGGCATGCGGCGCGTTGCCCGCATGGGCAATATTGCGCAGCGCCAGCCCGGCCTGGATCTCGGCCGCCAGCGCCAGGCTTTCCGGCGCGCCGGCGGTGGCGAACAGGCAGGCGAATTCGTCGCCGCCGATGCGAAACACCAGGTCGCCCGGGCGGTTGAGCGTGCTGTCGATGGCGCGCGCCGCGGCAATCAGCACCGCGTCACCGCGCGGGTGGCCGTAACTGTCGTTATAACCCTTGAAGGCATCGAGGTCGGCCAGCAGCAGCGTGAGCGGACGGCGGTCGCGCTGGGCGCGCCGCCATTCTTCCGTGAAACGCATGTTCAGATAGCGCCGGTTTTTCAGGCCGGTCAGTTCATCGGTCATGCTGTCCAGTTCGGCCGCGCGGGTGGCCGTGATATCGGTCGAAATGGCGCAGGTGCCGCACACCGCGCCGCTGCTGTCGAACAGCGGGAATTTGACGGTCGCGTACACATGCGGCGTTTTGTCGCGGTGAAACACCGTTTCTTCTTCCTGGATGGCGCGCTGTTCGGCCGCCGCCCGTACATCGTTTCGTCTGAGCTGCTCGGCAATTTCCTTGGGGAAGACATCAAACACGTTCTTGCCGATGAAACTGGCCGCGTCATAGCCGTCGAGCATCTCGAAATGGGGATTGGCCGACACAATATTGCCATCCAGGTCTTTGGTGGAAATCAGCACCGGGGCGTGGTCGAGGATCGAGCAGTAGGTTCGGCCAGCGGCCTGCAAGCGCAGAAGCTCGGCGCGCAAGCGGGCATTTTCTTCCTGCGCCGCCACCAGGGCGGGGGCAACCTCGATGGAGTCCATGCGCCGAGGATAGCGCTTTGGCAAGCTTAAAACAAAATATTTTTTGGTCCATTGGGCAAAAAATCGTATTTTTCAAGGCCTTGAAAGGGCTGGAGGTCGACCTTAGATTCGACCCAACGGATGCTCAACGAGGTCCGTCAACTTATCGCTTAACTTTCAAAGGATACTTATCATGCGTACATTCGACCTTACTCCTCTCTATCGTTCCGCTATCGGCTTCGACCGTCTGGCCAACATGCTGGAATCGCAGCGTGCCGACGCCCAGCCTAGCTATCCACCGTACAACATCGAACTGGTTTCCGAAGACAAGTACCGCATCGTGATGGCGCTTGCCGGGTTCGACCGTTCGGAAGTCGAGATCGTTGCCGAGCGTGACGCGCTGCACGTCACCGGCCGCAAGCAGAAGGACGAGCAGCAACGTACCTATCTGCACCGCGGCATTGCGGCACGCGACTTCGAGCAGCGCTTCCAGCTCGCCAACCACGTCAAGGTCACCACGGCGTCGTTCGACAACGGCATGCTGACCATTGAACTGGTGCGCGAAGTGCCCGAGGCGCTCAAGCCGCGCAAGATCGTCATCGACGGTGGCGACAACGTGCAGGCACTGGAGCAACGCCAGGCCGCATAAGCCTCAGGCGACAGGCTCAGTAAAGACGGGGCGCCCGCTGTTCGGGGCGCCCCGTCCTGTGTCGCGCCGCCATCGCGCGGCCAATGCATTGGTTGATTAAGCCGTCCCTAAGTCTGCTGTTGCATCATTCAAATCGTTAAACAACCCCATTCCATCCAGGAGTAAGTCATGCATAACGAAGGTGCCATCACTGCCATCACCGCTAAGCGACTCACGCTCGCCCTTGCTGCCGCAGGCGCGATCGGCGGGGCGGTTGGTGCATTAACGGTGAACCATAACAATGCGGTCGCACTGACCGCACCAGCGACTGCTCCCGCAGTAGCGGCCGCGCCCCAGGCAGCGGCCGCACCGGTGGCAGCCGCGCCGGCGCCGGTGCCGGCCGGCGTCACGCTGCCCGACTTCACCACCATCGTTGCGCGCAATGGCCCGGCGGTGGTCAACATCCGCGTCATGGGCAGCACCAAGACCAGCGCCCAGCGCGGTCCGCAGTTCGATGAGGATGATCCGTTCTTCGAATTTTTCCGTCGCTTCCAGGGCCCGCAGAATCCGCGCGGCCAGCAACGCGACAGGCCCGTTTTTGGCGCCGGTTCCGGGTTCATTATCAGCCCGGACGGTGTCATCCTGACCAACGCGCACGTGGTGCGCGACGCCAAGGAGGTCACGGTCAAGCTGAACGACCGGCGCGAATTCCGCGCCCGCGTGCTCGGCTCCGACAACAAGACCGATGTGGCGGTGCTCAAGATCGACGCCAGGAATCTGCCGGTGGTGCCGGTGGGCCGCTCCAGCGATTTGAAAGTGGGCGAATGGGTGCTGGCAATCGGTTCGCCATTCGGCCTTGAAAGTACCGTAACGGCCGGTGTGGTCAGCGCCAAGGGGCGTTCGCTGCCGGACGAAACCCAGGTGCCGTTCATCCAGACCGACGTTGCCGTCAATCCCGGCAATTCGGGCGGTCCGCTGTTTAACACCAAGGGCGAAGTGATCGGCATTAATTCGCAGATCTACAGCCAGACCGGCGGCTACATGGGCCTGTCGTTTGCGATTCCGATCGATGTCGCTTTCCGTATCAAGGACCAGATCGTCGCCACCGGCAAGGTGCAGCACGCCAAGCTCGGTGTCACGGTGCAGGAAGTGAACCAGGGCTTCGCCGATTCGTTCAAGCTCGAGTCGCCTGAAGGCGCGCTGGTGTCGAACGTCGAGAAGGGCGGCGCGGCCGACAAGGCAGGCCTGAAATCGGGCGACGTGATTCGCAAGCTCGATGGCCAGCCGATCATCGCCTCGGGCGACCTGCCGGCCATGCTCAGTCTGGCCAAGCCGGGCGACAAGGTCACCCTCGACGTCTGGCGCGAAGGCAAAATCGTGCGCATCGATGCGCGCCTGGCCAATGCTGACGACAAGGTGGCAGCCAGCGAGCGCGATGACACCGCGGGCGACGACAACAGCTCGCGTCTGGGCCTGGCCCTGCGTCCGCTTGACCCGAACGAGAAGCGCCAGTCCGGCATCGCGTCCGGCCTGGTGATCGAAGACGCTGGTGGCGCCGCCGCCAACGCCGGGGTGCAGGCGGGCGACGTGCTATTGTCGGTCAATGGCCGCGCCGTCAATTCGGTGCAGCAGGTACGCGACGTGGTCGGCAAGTCGAGCAAGTCGGTGGCCTTGCTGATTCAGCGCGGCTCTGACAAAATCTTCATCCCGGTGCGGATCGGCTGATGCCCGCCCCACCAGCTTGAACCGGACTATGAGGTAACAATGCGTTTGCTGCTGGTGGAAGACGACACGATGATCGGCGAAGTGGTGCTCGACCTGCTCAGGGCCGAGCACTACGCCGTCGACTGGGTCAAGGACGGCGAAATGGCCGATACCGCCCTGCGCCAGTCGCAGAGCTACGATCTGGTGATTCTCGATCTGGGCCTGCCCCGCCTGGATGGTCTGGAAGTGCTGCGCGCCATGCGCAGCCGCAAGGACCGCACCCCGGTGCTGATCGCCACCGCGCGCGACGCCATCGGCCAGCGCGTGGCCGGGCTCGATGCCGGCGCCGACGACTACGTGCTGAAACCCTACGATCTGGATGAACTGCTGGCCCGCCTGCGCGCCTTGCTGCGCCGTGCCGCCGGCCGCGCCGAACCGGTTTTCGAATACAAGAACATCGCCATCAACCCGGCTACCCGCGAAGTGCAGGTCGATGGCGCCGTGGTGCTGCTGTCGGCGCGCGAATGGGCGGTGCTGGAAGCGCTGATCGCCCGGCCCGGCGCCGTGCTCTCGCGCGCCCAGCTGGAAGAAAAGCTGTACAGCTGGCGCGATGAAGTCTCCAGCAACGCCGTTGAAGTCTACATCCATGGCCTGCGCAAAAAGCTGGGCAGCGAATTGATCCAGAATGTGCGCGGGGTCGGCTATATGGTGCCCAAGCCATGATGGTGTCGCATTCCCTGCGCGGGCGTTTGCTGTGGTTCCTGCTGGCGGCCATCAGCATCGCGGCCGTGGTGCAAGCTTCCATCGCCTACCGCACCGCACTGGCCAACGCCGACCAGATCTTCGACTATCACATGCAGCAGATGGCGCTCGCCTTGCGCTCCGGTACGCCGCTGTCGAACACCGACGCGCGCGACGCCGAACAGGCCGAGAACAACGAATTGCTGGTGCAGGTCTGGACCCCGGACGGGGTGCAGACTTTCCGCACCATTTCCAATGCGCGCCTGCCGCAGCACGCGGTGCTCGGTTTTTCCAATGTCAGGGAAAACAATACGACTTACCGCGTGTTCTCGATCCAGACCCCGACCCAGACCCTGCAGGTGGCCCAGGACATGGCCGTGCGCCGCAACATGGCCGGCAATATGGCCTTGCGCACGGTAGGGCCGATCGCGGTCATGATGCCGATTCTGATGCTGGTGGTGTGGTGGGTCGTGAGCGGCTCGCTCAAGCCGGTGGCGCGGGTGCGCAAGCAGGTGGCCGCGCGCCAGGCCGACGATCTGTCGCCGGTGTCCGAAGCCGGCTTGCCGGACGAAGTGCTGCCGCTGGTGCAGGAACTCAATTTGCTGTTCGGGCGCGTGAAAACCGCGTTCGAGGCGCAGCAGCATTTTGTGGCGGACGCCGCACACGAACTGCGCACGCCGCTGGCCGCGCTCAAGCTGCAGGCGCTCAGCCTGGAGCGGGCCGAGTCAAGCGAGGCGCGCGGCGTTGCGGTGGGCCGTCTGACAGCCGGGATTGAACGCGCCACGCGCCTGGTCGAGCAGCTGCTGGTGCTGGCCCGCCAGGAAGCGAGCGACGCCAGCGGCGCCAGTGTGGCGCCGGTCGGTCTGGCCGACCTGGCGCGGCGGGCTGTGGCCGACATGGCCGGCGCGGCGCAGCACAAGGGCGTGGATCTGGGACTGCAGCGTGCCGACGAGGTCGCGGTGCGGGGGCAGGGTGACGCCCTGATGATCCTGATGCGCAATCTGGTCGACAACGCCATCAAATACACGCCGCAGGGCGGCACCGTCGATGTGACGGTGAGTGGCGCCGCAGAAGGCGCGCTGCTGGTGGTGGAGGACAGCGGGCCAGGCATCGCGCCCGAAGAGCGCGAACGCGTGTTCGACCGTTTTTATCGCATCGCCGGCAGTGAAGCGGGCGGTAGTGGTCTGGGCCTGGCGATCATCAAGGCCATCGCCGAACACCATGGCGCCCAGCTGACGCTGGGGCAGTCGGAACGTCTGGGCGGCCTCCAGGTGGCCATCAAGTTTCCGGCGCTTAGCCCCGGTTGATTGCCTGCATCAGCAGAAAGCCTTCATGCCGGATCGCCGGTTCGGCAGCGTCAAATTCCTTTTTCGCCTTGATGAACTCCGGACGGCTCATGAATTTGCGCTCGCTGGCCGAGGGCGTTGGCGCGCGGCTGCCGGCCATGCCCGGACCGCTGTTATAAGTCTGGTACAGCACGCCCTTGCCGTACGCCAGGTTGTAGTACTGGGTCATTTCAAACGCCGTTGCCTGGCTGATGTGGCGCTGCGTCTGGCGGCCCAGGCGTTCGTGAATCTCGGCTGGCTTGATCTTGGCCAGCTTGGCAAATGCGGCCGTGCGCTGCGCTTCACTCGGGAAGCCGCTGGCGCCTGTAATCGAACGCATCATTTTTTCCGTCTGCATTGCCGCCATCAAGTCCTGCACCGCTTTCAGGTGGCCCGCCGGATCCGCTTCGGCCGCCCGCGTCACCAGGCCGGTCAGCAAGAGGGTGACCAGCATCACTACTTTTACGAATTTCATTTGTTTCCCTAGATAAAAAATTGCCGTAGCGCATATTATACAAAAAATAATTATTCGGTGATGCCTTCCGTCGCGCCGCCCACCAGAATCGTGTCGCCGTCCAGCGCGGTCACGATGCGGCAGGGGTTGCCCAGCGCGGCGCCCTGGTACAGCGTGAGGGGCTGGCCCAGCCACGCGCTCAGGGCGCCTGCCGCCACTCCGGTGGCGTGGTCTTCCAGGGCGGCGTCCAGGTGGTTGAAGTTGCGGCCTTCGTAGGCGCGTTCGCCGGTCTGGCAGTACACATAGCAGCCATTCACACCGTTGGCCTTGCCCCACTCGACAATGCGCGCCAGCGGCGGCTGCAGCGCGTGCAGCACAGCCGGCTCGCGCACTGCAATCAGGAGCTTGGGGCTGCCCACCGAGGACAGCAGCGGCGCCGATGCCAGCTGCAGGCCGGGCACCCCCAGCAGATGCGCGGCCAGGGCGGCATCCACGCCAAGCGGGGCCACGGCCTGGCGCCGTACCCCGGCAAAGGTGCCATCGGCGGTGCGCCGCAGTTCGAGCGGCTGGCCGCGCATGGCCGTTGTCAGCTGGGTGGCGCCGCCCCGTTCGAACAGCACATGGGCGGCCGCCAGGGTGGCGTGCAGGCACAGCGGACTGCGCGCGTGGGGATAATAAAAGTCGGCCTCGATCGTGGCGTCGGCACTGAGGAACACGCAGGCGCTGCAGTTCTGGGCGGCGGCAAAAGCTTGCCGTTCCGCGGGCGTGGCAGGCCCGTCTTCGATCACCATGGCGACATTGCCGGTCCCGGGCGTGGTGCCAAAACAGCGTACCAAATGTGTTCGCATGCAATTTTCCTGACGTGGAGAGGCGGTGGTATATACTGTGTTTTTATACAGTACTATTTCCTTTCTCCATTGTAGCGTTTCCGTATGTCATACGCTTTTCCTGCCCAGAGCCTGCCCGACTATGCCGAGCTGTTCTGCCTGACGAATTTCTCCTTCCTGCACGGCGCCTCGCACGCCGAGGAGCTGGTGGCGCGCGCGGTGCAGCTTGGCTATTCGGCGCTGGCGATCACCGACGAGTGTTCGCTGGCCGGCGTGGTGCGCGCCCATGCGGAGGCAAAAAAGGCGGGTCTGCCGCTGGTGATCGGCGCCCACTTCCACCTTGCCAATGCGGACGGCAGCCCCGCTTTGTCGCTGATCCTGCTGGCGCAGAACCGCAACGGCTATGGCAACCTGGCCGAGCTGATCACGCTGGCGCGCACCCGCAGCGAGAAGGGCTGCTATCACCTGATGCCGTCCGACCTGGCAGCGCCGGCCCCGGCCCAGGCCCATTTGCGCCAGCTGCCCGACTGCCTGGCGATCTTGCTGCCGGCCTATCCCGGTTACGAAGCGGCCGACGTCGACCGCCTGCATGCCCAGGCCGCGTGGATCGGCGCCACCTTTCCGGGGCGCGCCTGGATCGGCCTGAACCTGCTGCACCGCGCGTTCGACGATGCCCACCGCGCCAGCGTGGAGGAGGTGGCGTGGCAGCATGGCCTGCCCATTACCGCGCTGGGTCATGTGTGCATGCATGTACGCTCGCGCAAACCGCTGCACGACACGCTGTGCGCGGTCCGCATCGGCAAGGCCGTGGGCGAGTGCGGTTACGCGCTGTCGCAGAACGCCGAACAGCATCTGCGCGCGCGTCTGCGCCTGGCCAATATCTACGCGCCCGAGGTGCTGGCCGAAAGCGTGCGCATCGCGCGCCTGTGCACCTTCTCGCTCAACGAGCTGCGCTACGAATATCCCGATGAGCTGGTGCCGCCAGGCGAAACGGCCACCGGCTACCTGCGCAAGGAAACCTATATCGGCGCCCACCACCGCTTCCCGCTCGGCATTCCCGCCAAGGTGCAGGGCCAGATCGAGCACGAGCTGGCGCTGATCGCCGACCTGCGCTACGAACCTTATTTTTTGACCGTGTACGACATCGTGCGCTACGCGCGCTCGGTCGGCATCCTGTGCCAGGGACGCGGCTCGGCGGCCAATTCGGCGGTCTGCTACTGCCTGTCGATTACCGAGGTCGATCCGGGCCGCGGCAATCTGCTGTTCGAGCGCTTCATCTCGAAAGAGCGCGACGAGCCGCCCGACATCGACGTCGACTTCGAGCACCAGCGGCGCGAGGAAGTCATCCAATACATCTACAACAAATACGGCCGCGACCGGGCCGCGCTGGCCGCCGTGGTGATCAGCTACCGCCCCAAGAGCGCGCTGCGCGACTCCGGCAAGGCGCTGGGGATCGACCTGGCCATTGTCGAGAAGGTGGCCAAGACCCATCACTGGTTCGACAGCAAGGAGGACCTGGTCAACCGGCTGGCCGAATGCGGCCTCGATCCCGCGTCGACACTGGCGCAGCAGTGGGCCACGCTGGCCCAGCGCCTGCTGGGTTTTCCGCGCCACCTGTCGCAGCATCCGGGCGGCTTCGTCATCGCCCAGGGCAAGCTGTCGCGCCTGGTGCCGATCGAGAATGCCACCATGCTTGATCGCAGCGTGATCCAGTGGGACAAGGACGATCTGGAAGAACTGGGCCTGCTCAAGGTGGACGTGCTGGCGCTGGGCATGCTGTCGGCGCTGCGCCGCACGCTGGAGCTGGTGAGCCAGCAGCGCGGCACGGTGTTTGGCATGCAGGATATTCCGGCCGAAGACCCGGCCACCTACGACATGATCTGCAAGGCCGATACCATCGGCGTCTTCCAGATCGAATCGCGGGCGCAAATGAGCATGTTGCCGCGCATGCTGCCGCGTACCTTTTACGATCTGGTGATCGAGGTGGCGGTGGTGCGCCCCGGTCCGATCCAGGGCGGGATGGTGCATCCGTATCTGCGCCGGCGCCAGGGGCTGGAACAGCCGGTGTATCCGAAAGAGGAGCTCAAGACCGCGCTCGAACGCACGCTTGGCATTCCGATTTTCCAGGAGCAGGTGATGCAGGTGGCGATGGTGGCAGCCGGCTTTACGCCGGGCGAAGCGGACCAGCTGCGGCGCGCAATGGCAGCCTGGAAGCGCAAGGGCGGGCTGGAAAAATACTATGGCCGCATCGTCAGCGGCATGCTCGAACGCGGCTACGAGCTGGCGTTTGCCGAATCGATCTTCAGCCAGATCCAGGGCTTTGGCGAATACGGTTTTCCGGAATCGCACGCGGCCAGTTTTGCGCTGCTGGCGTATGCCAGTTCCTGGCTCAAGTGCCACGAACCGGCGGCGTTTCTGTGCGCGCTGCTCAACAGCCAGCCGATGGGTTTTTACAGCCCGTCGGCGCTGGTGCAGGACGCGCAGCGCCACGGGATCGAAGTGCGGCCGGCCGACATCAACATCAGCGGCTGGGATTCGGCGCTCGAGCCGTCGGGGCGCGCGCAGCCGGCGGTGCGACTGGGTTTGTCGCTGCAGCGCGGCATGCGCCAGGAGGTGGCGGCGCGGATCGAGGATGCGCGCGCGATCCGGCCGTTCGACAGCGTGTCCGATCTGGCGCGCCGCGCGCAGCTGGACCGGCACGATCTGCAGGTGCTGGCCGGGGCCAATGCGCTGCATTCGCTGGCGGGCCACCGGCGCCAGGCCCTGTGGCAGGCGGTGGGCGCGGTGCCGGACAAGGATCTGCTGCGCCCCACGTCACCGGAGGAAGAGACGCCCGCACTGGCCGCGCCCAGCGAGGGCGAGGATATCGTGGGCGACTACCGCGCGCAGGGTCTGACGCTGGGGCGCCATCCGCTGGCGCTGCTGCGCGCGCGCCTGCTGGCGAACCGTTTTTTGCCGGCATCCACCCTCAACGATTTCAAGGATGGCCAGCTGGCGCGCGCCTGCGGCATCGTCACGGTGCGCCAGCGCCCCGGCACCGCCAAGGGCGTGCTGTTCATGACGCTGGAAGACGAGACCGGGAATGTGAACGTGATCGTGTGGCCGTCGCTGGTGGAGCAGCAGCGCAAGGAGGTGCTGGGGGCGGCGCTGCTGGGCGTGTACGGCGTGTGGCAGCGCCAGGGCGAGGTCAGGCACCTGGTGGCCAAGCGCCTGGTGGATATGTCAGCCTTGCTGGGGCGGCTCGACACCACCAGCCGCAACTTTTGCTGAAGCCTTGAGCACGACGGTTTTCGCCAGCCAGTCGCCCACGCGGCGCCGTTGGGCGCCAAAGATGAACAGACTGTCGATGGGACCGAGGATGAAGGTAATATTGCGTCCGAACGACTGGGCAGCGCTGCAGGCTTGCCCGCTTTGCTGGTCCACCGCCCGCAGCGACAGCAAGCGCTTGCCGATGCTCTGGCCCGGCATGGCATCGCGCCCCAGCAGGTAAGCGTAGAACAGCACGCCGGCCAGCGTCTCGCCCGTGTGCGTGCCGAACATACGCAGCGGCAGCATGAGGATCACCAGGACCATCAGGACGCCCATGGTATCGATCAGGAATGCGGCGAGCCGGGCCGCGCGCGATGCGAGCTGGTCCTGCGGTGTTGCCGTTGCGTCCAGGCGCTGGCGCGCGGCCGAGCGCGCGGTGTCCACTGCCGCCGGCCCGACCCCACGTGCCTGCAGCTCATCGAGCAGGTCGGCGCGTGCCTCGTCGCTCAGTTTCCTGACGTCGCATGCCAGGAGCGTATCAAGCTCCAGGTTCTGATAGTGCGCTCTGAATTTTCCCACTGTACTTGCCTGCGATCTGGTTGACAATACATCGAAGGCGGCAGTTTAACAGAGGGGCGGGCGGCAGCCGGCTGGTGGACCAGCTGCCGCCGCTGCTTACCTGACGAAGCGGAACAACTGGTTGTTCTGGTTGGCGCCGCAGGTCCATTGATGGATATTGCCGCCGTCCGCTGTGCTCCAGCCGGCCACATCCATGCATTTGCCGCTCGTCTGGTTACGCACGGTAAAGCCGGCGCCGCTGGCCTTGATGGCGAAGCGCTGCGCACCGGTGTTGTTGCTGGTCCATTGCTGGATATTCGCGCCGTCATTCAGGCCGGACGAGGCCACATCCACCGCCTTGCCGCTGTTGGCATTGAGGATGCGGTAGACATCGTTGCCCATGTCGGTCACGTCGAACGCTTGCGCGCCGGTGCCGTTGCACTGGTATTGCTGGATATTGGCGCCGTCGGCCGTCGAGGCGGCAGCCACATCCACGCATTTGCCGCTGTGGACCGAGACGATCGTGTAGCGGCCGCTGGCCAGCCGGTCGGATGGGTTGCTGCCCTTGGCCGCTTTCATGATCTGGTAAAACTCGTACGGGCGCGTGTTGACCAGGCTGAAGTCATTCAGGCTGCCAGAGCCGGGCCGGTCGCGCTGCAGGTTCCAGAACGACAGCAGGCCCAGGTTTTTCTGACGCGCGAAATCGGTCACTTTCTGGGCGTCAGCCTGACGGAACACTTCGGACTGCACATCGTTCACGCCGATCATCGGGGTGATACCGATCATGTTCCACAGCTGCGCATCGCTGCGGCCGGTGAAGATGCCCTTGATCTGGCCGAAGGTGGCGTTGGCCGCGCTGATGGCCAGGTCACCCATGTTGCGCCCGCTGCTGCTTTGCGCGCCATAATCCATGGCCATAATGTTGACCACAGATACCTTGACGCCGGCGCTGTTGGCGCTGCGCAGCAAGGTCAGTGCGCCGCCCGGCAGACCGGCCGGATCAACCGGCAGCGTGAACGACACATACAGGTTCGGGTAAGCCGCCTGCAGGCGCTTGATCACATTGTTGCGGGTGGTATTGAGCGAGCTGACGCCCAGCTGGCTGCCTTCGATATCGAAGTCGAGCGAATACACCTTGTGGGTATCCATGATGTTGCGGATCAGGTTGAACATGTCGGTTTCGCTGCAGCGGCTTTCCAGGTAGGAGCCTGAGGCGCCGCCAAACGACAGGATCACGCGGCCGCCGCCGGCGACGAACTGCTGCACGTCCGTCGTGCCGTTGCCGCTCATGATGTTTTCCATGCCGCCCGACAGGGTGCAGCCGCCGCCGGAAATGCCAAAGGCAATCGTGGCGGCGTTCAGGCCGCCTTCGGCCTTGGCCTGCATCAGGGTGCTCGGTGTGGAGCCGCCCCAGTACGCCCAGGACGCGAAATAGGGCGCGACTTCAGCGCTGTGGGCCAATGCCGGTAAGGCGAGCGCTGCGGCACAGAGGGTATGCAGATATTGCTTCATATTGTCTTCTCCTGATCGCTTCAGATAGTTGGGCAAAACTGGTCCGGGCACCGGGCCTGGCTGTTTTGTCGAATGAATGACAGGCAAAGCCGGCTTCGGCCCCGCCTGTCAGCGATCGTACGGGAAGCGCTTCCAAAAAAGTCAATTTTGGCATGCAACTGTGGCAATATTGCCACAATTGACAAGATGAGAGGGCGGGGCGCTGGCGCCCCGCCGGCGGCTTACATGGCAGGCGTGCCGTAGTAGCTGTGGATCTGGTTCTTCCACTGCTGGTTGGCCATGTCGGGCCAGTGATCGGTATCGAAGCCAGGAGCGTTCTCGATCTTTTCCTTGTCGATATCGAGGCGGAATTGCTTGTTCACCGTGTCGAGCTTGAGTGCATCCCAGGGCACGGCGAACAGCTTTTCGCCGATGCTGAGAACCCCGCCGCTGGACATCACCGCATACGCGATCTTGCCGGTGCGCATGTCGAGCATGATTTCCTTGATTTCGCCGAGGTGTTCGTTCTGCATGTTGTGGACGTGGTCGCCAATGAGGGTGTCGGCACCCATCAGTTCGGGGCCTGGGCCTTTGTGGCCATTGTCGACATACATGCCATAGGCATCGCGTTCTTCGTAGGACATTTTGACCTCCCTTGGTAAAAGTGACAGCATGCAGGAGCGTGGTGCGCAGGTCTGTTCGCTGCTTCACGCAACCAATTCCCCGGATGCATTTCATTCCCTGAATAATGCAATTCATCGCACAGCCCCTGTCAAGCTGCTCCGTATTTACTAAAGTGGCGCCTGGTAAAGAAAAAAGGATCACAAGCATGACTCAAAATAGAATCATGGCCGCCCTGTCCGCACTGGCCTTCAGTTCACTGGCGCTGGCGCAGGAGGCAGTTCCGGAATCGAGCTGGGTAGGTCAATTCAAGATCGACGGGAAAGCCACCGCGATCGTGCTGCACGCGCGTGGCGGCGACGCTGCAAGCATCGATGTGCCGGCCAAGGGCGCGCGCGATCTCCCGCTCAAAAACGTCAAGCTCGGCACGCAAGCCGGCCATTTCGAGCTGCAGGGCGGGCCTGATCTGTACGTTTTCGATGGCAAGCGCAGCGCAGCAGGCTTGCGAGGCAAGGTGCGGCAAGGTGTGCACAGCGGCAGCTTCGAACTGATTGCCATGCAGCCGGCGCCAGCGCCGCTGATCCGCCAGCTGGCCGGCAGTTATCAGATCGCCCCCGGCCACATCATCGACATGGGGCCGATGGACGAGCTGGGCGGCCAGCTCGCCTTCCTCGACAGCAAAACGCGCCGCACCGGCCCGCTGATGGGACTGACTGCGAGCAGCTTCATGTCGGGGCCGACGATCGGCGTGCCGTATCCGTTTGCGATTCGCGCTGAATTCGTGCGGGATGCACAGGGCGCCGTCACCGCGCTGCGCTGGACCGAGGGTAAAAAGACGCAGCTCGCCAAAAAAATCGCGCCACACACGGTCGAAGATGTCACTGTCGTCAACGGCGACGTGACGCTCAAGGGCACGCTGCTGCTGCCGCGCACGCCCGGCCCGCATCCCGCCATCGTGTTCGCGCATGGCGCCGGACCGGCTACGCGTAACGCGGGCGTCTGGAATACCTTCTTTGTGCGTCAGGGCATCGCGGTGCTCTCGCTCGACAAGCGCGGCGCCGGCGCTTCCAGCGGCGACTGGACCCATGCCAGCATGGACACCATCGCGGGCGACTGGCTGGCCGGGGTCGCCATGCTCAAGCAGCGCGCCGACATTGACGCCACGCGGATTGGCGTGCACGGCTCCAGCCAGGGCGGCTGGACCGGGCCGATGATGTCGGTCAGGTCGAAGGACATTGCCTACGTCATCGTGCGCGCCGGTTCGGCCAGCAGCGTTCGCGACACGATGGTGCATGAGATCGGCTGGAGCGTGCGTGAAGCGGGTTTCACCGAGGCCGATGCCAGCGAGGCCGAAGCGGGCAGCGCGCGGGTGTTCGATAGCGCCGCTCTGCCGTGGGCCGAATTCAGCCAGATCACGGCGCCGCTCAAGGCGCGCCCTTGGGCCAACGCGGCCTGGGCGGTGCACATGAGCGAAGACGGCTGGGGCCGCCCTTGGAGCGTGCTCAACGCCGCCTACGATCCTGCGGACACGCTCGCCAAGGTGAAGGTGCCGGTCCTCTGGTTCCTTGGCGATCTCGATCACAACGTGCCCAGCGCGGCGACAGCGCAGCGGCTGGAAGCGGCGCGCGCGGCCTCCGGCAACCGGGATTTCACGGTGGTTCGCCTGCCGGACGCCGGCCACGCTTTCCTTGAAACGAAGACCGGCAACAACAGTGAATTCCCAACCCTGAGCCAGGCCACTGCCGGGTATTGGGATAAGATGGAAAGCTGGCTACGCGAGCACCAGTACAGTCAGCCTTAGTTCTTTTTACTGCGATATGAAAAACCAATGATGCCTCTCCTGGTGTGCTGTTCATTCTTGTTTCTCGGACTATATGTCCTGATATGGAATGAAAAAAGGCGAAAGCTGGCGGACAGTTCGCGCAGCTGGCGGGTTGTGATCGGCCGAATTGTCGAATCGCGCGTGCAGCACGCGCGGCCTAAAATGGACGAAAGTGATAGCCTGATTTTCGCTTATCAGTATCAGGTGGATGGAGTTGACCATATCGGTACATCGCTCGACCTGTTCGAGATTGAAAAGCGGATATCGCTGCAGGAAATGGAGGCAGTGATTCAGACCTATCCACAGGGTGGACAAGTGCCGATCCATTACGATGCCAGCGCGCCTTCGGTGAGCGTCATCGAGCCGGGCAATCGATTGGGGTATGCTCGCAACCGAAATCTTGGCGTGCTCGTGATGTTGATCGGATTGCTGTCACTGGGTGCGCTCAGCCATCTGGAAAAGTGGTGATCGCTGTTTCAAAGCACTGGACGTTGGAATGCCGACCAGGGCCAGTTTTTCCAGCCTCCAACGGCCTTTTGCAACCTTTTTACCCGGTTTTGCGGCAGTATTTGCCTGTTTAAGGTATAATTTCAATTTCCCGCATGTGCCGTTCGGCACCATCTGCAATGACCAAATTTGTCTTCGTCACTGGCGGCGTCGTGTCTTCCCTGGGTAAAGGGATTGCCGCCGCCTCTCTCGCTGCGATCCTCGAATCGCGCGGCCTCAAAGTCACCATGCTCAAGCTCGATCCGTACATCAACGTCGATCCGGGCACCATGAGCCCGATGCAGCACGGTGAAGTATTCGTTACCGATGATGGCGCCGAGACCGACCTCGACCTCGGCCACTACGAGCGCTTCATCAGCACCCGCATGCGGAAGGTGAACAACTTCACCACCGGCCAGATCTACGAATCGGTGATCCGCAAGGAACGCCGCGGCGAGTATCTCGGCAAGACCGTGCAGGTCATCCCGCACATCACCAACGAAATCCAGGATTACATCTACCGCGGCGCTGAAGGCGTGGACGTGGCGCTGGTGGAAATCGGCGGCACCGTGGGCGACATCGAATCGCTGCCTTTCCTGGAAGCGGCCCGCCAGCTGTCGCTGCGTGCCGGCCGCAAGTCGGCTGCCTTCGTGCACCTGACTTTGGTACCGTACATTGCCTCGGCAGGCGAACTGAAAACCAAGCCGACCCAGCACAGCGTGCAAAAGCTGCGCGAGATCGGCATTTCGCCGAACGCGCTGCTGTGCCGCGCCGACCGCCCGATTCCGGACGACGAACGCGCAAAAATCTCGCTGTTCTCGAACGTCGAAGAGCAGGCCGTGATCTCCGTGTGGGACGCCGACACCATTTACAAAGTGCCGCAAATGCTGCACGACCAGGGCCTGGACGCGATCATTCTCGACGCGCTCGGCATGGAAGCGCCGCCGGCCGATCTCTCGGTCTGGACCAAGCTGATTTACGCGCTCGAGCACCCGAAGGAATCGATCACCATCGGCATGGTCGGCAAGTACGTCGACCTGACCGAGTCGTACAAGTCGCTGACCGAAGCGCTGCGCCACGCCGGCATTCATACCGAAAGCCGCGTCAACATCGAATACCTGGACTCGGAAGACATCGAGACCAAGGGTTGCGATCACCTGGCCAAGTACGACGCCATTCTGGTACCGGGCGGCTTCGGCAAGCGCGGCGTGGAAGGCAAGATCATGGCCGCCCGCTATGCGCGTGAAAACAAGATCCCCTACCTCGGCATCTGCCTGGGCATGCAGGTCGCGCTGATCGAATACGCACGCCACAAGGCGGGCATGACCAACGCGAACTCCACCGAATTCGATACCGAGACCGACCAGCCGGTTGTGGCCCTCATCAACGAGTGGCAGAACCACGACGGCAAGGTGGAAAAGCGCGACGAGTCGTCCGACCTGGGCGGCACCATGCGCCTGGGCGCGCAGACCTGCGCGGTCAATCCGGGCACGCTGGCAGCGGAAATCTACGGTTCGGTCGTCACCGAACGTCACCGCCACCGCTACGAAGCGAACAACCATTACCTGGGCCGGGTCGAAGCGGCTGGCCTGATTGTCTCGGCCCGCACCCCGACCGAAGACCTGTGCGAAATCATGGAACTGCCACGCCAGGGCGAAAATTCGCACCCGTGGTACATGGGCGTGCAGTACCACCCTGAATTCAAGTCGACGCCACGCACCGGTCATCCGCTGTTCACGTCGTTCATCAAGGCCGCGCTGGCACATAAAGCGGCCAACGCCCACTCGGCAGCTGCCAACAACGGCGCGCCGGCTTTGCAAGGAGACGCAGCATGAAGCTTTGCGGTTTTGACGTAGGCCTGGACCAGCCGATCTTTCTGATCGCCGGAACCTGTGTGATCGAATCGCGCCAGATGGCGATGGATACTGCCGGCACGCTCAAGGAAATTACATCAAGCCTTGGGATCCCGTTCATCTACAAGTCCTCGTTTGACAAGGCCAACCGTTCCTCGGGCACCTCGTTCCGCGGCCCCGGCATGGACAAGGGCCTGGAAATTCTCGCTGACGTGCGCAAGGAGATCGGCGTGCCGGTCCTGACGGACATCCACACGATCGAAGAAATCGCTGCAGTATCGTCGGTGGTCGACGTGCTGCAGACGCCGGCTTTCCTGTGCCGCCAGACCGACTTCATCGTCGCCTGCGCGCAGTCCGGCAAACCAGTCAACATCAAGAAGGGCCAGTTCCTCGCGCCCGGCGACATGAAGAACGTGATCGACAAGGCCCGCCTGGCAGCAAAAGAAGCGGGCCTGAACGAAGACAACTTCATGGCCTGCGAGCGCGGCGCCTCCTTC
>DASWMN010000420.1:0-1914 GCA_036399735.1 Telluria sp. | reverse complement strand
CATCGGGATGCCAAGACGGTCGGCGCAATACAAGACCTGGACAGCAAACGCTTCGTTCAGCTCCCACAGACCGATATCGGACACCGACAGGCCCGCCTTCTGCAGCAGTTTTGGAATCGCAAACACGGGACCGATGCCCATTTCATCCGGCTCGCAGCCCGCCACGGCGAAACCGCGGAAGATGCCGAGCGGCTGCAGGCCGCGTGCTTCGGCGACCTTGCTGCTCATTACGATCGCGACCGAGGCGCCATCCGAGAACTGGCTGGCGTTGCCGGCGCTGATCACGCCACCCGGCACCGCCGAGCGGATCTTGGAGACCGCTTCAATGGTGGTATCGGCGCGGATACCTTCGTCAGCGGAAATGGTCACTTCACGCGACAGCAGCATGCCCGATTCCTTGTCGGCCACGCCCATGATGGTGGTCATCGGCACGATTTCCGCATCGAACTTGCCGGCCGCCTGGGCCTGGGCCGCGCGCTGCTGGCTCTGCACACCATATTCATCCTGACGCTCGCGGCTGATGTTGTAGCGCTTGGCGACGGTTTCCGCCGTTTGCAGCATCGGCCAGTACAGCGCAGGCTTGTTTTGCTGCAGCCAGACTTCAGCCAGCATGTGGGTATTCATTTCCTGCTGCACGCACGAGATCGATTCAACGCCACCGGCGGCATACACCTCGCCTTCGCCGGCGATCACGCGCTGGGCCGCCAGCGCAATGGTTTGCAGGCCCGACGAGCAGAAGCGGTTGACGGTCATGCCGGCCGTCGTGACCGGGCAGCCGCCGCGCAGAGCGATCTGGCGTGCAATGTTCGCGCCGGTCGCGCCTTCCGGATTGGCGCAGCCCATGATCACGTCTTCCACCATGCCCGGCTCGATCCCGGCGCGCGTTATCGCCGCCTGCAACACGTGGCCGCCCAGGGTGGCGCCATGGGTCATGTTGAAGGCGCCTTTCCACGATTTGGCCAGGCCGGTGCGGGCGGTCGATACGATGACGGCGTCTAACATGTTTGTCTCCTGAGTTTGGATGTTGTGGGTGCTGCGATCCGGATGAGAATAGCACATTTTAGTACGACCGTTCGCAAAATTATTGCAGTAAGTTTCGCGTAAGTTCCAAGCAAGGATGACGTAAGGTTCAGCAGTGACACTCTATTGTAGCTAAGGAAATATTGGCTAAACCGATGACGTAACGAACACAACTACACGGAGACAACATGGCTATTACATCGGCGACTAACGGGCGCAAGCCGGTCGCGACGACGCAAGGACTGACCAAGGAAGAGAAAAAGGTCATTTTTGCTTCGTCGCTCGGCACCGTTTTTGAGTGGTACGACTTCTATTTATACGGCTCGCTGGCAGCAATTATCGCCAAGCAGTTCTTCATCGGTGATCCGACCACCACCTTCATCTTCGCGCTGCTCGCGTTTGCAGCCGGCTTCATCGTGCGTCCATTCGGCGCGCTGGTGTTCGGCCGCCTGGGTGACATGATTGGCCGTAAGTACACCTTCCTGGTGACCATCCTTCTGATGGGTGCGTCGACCTTCATCGTGGGTCTGTTGCCATCGTATTCGAGCATCGGCATTGCGGCGCCAATCATCCTGGTCACCCTGCGCATTCTGCAAGGTCTGGCGCTGGGCGGCGAGTACGGCGGCGCGGCAACGTACGTGGCTGAACACGCACCGCACGGCAAGCGCGGCTTCTTCACTTCGTGGATCCAGACCACCGCGACCATGGGCCTGTTCCTGTCGCTGATCGTCATCACCAGCACCCGCACCTTCCTCGGCGAAGCCGATTTCGAAGCCTGGGGCTGGCGTGTGCCGTTCCTGGTGTCCGTGCTGCTGCTCGGTATTTCGGTGTGGATCCGTCTGTCGATGAGCGAATCGCCAGCGTTTGCCAAGATGAAAGCTGAGGGCAAGACCT
>DASWMN010000419.1:0-2844 GCA_036399735.1 Telluria sp. | reverse complement strand
CGTCGAAGGTGGCATACGCCTTCTGGAAGCGGCCGATGTGCTCGAAGTCATCGTTGCGCACATCGAAGTACACCTTGTCGCGCCAGTTACCCTTCACGTAAGGCGTGATCTTGTAGCCGCTCTCCAGGGTGAATGCATGCGAAGCATTGAGCATCACCGTGAACTTCGGCGCGTTCGGCAGACGGTTGCCGGTCACGTCGTACAGGCGCTTGCCATTGTCCGGACCTGCACCGGCGTATGGGGTCGGGCAGCGGGTCTGGTTGAACTCGACACGCTCGTCGCACAGATAATCATCGCTGAACGAACCGTAGTCGCGGATCGAGGTGTTCAGGCTGGAGAACGCGCCGCCGATTTTGCCGCCCTTCCAAGGCTTGTAGTCCCACTCGACTTCCAGACCCGAGATGCGGGTGTTACCGACGTTGATGGTACGCCAGGTTTCATACACGTCGCACTTGGGCTGATCGCTCGCGCATGGCACGCCGCCCGGAGGCTGGAACTTGGTGACGAAATAGGTACCGGTCAGCTGCTGGTCCTTGTAGCGCATCATGAAGGCGACGGCCGACAGGCTCAGACGGTTGTCCAGGAATTTGCCCTTGTAGCCAAATTCGAGGTTGGTGACCAGTTCCGGCTTGTACGGCAGGAAGGTCGGGGTACCAGGTTTGCCGTCCAGGCAGATGTTACCGCCGCAGCTGTCCACCTTGTCGCCGAAGCCGCCGGCCTTGTAGCCGGTCGACAGCGCGGTGTAGGCCATCTGGTTGTCGGTGACCTGCTTTTGCATGCCAAGGCGCCAGGTGACTTTTTTCCACGAATCGGAATGGTCATTTGGCGATGGAATGCCGTACAGCGCATACGCTTGCGCGCTGCCGCCCACGGTCGGTCCCAGGTCGTTACCCTGCGGGATACGGTAGCCCGGGGTATTCGGCTCGCCCGGATCGTAGGTATTGTTGTAGAAGGCCTTGGAACCGGCCCAGCCACCCAGATTCAGACCATCCTTGTCGGTCTTGCTGTCGCGCGAGAAGCGCGCGCCGGCAGTGGCAGTCCACGTCGGCTGGAACTTCCAGTCGGCCTGGGCGAAGATCGCCTTGGCGTCGACCTGGCGGTTCGGTTGCGCGTAGAAGGCGCCCGAAGCCAGTGCATGCGGCTTGCGGAAGAAGTCCACCACTTCATAGTTGATCTGGTTTTTCTCGTGCATCCAGAACAGGCCGGCCACGTACTGCACGGTGTCGAACTGCTGCTTGAGCTGCAGTTCCTGCACGGTCGAGACGTACTTCGAATCCCAGGTCGCCTGATAACGATCATCCAGCGGCCAGGTGCCCCAGTTGTTGGCGTCCGGGCGGTTCGGATAATCGGCGCTGATCTGGAACGGCAACGCGGCGGTCAGGCCCTTGTCGGCGTCATAGATCTGGAAGCGGCGCTGGTCAGCCACCATGAAGTTGTAATCGAGGCTGGTGTTCTTGTTGACAGCCCAGCTGGCGCCGCCGCGCAGCGACTTGATCGACATGTCGGTGCGGCCAGGTACGTTGACCAGCAGGTCCCAGGTGCCGCCGGTGCAGGCGTAACGGGTACCGGCGCGCTGATCGCAGTCGGCGAAGCTGGTGCCGCCGGCGCTGTTGTCCTGGAAGATCTCGAAGGCCGCGTTCAGGGTCAGATCCGGATTGACCTTGAGTTTGGCGGCCAGACGGGCCGCGTACGAATCCTGATTGGTGTAGAAGTCCTTCTTGGAGACCGGGACGTTCCAGCGCTGGTCGACATCGGGAATGCCGTCCGGGATCCAGCCATGGGCCGGGTCGTTGGCTTCGCGCTTGTCCTGCATCTGGTTGGCGTAGCCGTCGCGCTTGACCGCGGTCACTGCGGCGCGCAGGGCCAGGCTGTCGTTGACGGTGATGTTCTGGATCAGGTTGATCTGGCGCTTGTTGTAATTGCCGATGTCCAGTTCAGCCTTGCCGTAGTTGCCGCCGAAGTCGGGCTTGGCCGAGATCACGTTGACACTGCCGCCCGTGGAGTTACGGCCGAACAGTGTACCTTGCGGACCACGCAGCACTTCAACCTGCTCGACGTCGAACATCAGCGCCTGGGCGCCTTGTGGACGTGGCGAATACAGACCGTCGATGTGGAAGCCGACCGCAGGATCGCCGATCTCGGTGGTGTTGGACGAGGTGATGCCGCGGATCGTGATCTGCACGGCCGAATCGCCCGTCTGCTGAATGTTCACGTTCGGGATCTCATTGGCCAGATCCTTGGCGCTCGTGATACCCATGCGCGACAGATTGTCCTGGCTGAAAGCGGTCACCGCAATCGGCGTTTTCAGCAGCGACGTCGAATAGCGGGTCGCTGTGACCTTGACTTCGGGGATGAAGTCCTTGTCCGCCGCCTGCCCTTCGGCCGGTGGTGTCGGACTCGCGGCCTGGGCGTGGGCGGACATGGAAATCAGTCCGCATACGCTGGCAACGGCCAGACTCATAAGTGTGCGCTTGGTATTCGGGTGCAACATCGCGTCTCCTTGTTTTTTTCGTTGTCACTACTGGGTGCTGCTAGCTGCCGGCATGAGAAAAAATACCGGCGCCACCTTCGGCGCCGGTGAATCACACCAACGTTCAGTACTCACTGGAAGCAGCTGTTTCCTTTTGAATTGGAAACGCTCCCAATCGATGACAAAATATAACACCCATTGTTTTTCAATGTCAACGAGACTTTATGCGGCGTTGCAATAGTTTCGCTTCTGACGCACTGCACGTGGCCATGAGACACTAGCCGCCTCACTCTATTGGGAACGGTTATGTGGAAAGGCGTGCTGTGTGGTTTATTGGCAGGGGCAATGTGGGGCATGGTGTTCATCGTGCCCGA
>DASWMN010000418.1:0-26888 GCA_036399735.1 Telluria sp. | reverse complement strand
CATAGGCCTGGCCGCCCAGCTTACCTTCGGTACCCACCTCGCGCGCCACGCGCGTTACTTCCGACGCGAAGGAGCGCAGCTGGTCCACCATCACGTTGATGGTGTCTTTGAGCTGCAGAATCTCGCCGCGCACGTCCACCGTGATCTTTTTCGACAAGTCGCCGTTTGCCACCGCGGTCGTCACCGCGGCGATGTTACGCACCTGGCCCGTGAGGTTCGATGCCATGAAGTTCACGTTATCGGTCAAGTCTTTCCAGGTGCCACCCACGCCCGGCACATAGGCCTGGCCGCCCAGCTTGCCTTCGGTACCCACTTCGCGCGCCACCCGCGTCACTTCCGAGGCGAAGGAGCGCAGCTGGTCCACCATCACGTTGATGGTGTCTTTCAGCTGCAGGATCTCGCCGCGTACGTCCACCGTGATTTTCTTGGACAAGTCGCCGTTCGCCACCGCGGTGGTCACCTCGGCGATATTACGCACCTGGGACGTCAGGTTACCTGCCATCGAGTTCACGGAGTCGGTCAAATCCTTCCAGGTGCCGGCCACGCCTTTCACCTGTGCCTGGCCACCGAGCTTGCCTTCGGTACCCACTTCACGCGCCACGCGCGTGACTTCCGACGAGAACGAGGAGAGCTGCTCCACCATCGTGTTGGCGGTGGTGGCCGCGCGCAGGTACTGGCCCTTGAGCGGGTGGCCGTCCACTTCGAGCGCCATGGTTTGCGACAGGTCGCCTTTCGCCACGGCGCCAATCACGCGCGCCATTTCCGTGGTCGGGCGTACCAGATCGTCGATCAGGGTATTGACTGAACTGATGATGGTGGCCCAGCCGCCCACCACGTTCGGCACCGAGGCGCGCTGCGTCAGGCGGCCTTCGCGGCCCACCACGCGCGACACATCCGTCACCGCATGGACCATTTTTTCCTTGGTCTCGATGATGTCATTGAGCGTGTCGGCGATCTTGCCCGAAATGCCGGTCAGGTCGGAAGGCATGCGCGCCGTGAAGTCGCCTTTTTTCAGCGCCATCAGGGTGTTGAGCAGCAGTTTTGCGTCTAATTCGTCGGCAATTTCAGTCATGTTGTTCATCGACGTGGTCCTCGGTTTTTCAGGTTGGCTTGATGGGCAGGCTTGGTTTGTGCCTGGCTCGTTATGGAATCTGTGTATTGCGCCTGCAGCAGGGCCAGCACGGCGCCGGCCTGCAAAGGTGGACTGATCAGATCGCCCTGGTACTGGTCGCACCCGAGCGAGTTTAACAAGGTCAGCTGGTCGTCGCGGTCGACGCCCTTGGCCAGCACCCGCATGCCGAGCGCGCGCCCGAGGTGGATGATGGCGGCGACCATGTCGGCGCCGCTGTCGCTGGACAGGTCGTGCACGAAGGCGCGGTCGATCTTGAGCACATCCATCGACAGATCGCGCAGTGTTGACAGCGAGGCGCCGGCGCTGCCGAAATCATCGACCGCCAGCCGGATGCCGGCCGCCTTCAGCTGGCGCAGCACGGGCGCGGCGTCGCTGTTGCCAATTAACAGATGCTCGCAAACGTCAAGCTCCAGCCAGCCATGCGCCAGCTTGCATTTGCGCAGATGGCCAAGCACGCTCTCGGCCAGCTCGGGTGTCAGGCGCAGCACCGGCAGATCGACCGACATGCTCAGCTGCGGCAGCGAAGGCGCATGCGCGCGCCACTCGGCGGCCTGGGTGCAGGCCGCCGCGATCGACCACTGGGTGATCTCCTCGAGCAGGGCGCGGTCGTGCAGGCCGTTCAAAAATTCGGTGGCGGCGATGGTGCCGTGAACCGGATGGCGCCAGTGCAGCAGGGCTTCGATGCCGCACAGGCTGCGGTCCGGCAGGGTGGCGCGCGGCTGGTAGAGCAGTTCGAGTTCATCGTTGACCAGGGCCTGCTGCAGTTCGGCCACCCAGCGCGCCCGTTCGCGTTCACGTGTGTTGAGCTCCTCGCGGAAGAATTCCACGCTGCCGCGTTTGTTCTGCTTGGCGTGGTACATGGCGGTGTCGGCGTTCTTCATCAGCTGGGCGGCGTCGCGCGCGTCCTGCGGATACAGGCCGATGCCGACGCTGGTCGAGGTGTGCACGCGATGCTGGCCGATGTCGAACGGTTTCGAATGGGCCAGCGCGATCTTGCGGGCGACCCGCGCCGCATTGGCACTGGCGCCGGCGCCTTCGAGCAGCACCACGAATTCATCGCCACCGAGGCGCGCCACGGTGTCCGACACGCGCACCGCGGCCAAGAGGCGCGCGGCGACCTGGCGCAGCAGCTCGTCGCCGACTTCGTGACCGAGCGTGTCGTTGACGTGCTTGAATTTGTCAAGGTCGAGGAACAGCAGGGCGAACTCGCTGTGGTTGCGGTCGGCCGAGGCCACCGCGTGTTCGAGCTGGGCGATCAGCGAACGCCGGTTCACCAGGCCGGTCAGCGGGTCGCGGATCGAGAGGGCATTGGCCCGTTCTTCGGCCACCTTGCGCTCGGCCACTTCCTGTTCCAGTTCGCCGTTGATCCGTTCCAGATCCTGCAGCCGTTGCACGCGCAGGTCCTGGTTCAGGCGCGACAGTTCATCGGTCTTGGCTTGCAGCTCGAGATTTTTGCGGGTCAGGTCGACAAATACAGCGACCTTGGTCTGCAGCACGTTCGGAATCACCGGGGTGAACAGGTAGTCGGCAGCGCCTTTCTTGTAGGCCTCGATGCGGTGCAGCTCATCGTCGTAATGGGCGGTGATGAAAATGATCGGCACCGAACTGGAGCGGGGATGCGAGTGGATCGCTTCGGCAGTTTCGAACCCGTCCATGCCGGGCATGTTCACATCGAGCAGGATGACGGCGAATTCGTGGTTCAGCACCTGGCGCAGCGCCTCGCTGCCGGAGGTGGCGGTCAGCAGTTCAAAATCGCGCTCGCCTGGTCCGGACATGAGGATGCTTTCGAGCGCAAGCAGGCTCGCAGCGTCATCGTTGACCAGCAATACTTTCGGAATTAGCACGTCGGATGAAGCCCAGATCGAAATAAGGGTGGAAATGTGGTCGCTCGCGCATTTTAGCAATCCGCTGGATTGCTCGCAGCGCATTTGTAGCAGCCTAACTGAAACAAAATTTCCGAGACGCACAATAAGTGAAATGAAAGCTGGTTGTCTTTACACAACGGTTTTACAATTACGTGAGTTTCATGAAACAAATTGCATTCTGTGCAGCATGGCGCGTCTTTTTTGTCCAGTTAAAGCCATTTTGGTCGCATATCGCTGTTACTTTTGGTGTTAATTGATTGAACTTTAGTCAAATTGCAAATACGATCTAGTGTCGATCCGACAGCTTTATAGAAAGTCGGGCAATATTCAGGGGAAGCAAATGGTCGAACAGAGTGAACTGTTGACGCTTTTGAAGAGCGACGGCGTAAGCGGTTGGCAGGCAGCTTTGTTCAAGCTCGCCCGTAGCCAGGGTTTCGACCAGGTCCTGTATGGCGCTGTGGGCTCGCGCAATGCCAAGCTGGAGAGTGCGTTTTTACACAGCAATTATTCGGCAACCTGGCGTGCGCGCTACGATGCCGACAAGCTCCATTATGTCGATCCGACTGTCTCCCATTGCCTGACCAGTTCGCTACCCATCGTGTGGGAACCCGAAGCCTTCAGCGAGCCGGCCCAGCGCGCGCTGTATGAGGAAGCCTGCGGCCACGGCATTCGCTCCGGCATCACCTTTCCGATCCACGGGCCGAGTGGGGAATTCGGGGTCGTCAGTTTTGCATCCGATGAAAAACCGAGTTGCGAGTTCGATGAAACGATCGCGCATTTGATGCCGTCGCTGTCGCTGATCCGCGACTATGCGTTTGAATCGTCGCTGCGTTACATCAATCAGCGCCAGGAAGGGGAAGCACCGCCGCGCCTGACCCGGCGCGAACTGGAAGTGCTGAACTGGGTCATGGTCGGGAAATCGTCATGGGAGATTTCCCGCATCACCGCCTGTTCCGAGGCCACCGTGAATTTTCACATCGGGAATATCCGGCAAAAATTCAATGTCAACACGCGCCAGCAGGCCTTGGTCAAGGCCATCAGCATGGGCATTCTTACCCCGGAAGATCACCATCGCTAAGCCGGCCTTTCACGTACAGCTTGACCAGGATGGCGACCGGGGGCGGGATGCCAAGACCGGTTTCGAAGCGGCTGCCGCTGGACTGGGTCACGCCAAAGCGTCCCCAGAATTTTTCCTGACTTTCTCGCTTGCTGATGCGAAATTTTTTCAGCTCGGCGTGCGGCGTGCTGACCGCGAAAACAGGCTCGGCCGGGACTGTGCCCGAGTCGCCTGCCAGTGCTTGGTACTTGAAGTCGTCGTCTTGGGCCATATATTTCCTCTCGAACAAAATTGCAGTATTCCACCGCCGGCCCCGGTGGGCCACCTAGCAACTCTGCTAGTTATGTTTGTATCCTTTTTGCATGATTCTTTATGCGGGATGCATAACTTAAAAAGCGAGGTTACAGATGGCTCTGCACATTCGAATAGCTGCACGGCGCGATTTCAAATCGCGTGATTTGTGGGAAATGCACAAGCTCCGCGCCAAGGTCTTCAAGGACCGCCTGGGCTGGGAAGTGCCTATTCTTTCGGGGATGGAAATTGACGGCTACGACGCGCTCGAGCCGCTCTACATGATGATCCGCGAGCCAGGCGGCGGCACCCTGCGTGGCTGCTGGCGCCTGCTGCCGACCGAAGGGCCCTACATGCTCAAGGATTCATTTGCCCAGCTCTTGCACGGGCAGGATGCCCCGCAGCATGCGCGCATCTGGGAGCTGAGCCGGTTTGCCATCGAAACCGATGGCAATACCTGCTTCGGCTTTTCGGAGATTACCCTGGAGTCGATCGGGGAAATCATCAGTCACGGCTACCACGCGGGCATTGACCAGTATGTCACCGTGACCACCACCGCCATCGAGCGGCTGCTGCGCCGCGCCGGCGTGGTCACGCGCCGCTTTGGCGCCCCCTTGCAGATCGGGGTCGAGCGCGCGGTGGCCTTGTATGTCGATGTGGCCGCGACCCACGCGGTGATGTTCGACACCCGCCTGGCGTCCTGAGCGGCGTCAGCGCTGCAGCGCGCTGGCCGCGCCCGCCACCGCCGCCCAGCGCGGCAGCGCGGCTTCCAGCTGGGCGACGGCCTGGCCAGGTCCGGCATGCGCCAGTTCGGTGGCCAGCAGCGCCAGGGCATGGCTGGTGCGGGCCGCGCCATCGCGCAGGGTATCGATCGCGGCGCCCATGCTTTCCACGGCGCCCAGATAGGCGGCCAGCGCGGGCAGCATGCTTTGCAGGTAGTCGGCTTCGGCGCGGGTGGCCGCCTGCTCGCTCTGCAGCTGTGCCAGCTGGCGGCGCACGCCTTCGAGGGCGCTTGCGTGCAGCACGATTTCCTGGCGCAGGTGCCCGGCATGGGGGCCGAGCCAGTGCGCGTCCTGGCGCAGGCCGGCATCGTCCAGCCGGCTTTGCAGTGCGCTGGCCTGCTGCGACAGCAGGAAGGCGTGCACGCCATCGGCCTGCAGGCGTTCGGTGACCAGGGCGGTATCGGATTCCAGTTCAAGCGAAGCGCGCGCCATTTGCGCGAGATAGCTGGCCAGATCGGCGCCGAGGGCGTCGAAGGCGGCCAGTGGGGCGGCCATGCGCCGGCGCAGCCCGTCGACCGCCTGGGGCGCGGTGGTGCGCTTTTGCAGCTGGGCCAGGATTGGTGGCTCGGCCATGCTGCGGCCGACAAAGGCCAGCATGCCGAACGCGGCGCCCAGCGCCGGGCGGCTGCGCGCTTGCCAGGCGGCAGCGAGGGTGCGCACCATGCTCAGGTACTGGCCGACAACCGGGCGCGTGAGGGCGGCGCGCACGGGCAGGCGCGCCATGTCGCGGGACAGCGCATCGATTCGGCTGGCCATCTCCGGCATCTCTGTACTGGCCTCGCCAAGGGCAGCGCACCAGAAGGGACTGTCAGATGGTGCCAGCGCGTGCTGGTGATGAAGAACGGCAAGATTCGACATGCGCATGCTCCCTTGGCGGGATCGCCCCGCATCAACGCATTACAGGCGCGCACGACAGGCGGGCCTAGCTCTCAGATTTGCTAGGTAGTATTTACGCCTGGAAGGGCGACGCGAGCGGCGGCCCTTTGTTTTGCGCCGTTCGCGCGCGCTGTGGCCGGCACGGTTGCTTGAGCTTGCGCAAGCATGCCTGTGGCAGATGGAACACTGCGCCGGGCTTCCGGTCTGACTGAACAGTCACAGGAGCCGAACATGCACACACCGAAAAGCAGATGGGATATGGAACGCGCGGCGGCCTGGCTGCGTGAACGTGGCTGGGGCAAGGTGCGCCCGGCCGTTCAGGCACCACCGGCCGAGGCGCCGGTGGTGCTGGCAGCGAGCAGCGCGCTGCCCGATGCGCCCGACGAGGAGATCGATGTTGCCGGCTGGCCGGCGCTGGTGGCGCCGTTTTACGACTAGGGCGCCGTGCCTAGCGTGTCGCGCAAAAAGCTGTAGGTCAGCGCCCACATGCGGGCCTGCTGTTCATTGTTGGCGGCGCCGGCGTGGCCGCCGTCCATGTTTTCCCAGTACAGCACGTCGTGGCCCTGGGCTTGCATACGTGCCACCATCTTGCGCGCGTGGGCCGGATGCACGCGGTCGTCGCGGGTTGACGTGGTCAGCAGCATGCGCGGATAGGTTTGGCCGGCGCGCACCTGGTGGTAAGGCGAATACTTGCCGATGAAGTCCCAGTCGGCAGGCAGATCGGGGTCGCCGTATTCGCCCATCCACGAAGCACCTGCCAGCAGCCGGTGATAGCGGCGCATGTCCAGCAGCGGAACCTGGCACACCACGGCCCGGAACAGCTCGGGGCGCTGGGTCATGACCGCACCCACCAGCAGGCCGCCATTGCTGCCACCCATGATGCCCAGATGGGACGGGCTGCTCAGCTTGCGGGCGATCAGATCTTCTGCGACCGCGATAAAGTCGTCAAAAGCGTTCTGGCGCTGTGCGCGCAAGGCGGCCTGATGCCAGCGCGGACCGAATTCGCCGCCGCCCCGGATATTTGCCACCACATGAATGCCGCCATGTTCGAGCCAGGCGGCCCCGGTCACCGCGCTATAGCTGGGCTTGAGTGAAATTTCAAAGCCCCCATAGCCGTACAGCAGGGTCGGGTTATTGCCGTCGAGGCGGGTTTCGCTTGGCATCACCACGAAATACGGAATCGCGGTCCCGTCGCGCGATTGCGCCTGGTACTGACGCACCTGGCAGCGCGCAGCGTCGAACCAGGCCGGCATCGACTTGAGCGCGCTGCGGGCATTGCTGCCGGCCGTGGCCAGATACAGTGTGGTGGGGGTAAGAAAATCGTTAACCGTCAAGAAGTAGCGGTCCGAACCGTAGCGGTCTTCGGCGCTCACTTCCAGCGAACCGAACCCGGGCGAAGCCACCGTGCGCCGCTCCCACAGTCCGGCGAAATGCCGCACTTCGATAATGCGGTTGCTGACATTATCCAGTTCCATGAGCAGCAGCGCGTTGCAGGTCACGGCCACGCTGTCGAGCGAGCGCGCCGGGCTGGGCTGGAACAGCACCTCGAAATTGCGCGCGCCGTCCAGAAACGCGGCCAGGCCGATGGCCAGCAGCGCACCCTGGGGCCAGGTGCGCGCGCCCGTGTGCCAGTCCGAGCGCAGCTCGATGAGCAACTGGTCCCACACGGTCCAGGCATTGGCGTCGTCGGGCTTGGCAATCCGGACCAGCTGATTACCCTGGCGCAGGAACAGATGGCTGGTGTAGAACGTGATCTGGCGTTCGACGAATTGCCAGTCGGAGCCCGCTGTGAATGCTTTCCATGCGGCCACTGCCAGGTCGCTCTGGTGCGCTTCGTAGACCAGGGTGGCGGCATCGAGCGTGGTGCCGCGCCGCCATTGACGCACGCTGCGCGGGTAGCCGGCATCGGTCAGGCTGGCTGGGCCCACCTCGGTAGCCACCAGCAAAGTATCCTGATCGATCCAGCTGGCACTGCTTTTGGCTTCCGGCAAATAAAAACCATCGGCCAAAAATTGCAGTGACGTCAGATCAAATTCCCGTATCACGGTCGCGTCGCCACCCCCGCGTGAAAGAGAGACCAGGCAGCGCACACCGTCCGGCGGCAGGAAGCGGGCACCGGACCAGACCCAGTTTTCCTGCTCGTGGTGCGCCAGACGGTCGAGGTCGAGCACGCTTTCCCAGACTGGTTCGGCCAGCGCGAACTGCTGCGGCGTGGTGCGGCGCCAGAGGCCGCGGGTATGCACATCGTCGCGCCAGAAATTGTAGTAATGGCCGGCGTGATGAGTGACGAAGGGAATCCGGTCGCGCGAATTGAAAATCGTTTTCAGGCGTGCATGCAGGGCCGGAAAATGGGGGCTGCGCTCGAGCGCGCCCACGGTTGCGGCGTTGTGCGCGCGCACCCACTCCAGGGCTGCGGCGCCATCGACCTCTTCAAGCCACAGAAAGGGATCGTCAGGCGCGTCCTGCTGCGCGTTTGCGATTGTCAATTCGTTCATTGTTCTTGTCGTTTTGTCTTGTTCCCGGCGCAGCCTGCCGGTCCAGTATTATCCTAGCATCAATGCCTCGCGGGGCGCAGGGCCAGGCACGGTTCATTATTTATCAATTGCATCTTATTGCCGTGCCAAGTAATCTTGCAGCGGGACGCCTGGCAGGCGGGTTCGGAACAGGTCACGATGACGCAAGCGATGACAAGGTCGATGAAAAGGGCAGTACACGGCATGCCGACCCGTTCGCGCGTGCTGCTGTTTTGCGCCAGCATCAGCTTGTCCGTGCTGGTGGGGCTTTCACTGTACGCCCTGGCGCAGCGGGTGGTCGACACGGATGCGCTGCGCCGCTTCGACGCCGTCAGTCGCAGTGTGCAGGTCAGTCTGGGGGCGCGGGTTCAGTCCTACACCGATGCCTTGCGCGGCGTCGCGGCGCTGTTCGACTCGGCCGAGACGCTGCCATCGCGGCTGGCGTTTCACCGCTACGTGGCCTCGCTCGATATCGAAAAAAACTTCCCCGCGATCGAGGGCGTCAATTTTGCGCGCTGGGTGCCGGGCACGGAGCGCGAGCGCTTTGTCAGCAGCGTGCGCGCTGACCGCAGCGTCGACCCCCAAGGCTATCCGGGCTTCGACATCGAACCGCGCGGACCGCGCGAGAACTATACCGTTTTGCAGTATCTGGAGCCGATGGCGCCGCTGCGCGAGAGGCACGGCCTCGATATCGGCGCCGAGCAGCTGCGCGGCAGCCTGCTGGACCAGGCGCGCGACAGCGGCGCGCTGAGCGCCACCAATCTGCCGGTGCTGCTGGCCTATCCCAAACCGCACGTGGGACTGGCCATGCGCTTGCCGGTGTACCGCCCGGGCGCCCCGCTGGGCAGCGTGGCCGAACGGCGCGCCGCCTACCTGGGATCGGTCGGTATCGGCTTTTCGGTGCCGGCCCTGGTCGAAAGCGCGCTGGCGCAGAGCCAGTCGCGCGATGTCAGCATGACCCTGTATGCGAAGGGGGCCGCCGCGCCGCAGCGGCGCGGACTGGCCATCGCCCGCAGCGACCTGCTGCTGTTCGACGCCCCTGGCGGCGCCGGCATTCCGGCTGGCACGGACGTGTTCGAGACCGTGCTGCCGGTGGATTTTCACGGCAGCCAGTGGAAGGCGCGCTTCAGGGCCCACAAAAAGGCGATGTACACCAACTTCGATCAACTGTTCCCTGCCATCGCCGGGCTGACCGGTTTTTCCGGGATGATGCTGATCTCGGCGTTCTTTACGATGCTGTTCCGTTCGCGCAGTGGCGCCATCGACCAGCGCCTGCTGCTTGATTCGGTTCTCAACAGCGTCGACGCCCACGTCTACATGAAGGACCGTGAGCGGCGCTATATCTACGTCAACGCGCGTACCGCCGAAGCGATGGGCATCCCGGCCGGCCAGATCATCGGCAAGCTCGATCGCGACGTGCTGCCGCAAGCGCGCGCCGACTACTATTGGGAGCAGGATCTGCCGCTGTTTACGCACGGCGTGCGCCAGCCTGGCCAGCTGGTTGAATTTACCCAGCTCGATGGCGATGTGCGCCAGCTGTGGACCGTCAAGGTGCCGATCGTGGTCAAGGGCGAGGTCACGGCCGTGATCGGGCTGTCAACCGACGTCACCGAACTGCATCGCCTGAAGGCCCAGGCCGATGCGGCCAACCAGGCCAAGAGCAACTTCCTGTCCAACATGAGCCACGAAATCCGCACGCCGATGAACAGCATCATCGGCATGTCGCATCTGGCACTCAAGTCGGTCACCCATCCCAAGCAGCGCGACTACCTCGAAAAGATCCACCATTCGGGTCAGCACCTGCTGGGCATCATCAACGACATTCTCGATTTTTCCAAGATCGAAGCGGGCAAGCTGGAACTGGAAGTGCTGGACTTCGGCCTGGCCACGCTGATGCAGGACATCGCCAACCAGCTGGGGCAGGCGGCCGCCAACAAGCAGCTCGAACTGAATGTCGACATCGAGGCCGGCCTGGCGCACCAGCTGCGCGGCGACCCCCTGCGCCTGGAGCAGGTGCTGCTCAACTTCACCAGCAACGCCATCAAGTTTTCCGACAATGGCGAAGTGCGGATCGTGGTGCGGGTGGTGGAAGACGACGGTACCGACATCCTGGTGCGCTTCGAGGTGCGCGACCACGGTATCGGCATGAGCGCGGGCGAGATCGCCGACCTGTTCAAGTCCTTCCATCAGGCCGACCCTTCCACCACGCGCAAATACGGTGGTACCGGTCTCGGTCTGGTGATCAGCAAGCAGCTGGCCGAGCTGATGGGGGGCGAGGTCGGGGTCGAGAGCATTCCCGGCCAGGGCAGCACCTTCTGGTTCACCGCGCGCCTGGCACGGGCCCTGAGCTTCCTCAGCGGCGAGCGCGGGGAGGTGAACGACGACGTGCTCGAACGCCTGCGCGGCGCCAGCCTGCTCCTGGTCGAGGACAATGTCTTTAGCCAGCAGGTGGGCCAAGAGTTGCTGGAGCAGGTCGGCGCCACCGTGGTGGTGGCCAATAACGGCAAGGAGGCCATCGATCTGATGCACAAGCTGCGTTTCGATTGCGTGCTGATGGATGTGCAGATGCCGGTGATGGACGGCTTTGAAGCGACCCGCATGATCCGTTCCGATCCGCGCCTGCGCGATGCCGTGGTCATCGCCATGACGGCCAACGCCGGCAGCGACGACCAGAAACGCTGCATGGATGCCGGCATGGACGAATTCGTGACCAAGCCGGTGGCGCCGAACCTGCTGTTTGAAGTGATCGCCAAATGGATCGAAGCACGGCCGCAGCGCGCGCCCGGCGCGGCGTGCGCAGCGCCTGCACCGGTGGCGCCGCCATCGGCGCCTTCGGGACGACCGGAGCTGATCGACATGGCGAAGCTGTCGACGACCTTTGGCGCCAACCCGGCCAAAATGCGTAAATATGCGCTGCTGTTCCTTGAGTCGGCGCGCGAAGCGCTGGACGCCATCGAAGAAGCCGTGGCGCGGGGCGATGCCGCGCGCGCGGCCGATCTGGGCCACCGCCTGAAGTCGTCGGCGCGCGCCATCGGCGCCATGGGGTTTGCCAACCTGTGCGAGGCGCTCGAATCGATGCGCGGCGGGGAAGGGCAGGCCGACGCGCCGCTGCTGGTGGCGCGCATGGGCGAGCTGCTGGTGGAACTGGCCGAGCATATCGAACACGAAGTTGCGATCCCCGAAACCTGAAGCGTGCCGCCCTACCGCCTGGGCCGTAAAAATAGTATGCTGTGGCGCTGCGTCCCCACGCATTTTCCCGGAGCACCATGCCCTCGCCAGTAACACCAGGTTTGCTCATTCTTCACGGTAATCAGATGGAGCAATTGCGCGCCGCCGTCTTCGGCTGGCTGCGCGCCAATCCGCTCGCCCCGCTGGAGGAAGAAACCATCCTGGTGCAGTCGAATGGCGTGGCAGAATGGCTGAAAATCGCGCTGGCCCAGGAGCTGGGCGTGTGCGCCGCCACCCGGGTGGCGCTGCCGGCGCGGTTTTTGTGGGAAGCTTACCGCGGCATGCTGGGACGCGAGCGCGTGCCAAGCAGGGCGCCGTACGACAAGGGGCCGCTGACTTGGCGTCTGATGCGGCTGTTGCCCTTGCTGCTGGCCGATCCGGTGTTCCAGCCGCTGCGCCATTTTCTTGGCAATGGCGACCCTGAACGCCGTCTGCAGCTGGCCGAACGGCTGGCCGACCTGTTCGACCAATACCAGGTGTACCGGGCCGACTGGCTGGAAGACTGGACGCATGGGCGCGATGTGCTGCGCAGCGCGCGCGGCGACAGCGTCGCGCTGGCGCCCGACCAGCGCTGGCAGGCGCAGCTCTGGCGCGCCGTGAATGAGAGCCTGCCGCCGCAGCAGCGCGACTCCGGCCGCGCCACCATCCACCAGCAGTTCGTGCTTGAAAGCGCGAGCCGGGAACCGGCTGGGCGCTTGCCGCGGCGGGTGGTGCTGTTCGGGATGTCGGCGCTGCCGTACCAGACCTTGCAGGCCGTCGCCGCGCTGGCGCGCCACACCCAGGTGCTGCTGGCCGTGCCCAACCCCTGCCAGTTCTACTGGGGCGACATCATCGAGGGGCGCGACCTGCTGCGCGCCGCGCACAAGCGCCAGCGCCACAAGGACGGCATCGATCTGGGCGCGGTGCCGCTCGAAGAACTGCACGCCCACAGCCATCCTTTGCTGGCCAGCTGGGGGCGCCAGGGACGCGATTTCGTGCGCATGCTCGACGAATTCGACCAGGGCGCGGGCGATGGCCAGATGCGGATCGACCTGTTCAGCGAAGGCGCCGGCGGGACCCTGCTGGAGCAGGTGCAGGCGGCTGTGCGCGACATGCTGCCGCTGCGCGAGCACGCGCACGAAGCTGTGGCCGAGGGCGACCGTTCGATCGAGTTCCATGTGGCCCACAGCGTCCAGCGCGAGGTGGAAATTTTGCACGACCAGCTGCTGTCGTGGTTTGGCGCCGGCGGCGGCCTGCGTCCGCGCGACGTGGTCGTCATGGTGCCCGATATCGACACGTTCTCGGCCGCCATCCACGCCGTGTTCGACCAGCACAAGCGCAGCGACCCGCGCTTCATTCCATTTGAAATCGGCGACGTCAAGGACCGCAGCGTCAACCCGCTGCTGGTGGCGCTCGAATGGCTGCTGCGGCTGCCGCAGCAGCGCTGCCGCCAGAGCGAAGTACGCGATCTGCTCGATGTGCCGGCGGTGGCCGCGCGTTTCGGCCTGCAGGACGATGACCTGGCCACGCTGGGCCACTGGATCGACGGCGCCAGCGTGCGCTGGGGGCTCGACCAGGAGCACCGTGACGGGCTGGGACTGGGGCAGGCGGGCGAACAGAATGCCTGGATCTTCGGTGTGCGGCGCATGCTGCTTGGCTATGCCAGCGGCGCCGGCGCCAATTTCCAGCAGATCGAACCGTATGCCGAAGTGGGCGGACTTGACGCCGCGCTGGCCGGTTCGCTGGCGCAGCTGATCGAAGCCTTGCTCGAATGGCGCGCCCGCCTGGCCGGCGCGCACAGCCCGGCCGAATGGGGCCTGCAGGCACGCGCCTTGCTGGCCGCCTTCTTCGACCCGGCTCAGGAACAGGACCGGCTTACGCTGGCGCAGCTCGGCGAGGCCTTGCAAGGCTGGCTCGAAACCTGCGCCAGTGCCGGCTTCGATGAAGCGGTGCCGCTGGCGGTGCTGCGCGAGGCCTGGCTGGGCGCCATTGACGAGCCGACCCTGAACCACCAGTTCGTATCGGGCGGTGTGACCTTCTGCACCCTGATGCCGATGCGCGCGGTGCCGTTCCGGGTGGTATGCCTGCTGGGCATGAACGACGGCGACTTCCCGCGCCGCTCGCGCCAGGCCGACTTCGACCTGCTGGCGCTGCCCGGGATGGCCCGTCCGGGCGACCGTTCGCGCCGCGACGATGACCGCTACCTGATGCTCGAAGCGCTGCTGGCCGCGCGCGACAAGCTGTATGTGAGCTGGGTCGGGCGCAATGTGCGCGACAACAGCGAGCAGCCGGCTTCGGTGCTGGTGTCGCAGCTGCGCGACTATCTGGCCGCCGGCTGGGACCTGGATCTGGCCACCCTGACCACCGAGCACGCGCTGCAGCCGTTCAGCCGCCGCTATTTCGAGCGTGGCGGTTTGCTGACCTACGCCGGCGAATGGCGCGCCGCCCATGGCGATGCCGGCGCCGGCGACGACAGCATCTTGCCGCCGTATGAACTGGAGCCGGGTTTCCGCCTCAAGCTCGGTGAGCTGGCGAGTTTCCTGCGCCAGCCCGCGCGCTATTTTTTCCGGCGCCGGCTGGGCGTCTCGTTCACTGATCCCGATACCTTGGGCGAGGACGAAGAGCCGTTCTCGCTGGACGCGCTGGAGCGTTACTTTCTTGAAGACAGCCTGCTTGACGACGGCAGCGAGCCGGAGGCGCTGGACGAGGTGCGCGCCGCACTGGCGCTGCGCGCCGAAAAGCTGGCGCGCGAGGGCGTGCTGCCGATTGGCCTGCTGGGCCAGCAGTGGCAGCGCCAGCTGGTCGATGCGCTGGTGCCGGTGCGCACCGCCTGGCTGACCCTGTGTGGCCGCTTTGCCGAGCCGGCCCCCAAGCTGGCGCTGACACTGGACTTCGACGGCGTCCACCTCGACGACTGGATCGACAAGCTGCGCAGCGGCGCCGGCGAAACCGCCTGGCTGCTGCAGATTTCGTCCAAGGTACTTGATAAAAAAGGCGCCGCGCGCGGGGACAAGCTGATCGCGCCCTGGCTGCGCCAGCTGGCCAGCGCCGCCGTCGGCCAGCCGGTCACCGGCTACCTGGTGGCGCGCGACGCGGTCGTTACCATGGCGCCGCTCGACCCGGACCAGTCGCGCGGCGAGCTCGCGGCGCTGGTCGCTCTGTGGCGCGCCAATCTGGACCAGCCGCTGGCGGTGGCCTGCAAAAGCGCGCTGGCTACTCTGCAAGGCGGCGATCCGCGTAGCACCTACGAAGGCAGTTTCGAACTCACAGGCGAGGTCGCCGACCTGTGCCTGGCCCGCCTGTGGCCCGATTTCGGCAGTCTGACGGCCGCTGGCGCATGGACGGATCTGAGTGAAGCACTGTATGGCGGCCTGGCGCAATGGCTGGGGCAGGGCCTGGCGATCGCGCCGCTGCAGGGGGAGGCGCCATGAGCGAACTGCTCGATCCCCTGCGTTTTCCGCTGCACGGCTCGCGCCTGATCGAGGCCAGCGCAGGCACCGGTAAAACCTGGACGATTGCGGCGCTGTATCTGCGCCTCGTGCTCGGTCACGGCGGCGACGACGGTTTCGGGCGTGCACTGGCGCCGCCGGAAATCCTGGTCATGACCTTCACCCGCGCGGCGACGCGGGAATTGTCGAACCGGGTGCGCGAGCGCCTGATCGAGGCCGCCGCCTTCTTCCGCGGTGAACGAGACCTCGACGACGCGCTGCTGGCGGCGCTGGCCGACAGTTACGACAGCGACAGCGCGCGCCAGATGGCCGCGCACCGGCTGGTGATGGCGGCCGAAACGATGGACGAAGCGGCCATCTTCACCATTGACGCCTGGTGCCAGCGCATGCTGCGCGAGCACGCCTTTGACAGTGGCAGCCTGTTCGACGAAGAACTGGTCAGCGACGAGCAAGCCCTGTTCGAGGACGCGGCCCACGATTACTGGCGCCAGAACGTGTATCCGCTCAATGCGCCCGCGCTGGCCATCCTGCTCGGCTGCTGGAACGACGTCGAGGTCCTCAAGAAAAGCGTGCGCGAACTGGTGCGCCGGGTGGCGACCCTGGGCGAGCTCACCGACGAAAGCCTGGGCGAGCTGATCGGACGGGTGGCGCGTGAGCAGGCCGGGCAGCTGGCCCAGCTCAAGGCGGGCTGGCACGAGCGCGCCACGCAAATGGAGCAGTGGATCGCCGCCCAGCGCGCGCTGGCGCCCAAGTGCTTCAACGGGAACAAATTGCGTGCGGACTCGCTCGTCAAATGGTTCGACGCGCTGCGCGCCTGGGCGCTGGACGAGGCCATGCACCTGCCCGATCTGCCCGACACCGCCTGGCACCGCCTCACGCCGGACGGGCTGACGGACGCCTTCAGCAAGGGCTTCTCGGTCGATATTGCCGACTGCTTCAATTGCACCACCGACCTGTGGGACGCGCTCAAGGCGATTGATCCGATCGCGCACGCGCTGCACCGGCATGCCGCCGGCAGCATTGCGCGGCGCATGGCGCAGCTCAAGCAGAGCAAGCGCCAGTTCGGCTTTGCCGACATGCTGGATCGGCTCAAGAACGCCCTGGAAGGGCCCAACGGCGCAGCGCTGCAGGAGCGCATCCGCGCCCAGTTCCCGGTGGCCATGGTGGACGAATTCCAGGATACCTCGCCCGATCAGTACCGCATCTTCAATCTGCTGTACCGGGTGGCGCAAAACGAGCGCACCCACGGCCTGTTCCTGATCGGCGACCCGAAACAGTCGATTTACGGCTTCCGCGGCGCCGACATTCACAGCTATCTGGACGCACGCCGCGCCACCGAGGGACGCCACTACCAGCTTGGCACCAACTACCGCTCGACGGCGGCACTGGTGGAAGCGGTCAACCGCCTGTTCCTGCATGCCGAAGGCGATGGCGAGCGGCCCGGGTTCGCGGCCGGTGCCTTCCGCTTCCGCAAGGGCGACGTCAATCCGCTGCCGTTCGAGGCGGTTGACGCGCGCGGGCGCAGCCAGGAACTGGTGGGCGTGGCCGGTCCGTATCAGGCGCTGGCCATCTGCAGCACGCCACGCGACGATCTGCGCACGGACGATTACCTGGAATTTTTTGCCCACCACTGCGCCGAGCATATTGTCACGCTGCTCAATGATCCGGCCGTCGGCTTCCGCGACGGCGAGGCGTTCCGGCGCCTGCTGCCTGCCGATATTGCCATCCTGGTGCGCAACCGGCGCGAGGCCACAGCGGTCCGGCGCGCGCTCGAGCAGCGCAAGGTTGCCAGCGTCTACCTGTCCGACAAGGATTCGGTGGTGGAAAGCGAAGAGGCATTCGACGTGCTGCGCTGGCTGCACGCGGTGGCCAATCCGCTCGACGGGGCCCTGGCGCGCGCGGCGTATGCCACCCGCACTGCCGGCCTGAGTCTGGCCGAACTGGCGCGCATATCATCGGACGAACTGGCCTGGGAAGAGCGGGTCGAGCAGCTCAAAAGCCTGCACATCATCTGGCAGCGCCAGGGCGTGCTGGCCATGCTGCGCCGCTTTATCCACGAGCTGGATCTGCCAGCGGCGCTGCTGCAAGTGCCCGGTGGCGAGCGCCGCCTGACCAATCTGCTGCACCTGGCCGAACTGCTGCAATCGGCCAGCGCCCAGCTGGACGGCGAGCTGGCCCTGATACGCTGGTTCGGGGAACAGGTGGCGGGGCAGGGCGAAGGCGGCGACGAGCGCGTGCTGCGGCTGGAAAGCGATGCTGAACTGGTCAAGGTGGTCACCGTCCACAAATCCAAGGGACTGGAATACGCGCTGGTCTATCTGCCATTTGCGGTCAGTGCGCGCAAGACCGAAAGGCGCAATCGCAGCTTCTTCGAATACGTGGGGGCCGACGGCGTGCGCCGCATCGATCTGGGCCTGTCCGACCAGGCGCTGGCTGCGGTCGAGCGGGGGCGCATCGAGGAAGACCTGCGCCTGCTGTATGTGGCGCTGACGCGCGCACGCCATTTCTTGTGGCTGGGCGTGGCCGCCATTGCCGCGCGCAAGAGCGGCGAAAACAAGCTGCACGAATCGGCACTCGGCTACCTGCTGGCTGGCGGCCAGCCACTGGGCGCGGCCGAGATGGCGGAGCGCTGGACGCAGCTGCGCGGCAATCTGAGCGCGATCGAGCTGCGGACCTTGCACGCGGCCGAAGGCATGACCATGCTCTCGCGCAGTGAAGAACGCGCGCCGCTGGTGGACGCGGCGCGTTTCAATGGCAGCTTCGAGCGCAACTGGAGTGTCGGCTCCTTCACCTCGCTTACGCGCCAGACTGGCGCGGCGCCCATGCGGCCGCAGGAAGAAACCCTGCTGGAAGACGAGGACGCGCCCCAGCCGCTGGCGCAGCGCACCGAAGACGCGCCCTGGCATCGCTTCCCGCGCGGCTCGGTGCCCGGCAATTTCCTCCACGAGCAGCTCGAATGGATGGCGCAGGAAGGCTTCGCCGTCGCCGACGACGAACAATTCGGCGAGCGCCTGGGGCAGCGCATCGACCGTGCCGGCTGGGGCCACCGGCGCGACGACGCGATCGCATGGCTGCGCACGGTAGCACTGGCGCGCCTGCCGCCGCTGGGGGCGCCGCTGGCCGCCATCGGCAGCCTGCTGCCGGAGATGGAATTCTGGTTCCCCAGCGAGCAGCTCAACAGCGCCCGGCTCGACCAGCTATGCCGCGAGCGGCTGCTCAAGGGCACCCCGCGCGCCGCGCTGCCCGAGCGTGAACTGCACGGCATGCTCAAGGGCTTTGCCGACCTGGTGTTCGAACACGAAGGGCGCTACTGGGTGCTGGACTACAAATCGAATTCGCTCGGCGCGGGCGATGCGGCCTACACCAAGGCTGCCATGGCAAACGGGATGGCGGCGCACCGCTACGACATCCAGGGCGCGCTCTACATGCTGGCCTTGCACCGCCTGCTGCGCAGCCGCCTGGGCGAGGCCTATCAGCCGCAGGCACAGCTTGGCGGCGCCATTTTCCTGTTCCTGCGCGGGATCGCCAATACCAGTACCCATGGCTGCTACCTGCTGGAGCCGGACCTTGCACTGCTGGACGCGCTGGACCGCCTGCTTGGCGCGGAGGGCGCATGAAGCACACGCACGCGATCGAAGCGCTGTGGGCGGGCGTGGAGCTGCTGACGGCGGCAGGCGAGCTGCGCCGCCTGTCCGGCACCTTCGCGCGTTTTGTCGGCACGCTCGGGCACGAGAGCGCGCCGTTGATGCTGGCTTGCGTGCTGCTGTCGGAACTGGAAGGGCGCGGCCACAGCTGCCTGGTGCTTGACGAACTGGCAGCCGATCCCGCCGCGTTGATGGGCTGGAGCGACGACCAGTGGCGCCAGCTGGCCGGGGCTGTGACGCCGCTGCCGAAAACGGCCGCTGCCTGGCGCGCGCAGCTGAGCGGATGCGACCAGGTGTGGCAGGTGGGCGACCTCGATTTCGACCAGCCGCTGGTGCTCGACGGTGAGCGCCTCTACCTGCGCCGCTACTGGCGCGACGAAACGCTGGTGGCACGCGCCATTCGCGCCCGTGCCGGCAGCCTGCGGCCGGTTGATACCAACGGCGCCCGGATCTGGCTCGATTTGCTGTTTGATGCTGACGCCCGTGCCGAGCCGCCCGACTGGCAAAAGGTCGCCTGCGCGGTGGCGCTGCGCGGCTCGGTCGCAATCATCACGGGCGGCCCCGGTACCGGCAAGACCTACACCGTGGCACGCCTGCTCGCGCTGCTGTTTGCCATGGCGCCTGATGCATCGCGTCAGCGGGTGGCGCTGGCAGCGCCGACCGGGAAGGCAGCGGCGCGCCTGAAGCAGTCGATCGACAAGGCGCTGACCGAACTGGCCGACAAGGTGGGCGGCGCCTTGCCGCTGCGCGAACTGACCGAGCGCATGGGCGCGGCGCGCACGCTTCACAGCCTGCTAGGCGCGCGTCCCGACACGCGCAGCTTCGCCCACCATGCCGGCAACCCGCTCGACATCGACGTGCTGATCGTCGACGAAGCCTCGATGGTGCACCTGGAGATGATGGCGGCGCTGCTGGACGCGCTGCCCGAAGGCGCCACCCTGATCCTGCTGGGTGACAAGGATCAGCTGGCATCGGTGGAAGCGGGCGCGGTACTGGGCGACTTGTGCCGCGACGCCCAGGCCGGCGGCTATGCGCCGGACACGGTGGCGTACGCGCTGGCGGCCAGCGGCGAGACCATCCCCGCTGGGTTCCACGGCCAGGCCAACGCGCTGGCCCAGCAAACAGTGATGCTGCGCCGCAGCCGCCGCTTTGGCGGCCCGATCGGGCAACTGGCACTGGCAGTCAATGAGGGCGATGCCGCGCGCGCGGAAGCGGTGCTGCGCGAAGGCGGGGTGCTGCACTGGATCGAGCACGCCCACCAGCACCACGTGGTGCAGCTGGCGGCCGACGGCTACGCCGCCTATCTGGGGCTGATCGCCGCCGGTCCCGGCAGCGGCGTGCACGCGCACTGGGTGCGCTCGGTGCTGCACAGCTTTGAAGCGTTCCGCATCCTGTGCGCGGTGCGCGAAGGCGAGTGGGGCGTGGCGGGTCTGAATGAGGTGATCGAGCAGCGCCTGGACACGGCTGGCCTGATCCGGCGCCGCGGCGAATGGTATGTGGGCCGCCCGGTCATGATCACGCGCAACGACTACGGTACCGGTGTCTTCAACGGCGACATCGGCCTGACCCTGCCGGACCCGGCGCGGGCGGGATCGCTGCGCGTGTACTTCCTGGAAGGCGACGAAGTGCGCAGCGTGCTGGCGACGCGGCTGCGCCATATCGACACGGCCTACGCGATGACGGTGCATAAATCGCAGGGATCGGAATTTCACCACACGGTACTGGTGCTGCCGCGCGAGCGGGGCGCCATGATCGCGCGCGAGCTGATCTATACCGGCATCACCCGTGCCAGCGCCGAATTCACGCTCATCACGCCGGGCGGGGCCGTGCTGGCCGAAGCGATCGCCAGGCGCACCCGCCGCGCGAGCGGCCTGCGTGCGATGATAGACCAGTAATCACCCAAAAAAACACCGGGGTCAGACCACTTTTGCCCAACAACAGCAAAAGCGGTCCGACCCCGGTGTCGGGTGTTTCTTGATAGCGTATCAGCGGCGTTTGCGCAGGATCGGCTTGCTGTGGCGCGATTTGGTGCTGCTGATTTTCACGATGCGCGTATTGCTCGCGACCATGATCGGGCCGCGTGCACGGGCGCGCGGACGGGCGCGCGCGACCACCGGTGCTTCTTCACCCGAAATGAAACGCCGAATGTTGAGCGCGTCCATGATCCGTGCCGAGCTTGCCTTGGCATTGAGCAGCACCAGCGTGGCATTCTTGCCAGCCGACTTGATCTGCATGATCAGGCACTTGCCGGCTTCTTCGGTGTAGCCGGTTTTCGACAAGCCGATTTCCCAGCCCTTGGCGCCCACCAGACGGTTGGTGTTGCGGTATTCCACTTCACGGCCATTGATGTTGATGAAGTCGCTCGACTCGGTGGTGATCTGGGCAATCTGCGGATAGGTCGAGGCGGCGGTAGCCATCTTGACCAGGTCTTGCGCAGTCGATTTGTTGTTTGGCGACAGGCCGGTCGGCTCTTCAATGACGGTGTTGGTCATGCCCAGCGCGGCAATCTTGGCGCGGACGGCCGCCTTGAACCCGACCGGACCGCCCTCAAAGGTGCGCGCCAGCGAGGCTGCGGCGCGATTGTCGGACGACATCAGGGCCAGGCGCAGGACATCGGCGCGGCTGATGTGCGAGCCGACCGGCACGCGCGAGGTGCTGTGCTTGACGATATCAACGTCGCCTTGCTCGATTGCAATCAGTTCATGCATGTCCTGGTTGGCGTCCAGCACGACCATGGCGGTCATCAGCTTGGTCAGGGAGGCGATCGGCACGATTTCGCCGGCATTCTTTTCAAGCAGTACTTTACCGGTGTCGTTTTCGACCACCAGTACCGACTGCGAGCCGAACGGAACCGCTGCCACCGCCGCCATCGCGGAGATCGACATCAGTACCGAAACGATGATTTTTTTGATCATGGGTTGTTTGTCCTGGAAGGCTATAGCTATAGAGCAACTCTATGCGACGAAGATATCATCATCGCCAGGCTGTGTCTACGGTGTACAGAACAAAAGCAGGCTCAAGCGCAGAACTTCCAACAAAAATCTGTGCTTTTAGGCAGCCTTTTTGCATATTTGAAAGCAAATGGCGCAATTGACGAGATAGCCAGCTTGCCGAATTGGAACATCATGCCGGCATCTGCGTGGGCAGACGCCGGCAAGGTAGGACTTTACTTGGTCGAGTAAATCTTGTCGAACTCGCCACCGTCATCGAAGTGCTTTTTCTGCGCAGCCTTCCAGCCGCCAAACACCTCATCGACCGTGAACAGGGAAATCGGCTTGTAGTTCGCGGCAAACTTCTTGGCGACCGCTTCGGAGCGTGGACGCAGGAAGTGCTTGGCGCCAATTTCCTGGCCTTCCTCGGAGTACAGGAAGTTCAGGTAAGCGGTTGCCTGCTTGCGCACGCCGCGCTTGTCGACCACCTTGTCGACCACGGCGACCGGCGACTCGGCCAGGATCGACACGGTCGGGTAGACCACTTCAAAGTTGTCGCCGAACTCGGTGCGGACCATCTGCACTTCGTTCTCGAAGGTGACCAGGGCATCGCCGATCTGGCGCTGGGTAAAGGTGGTGGTGGCGGCGCGGCCACCGCCGTCCAGCACGGGAACGTTCTTGAAGATCTTGCCGACCAGCTCACGCGCCTGCGCTTCGGTGCCGCCCTTTTTCAGGACCGAGCCCCAGGCCGCCAGATAGGTGTAGCGGCCGTTGCCGGCGGTCTTGGGATTCGGGATGACCACGGCTACGCCCGGCTTGGCCAGGTCGTCCCAGTTCTTGATCTGCTTCGGATTGCCTTTGCGGACCAGGAATACCATGGTCGAATAGTAAGGCGCCGCCCCGTTCGGGAACTTCTTGGCCCAGTCAGCGGCGACCAGGCCGCGATCGGCCAGCATATCGATGTCGTTGGCCTGGTTCATGGTGACCACCGAAGCTTCCAGGCCGTCCGCCACCGAACGCGCCTGCTTGCTGGAGCCGCCGTGCGACTGCTTGATGGTGATGGTTTCGCCGGTTTTCTTCTTGTAGTCGGCAATAAAGGCCGGATTGATGTCTTTGTACAGCTCGCGCGCCACGTCGTAGGAGACGTTCAGCAGCTCGGCTTGGGCCGCCTGAACCGTGAAGGGCAGGGCGCTGAGGCCGAGCGCAAGGGCCAGGATCCAGCGGCGGGAAACGGACGTGTTGTTAGTTTGCATATGTTCTGTTGACCTGGCTATTGTAGGATCGGAGTTCCATAGTCTAAAATCCGCAGCGAAAACGGAAGTACTATTTTGTCATATGCTTAGATTTGTTGGTGCGTCGGTACAACAACGCCATGCAGGGATTGCTGTATATTCGGTTTGCGCGCTTGAGCTGCGGTAATAGGTCTTTCAGGCCGTAACGGTTAATAGTGAGTTTGACATGGTGATCGAAATTCGTACTGCGGCACTTGAGGATGCATCCGATGCGTGCCACGTACTGCGCCGTTCGATTGCCGAGTCCTGCGTGGCCGACCATCGCGGGCAGCCCGAAATTCTGCAGTCCTGGCTGGGCAACAAAACCCCTGAAAATATCGCCAGCTGGATCGCTTCTCCCAGTAATTACACGGTCGTCGCCCTGCGCGACGGCGAGCTGGTCGGTGTCGCACTGGTGACCCAGGCTGGCAAGCTTTCCCTCTGCTATCTCTTGCCCGAAGCGCAACACGCTGGCATCGGCAAGGCCTTGCTCGAGAACGTGGAGCAGCAGGCCCGTCGCTGGGGCGTGAGCGTCCTGCGGCTGCACAGCACGGCGACTGCCCGTGAGTTTTATGCACGCAACGGTTACGTACTCGCCGGTAAGGAAAAGTCCTGTTACGGCGTCGAGTGCGATTTCTTCTGGAAGAAATTGAACGCCGATACCGGCAGTGAGTCCGCCTCCAAAAAACGATTCTGTAACTGTAGCGCGTAGTCAGACGACCTTGCGCTATAGTAGCGGCCTCGCTGTTCACCTCGCTTCTTCATGATTTCCCGTCGCGCATTCCTGCATCAAGGCGTCTGCCTTTCCACACTGGGTGTGATCTCGGTGCCCTTAATTGGTTGCGCCGCACCGGCGCCCGCCAAAGCTGTCGCAAAATCCAAGAGCAAGCCCGTGCTGGCCAAGGCCAGGCCGGCAGCTGCACGGCCGGTGCCCAGCCCTGCGGCTGCGCCCGTTGAGGCGCCTGCGGTCGCCATGGCGCCGCCACCCGATATCTTTGATGCCCAGGCGCTGGATCTGGAGTTCTGGCTCAAGCCCAGGACCCTGACTGTCACGCGTCCGCAAAGTGGGGAGAAAGCCTCGGTTCTGTACTGGCGCGATGGGGAGATCATCGATTCCGCCTACCAGGAACTATGCCACCTTCTGCGCGATGTGAACGGCAAGGAAACGGCGCCCATCGATCCGAAGCTGTTCGAAACCTTGTGGGGCACCCAGGCTTTCATTGCCCGCTACGGGATTGATGAGCCACTGGAGATTTTGTCCGGCTACCGGACCGCCAACTCGAACGCCAAGCTGATCGAGCAGGGCGTACCGGCCGCGCGCCAGTCGCTGCACATCCAGGGCAAGGCGGCCGATATCCGGATTGCCAACCTGAATGCGGAAGTGCTTGGCGGGCTGGTGCGCAGTTTCCGTCAGGGCGGGGTCGGGTTCTACTACCGCGCCGGCCCGCGCGGCGGCTGGATACACGCCGACACGGGCTTGCAGCGCATCTGGAAAGGCTGAGCCTAGCGGGCGAAAACCTGGTCGACGATCTTTACGTCGATCAATTTGCCATCGGCATAGTAGAAGATCTGCGTGAACAGGATCTGCTGCGTGGCGGTAGTGATGGTGGTGCTGGCAGAGCGGGTGGTCACCGGGCCAGTTGTTCCCTCGGGCAATTGCAGTGTTGTACTCGCACGTTCCCGATCCACTTCAATCTTGGTGGCGCCAGGGGCAATCGCGTAGGTTTGCGTTTTGAAGACTTTTCCTTGCTGATCGAGCAGCGCAACCACCATGGCGTCGCCCGCCCGGGTGATGCGTGGGCAGTTGGCGGCGCACGGGACGTTGCCGTCTTCATTGAAAAGCGGCGTCGCGGCCAGGGCCGGTCCGAGATGCAGGCTCAGGGCCAAGGCAGCGCCTGCGAAGAGGGATTGAAGTCGGGTCATGGCTCGCGATGCGTTGAAGCCGGCATTTGCCGGTGTTGCATCTTAACCCCAGTATTTGCCGCGAGCAATCCAGCCTGCATGGGGGCAGTGGAAAATCTGGTGCGGGGCCCGGGAATCGAACCCGGTTATCAGTCAGCGGCGTATGTCGTTGCTGGGCTTTACCAATAAGCGAGCCTCGCACCATCACTCTAATATAAAAGTACCCATGCTCAACACGAATTTACTCTAAACAAGGTAAATTCTTTTAAAGCATTTACTCATAGTGATAGGGTTTTACCGCGACCGTATCAGTGCGCTGCTTGTCGAGCTCGTCCAGATCGACCCGGTGATCCCACCAGATATACCAGCCGCGCTGGCGGTCTTCCACGATGTCAGGGCGCTCCTCGAGCAGCTTGCCGAGAAACTGGTCCATCTCCGAAACATAACCCCCGGAGAAGGGGCGGTAGCGTTCAGGTGGTTGCATCACAAGCTCCTTTCCTGCGTGTGACCGCGCCGCGTCTACAAGGTTCCCTTGTACGCCGCGCAGGAAATGCCGTAGCATGTTGCCCTAACCGCATATTCGCCAGGAAGTAATGAATCAAGACCCAACGCAGGCGATGGAACCGGCGCCGCGCTTTCGCCCGGTGCCATGGATCGAACTGCTTACCCCGCAGGATGTCGAAGCCTGGATCGACGAACACAACCGCAGCCTGATGGAGCACATCGGCCCCCAGGAAACCGGGGTCGGCGTCTGCTTCACCTTGGCCGAGGGCGGCGACATTTACATGCAGACCACGGCCGATGCGGTCATCCTGGACGTGGAACGCGACGCCCAGTGGATCGCGCCGCTGATTGTCGCTGCCACCCAGACCGAGGAGCCGGCCGCGCAGATCTGGGTGCTGCCCGACGATAAGCTGATTCAGCTGATCATCGGCCTGTCCAGCCTAGTTGCCACCACAACCTTGGTAAGCGGACACAATTTTGGTGCGCGCAGCCGGAAGAGCACGTATTCGCGTTAAACTCGGACTTTCCATTCCGATATTCATGCCCATGCCGACTTCGTCCCGCCGTCATTTCCAGTTCGCCGCCGTTCTGCTTGCCACCTGGCTGGCGCTGCCCGCATTCGGGGCCGACCTGCTCACCACGGCCAAGGCGCGCGGCACACTGAAAATCGCGCTGGAAGGCACTTATCCGCCCTTCAACTTCAAGGACAAGGCCGGGCAGCTGGCCGGCTACGACGTGGACGTGGCCAGACTGGTCGCCGCGCGCATGGGCTTGAAGCCCGAATTCGTCACCACCGAGTGGAGTGCGATTCTGGCCGGGCTGGCGTCGGGCCGCTACGATGTGATCATTAGCCAGGTCGGCATCAACCCCAAGCGCGAGCAAGCCTTCGATTTCTCGATCCCCTACACGTATTCCAGCCCGCAGCTGATTGTGCGCAAGAGCGAGAAGGCCAGCTATGCTTCGCTGGCCGACCTGAAAGGCAAGCGGGTGGGCGTGGGGCAGGGCAGTGTGTTCGAGCAGCAAGCCAAGGCCGTGCCTGGCATCGAGGTCAAGAGCTATCCGGCCGCGCCCGAAAATCTGCAGGATCTTGCGGTGGGCCGGGTCGACGCCGCCCTCAACGACAGCCTGATGGTGGCCTATCTTCTGAAAAACTCGGCCCTGCCGATCCAGGCGGGCGCACGCGTGGGGGCGGTCGAACGCATGGGCGCGGCCTTCCAGAAGGGCAATCCCTTGTTCAAGGCCGCGCTCGACAAGGCCCTGCTTGATGCGGGCGCCGACGGCAGTCTGAAAGCGATTTCCGTCAAATGGTTCGGCACCGACGTCAGCCGCGCCACCCCGGCCAAACCCTGAGGACCGCCCCGCATGGAGCTGTTCGACCTGCTGCGCGACGCCGCCCCCGTGATGCTCAAGGGGGCCGCCTACACCCTCATGTTTGCGGTCGCCTCAATGGTGGGCGGGCTGGCGC
>DASWMN010000417.1:0-4823 GCA_036399735.1 Telluria sp. | reverse complement strand
CACGGTGGGCTGGGTCAGGTGCAGCGCGCGCGCCGCTGCCGACACGCTGGCCAGCCGCACGACCTGCACATACACCTGTAGCAGGCGAAAACTCAGCTGGCGAACATCCATAGATGATCCTCAATGCATAGGTATTGAAGTATTTATTATCCAATATAGCGAAATTCCCGCAAAATCGCCAGCTCCTCGACCAAGCATTCTTCCCATGCCCGATATCGTCATCGCATTTTTCGCCCTCGGCCTTGCCGCCGGCCTGATCAAATCCGACCTCAGAGTCCCCGTCTCGCTGTACGAAACCCTGTCGATTCTGCTGATGCTGGTGCTCGGCCTCAAGGGCGGGCTGGCGTTGCACGGCAAATTCAATCAGGCCATGCTGGCCGACCTGCTGGCAGTGGCCGCCCTCGGCGTGCTGCTGCCGCTGTGCTGCTACCCCTTGCTGCGCCGCGTGGTGCGGCTCGATTCCGACAACGCGGCCAGCATCGCCGCCCACTACGGCTCCGTCAGCGCCGGCACCTTTGCCGTGATCATGGCCATGGCCGAACGCGCGGGCCTGGCGCTGGCGCCCGAAACCACGCTGTACCTGGTGATGCTGGAGCTGCCCGCCATTGTGGTGATGCTGTGGCTGCACCGGCGCCTGCAGGCCGATGCGGGCGCCAATGGCCATGGCGTGCTGCGCGAAGCGCTCACCAGCCGCGGCGTCATGCTGCTCGGCGGCGGTGTGCTGATCGGCTATCTGTACGGGCCGGCCGGGCTGGAGTCGCTCGCCCCCATTCTGCTGGGCGGCTTCAAGACCATGCTGGCGCTGTTCCTGCTGGAGATGGGACTGTGCACGGCGCGCGTGTGCGCGCCCTTCCCGGTCGGGCACTGGCGTCTGGTGCTGTTTGCCGCGGCCGCGCCGTTCGCGCTGGCCTGGGCCGGCATCGGCACGGCCCTGCTGCTGGGGCTACCGCAAGGCAGCGCCACCGTGCTGGCCGGCCTGACTGCCAGCGCCTCGTATATCGCCGCACCGGCCGCGATCCGCGCCGCCATCCCGCGCGCGGACATCGGCCTGGCGATGCTGGCGTCCCTCGGCGTTACCTTCCCGATGAATGTATTCGTCGGCCTGCCGCTGTATGCGCACTGGGTGGCGCAGTTCTACTGATCCGCCTGGGCAGGGTGCGGGTGAAGATCGCGGAATTTGCATGTTAGTATCGTCCGTCTTCCTCTCTCATTGCCTGCTCATGAAACGACGCTCCCTGCTCGCCCTTTCCGGCCTGGCGCTGGCCATGCTGGCCCTGCCGGCCCTGGCACGCTCACGCGCGAAATCGCTGACGTCCACCTTCCGCGGCCAGCTGCGCTACCTGGCGTTTCTGCCGAAGTCGTATTCCGCCCGCGGACCGGGCGCGCCGCTGATCCTGTTCCTGCATGGTTCGGGCGAGCGTGGCAGCGACCTTGAAAAGGTCAAGGCATGGGGGCCGCCGGCAATCGCCGAGAAGGATGCCGAATTCCCCTTCATCGTGATCGCGCCGCAGCTGCCCGAAGGCGAGTCCTGGGACGCGCTGGCGCTGAAAAACCTGCTCGATGACGTCCTGAAAAAATACAAGGTCGATCCGGACCGCGTGTATCTGACCGGCCTGTCGCTGGGCGGCTACGGCGCCTGGGATCTGGCGGCGCGCCATCCGCAGTATTTTGCGGCACTCGCGCCAATTTGCGGCGGCGGCATCGTGCGCACCGCAGGCAGCATGCGCACAATTCCCACTTGGGTTTTTCATGGCAAGAAGGATGACGCGGTGCCGGAAGAAGAATCAGCGCGCATGGTGGCAGCGCTCAAGGCAGCTGGCGGCAACGTGCAATACACCGTACTGCCAGAAGGCGGCCATATCGACGCCTGGGTGCATGCCTACGACAAGGCAGGCCTGTTCGACTGGTTCCTGCAGCAACGCAGGGAGCAGGCGGCAAAGAGCCCTGCCTGATTCCAGCATGCCTGTCAGGGCGCGCAAATCAGCAAGTTGCGAGCGCAGGTATGAATGCCTGCAAAGTCAGTTCGCAGCGCCTTCGCGTGTACGCGCCCGCCGGTTTTTTTCAGCGTGCCACCGTAGGCCGGACCGTCAGCCGCAAAAAAAAAGCAGGCACGATTGCCAGCTCGCGAAAGATTGCGTCCACCACGTTGTAGAGATGCCGAACGGGGTGTGCGCCCGGCGCCGGTGCGGTGTAACTGTACAGGCCGACGGCCCAGCTATTGAGCATCCTTGTTCCGGTTTTGTGTCATTGTTGGCGCGGCGCGGGACGTTTTCTACTTCTTCATCAAATCAAGCAGCGCAATCACGCTGGTTTCCACCCCGGTCTTGATGGACAGGTCAGGCACCGCCTTGAACATCGGGCTGTGGTTGCCGGCGATCGCCGGACCACCTTTGGCAGCCGCTTCCAGGTCGGCGCGCGCGCTGCCGCCAATGGTGTAATACACACTCGGCACATACGGCTCGCGGGTGAAATTGCCGAAGTCTTCGGCCACCATCGAGGTGCGCTTGAAGTCGCTGACGAAAATATCGCTGCCCAGTTTATCCGTCCACAATTTGCGCATGCGGGCCGACAAGCTGTTGTCATTAATGACGGGCAGAGAAGGATCGTCCGTCATTTTTACTGTGGGCAGAAGATTCTCGGGCATGCCGTACGCCCGCCCGGTATTCTCTGCAACCCGCTTGATGGCAGTGAGCAGCAGTTCGCGCGTGGCCGGGCTCTCGGAGCGCACCGTCAGCTCCAGCTTGGCCATGTCGGAAATGATGTTCGGCTTGGTCCCGGCGTGGAAAGAGCCGACCGTGATCAGGCCTGGCTCGCGCGGACCGAGTTCGCGCGAGACGATGGTCTGCAGCGCCAGCACGATCTGCGCACCGAGCACCACCGGATCCTTGCCCGTATGCGGCGAGGCGCCGTGGGTGCCGACACCCGGAACGCTGATCTCGAGCGTATCGACGCCCGAATAAGGCGCCGGGTCGAGATTGATCTTGCCTGCTTCAATGCCGGCAAACACGTGCATCGCCAGCGCGTAATCCGGTTTACCAAAGCGCTTCCAGATCTGGTCGGCCATCATGTCGCGCGCGCCGCCCACCCGTTCTTCGGCCGGCTGGCCGACCAGCATCAGGGTCCCCTTCCACTGGTTCTTCCGGGCTGCCATCTGGTGCGCGGTGCCGACCAGGGTCGTCATGTGCACGTCGTGGCCGCAGGCGTGCGCCACCGGCACGTCGCGCCCGCTCATGTCTTTCTGGATCACCTTGGAGGCGTTGGCCAGCCCCGATTTTTCCTCGACCGGCAGGCCGTCCATATCGGCGCGCATCATCACGGTGGGGCCGGCGCCGTTTTTCAGGATCGCCACCACACCGGTCTTGCCCACGCCTTCGGTCACCTCGAAACCGGCCGCGCGCAGCTCCTGCGCCATGCGGGCGGCGGTTTTGGTTTCCATGAAGGAGAGTTCGGGATTGCGGTGCAGGTAGTCAAACAGCGGTGCAAGCTTGGCGTCATAGTCGCGCGCGATGGCGCTGGTGAGCGCGGGATCGGCGGCGCTGGCCAGGGCGGCCGGCAATAACAGCAGGGGCAGAACGAGATTGCGGATCATGACGGACGCCTTTGATGCATGGTTGGACCTGGAAAAATATCATTTCCAACCATATTCTCAAAGCGCTTTGTGCGCCGCGCCGTTTTGATCAGGCGCGCCCGACCACCGTAGCCGTGGCCATCAGTTCGTCGATCAGCGCCAGCGAATGTTTGCCCGACATGGCGTGCGGATTGATCTCGGCCACCTCGCAAAAACGCAGCAGCGTCGAGGTATTGAGCTTGGCCAGATTGGCCTGGCCCATGGTCCAGCAGGCGAAGCGGCGTTCGGAGATTTCCTCGTAGTGCAGCAGCACCACGTCGGTATGGCGCGCATCGCGCAGGATCTTGGCGTACAGGCCGTTGATGGCGTCACGTCCGCCTTCGAGCACCTGCATGTACACCTTGTCCGAGAAGCACAGCACGCCGGTGATGCCGTTGTGCGGGTTGTGGACATGCGACTGTTGCATGATGTCGTGGATGACCGCGTTCTGGGTGTCGCCCACGGGGCGGCTGGCGTACAGGAGTCTGACGAGCATGGTGATCTTCCGGTTGGTCTAGCGTTTGATCAGGGACAGGAATTCGCGCCGCAGGTTCGGGTCCTTGAGGAAGGAACCGTGCATGACACTGTTGACCATTTTGGCATCCATATCCTTGACGCCGCGCCACTGCATGCAGAAATGGTCCGCCTCCATGACCACCGCCAGGCCGTCCGGCTGCATTTTTTCCTGCAGTACGTCGGCCAGCTGGACCACGGCTTCTTCCTGAATCTGCGGGCGGCCCATGATCCACTGCGCGATACGGGCGTATTTGGACAGGCCGATCAGGGCCGAGTGCTCGTTCGGCATGACGCCGATCCAGACCTTGCCGATCACCGGACACAAATGGTGCGAACAGGCGCTGCGCACCGTGATCGGGCCGACGATCATCAGCTCGTTCAGGCGCGCGGCATTGGGGAATTCAGTCACCGGCGGCATCGGCACATAGCGCCCGCCGAATACTTCGTTGATGAACATCTTGGCCACGCGCCGGCCCGTGTCCTGCGTGTTGTGATCGTTGGCGGTGTCGATCACCAGGCTTTCGAGCACGCCCTGCAGCTTGGCGCTGACTTCGTCCAGCAGCTCGGCCAGTTCGCCTTCCTCGATGAAGTCGGCGATATTATCATTGGCATGAAAGCGCCGCTTGTTCGCGACCAGACGTTCGCGGATACGCTGCGACACCGTCAGGTTGACGGGCTTGAATTCGGTTGTCAGAACGGT
>DASWMN010000416.1:0-9202 GCA_036399735.1 Telluria sp. | reverse complement strand
TGCTCTTCTTGTGCACAACCGTAAACTTATCCAACAACGCTCCTGATTTACTACACCATTTGTCCCGCTACTTTTTTTGCACGCAAGTTCTTGATCCTTTGGATAAATCACGACTTATCCACAACTTCTCTCGCGTTTACTATCACTACTACTTTATGTATACATACAAGTTATATAAAACAGTAAACCAAGCGAAAAGCGTGCATAAAGCTGCAAGCAACTTTCTTTGATATGCATGACCAAGCAGAATGACAATATTGCTTGTTGCTATGCTATTCTGGGCAAGGCCTGTATAGGCATCCACCCCACTTTTCGCGAGCACGATCCCAATGGAACTGACCAAATCCGCTGATACCCCTGGCACTTCGCCCATGACAGCCCTGTTTTCGATGTTCTATGAACCAACACGGGCGTTCAGCGCGCTATCGCCACGCCGCTTTGGCTGGCTGCCGCTTCTGGTTGTGCTGGCTTCATCATTGGGTTTGATGGTCTGGTATTTCACTGCCGTCGACTTCGCCTGGTTGCAGGAACAGATGGTCGCCTCGATTCCCGCCACTGAACGCGATGCTGCGAAGCAATTTATGACTAAAGGCATCTTGCTCGGCGGTACAGTATTTGGCGTTTTGTTGATGACGCCTTTGATGATGGCGGTCACTGGCGTGTATCTGATGTTGATAAGCAAAGCGCTGAACAAGGCCTTTACGTTCTACGACGGCTTCTCCCTGAGCGCGTGGAGCAGCCTTCCCGTGGTGCTTGCTTTGCCTTTGGGTGCAATACAGATCCTGATGTCGTCAAACGGTCAGCTCACGTTTTCGGAACTCAACCCGGTGTCGCTGAACCAGCTGGTATTCCACCATCCCCTTGGTCATCCGATGACCAGTCTGCTTGATTCGGTCAACGTGCCTATGCTCTGGAGTATCGCCCTCACCGTGATTGGCTATCAGGTCTGGGCCAAGGCATCGATGTCGACAGCGCTGAAAGTGGTACTCATTCCGTACGTAACCATCTATGGCGTGTGGCTGGCATTTGCGATGAGTAAGGCAGCATGAAGCGCAAACATATTGCAATAGCGGCTGTCGTCGGTTTGTTCTGTGTTCCGGTCGTCATGAAACTGACGCGCGGCGAAGCGGCGCGCCCGGTCGAGACAGAAACGATCGCCCTGCGCGAAATCAAGTCGTCGATCCTTGCTTCCGGCCATCTGCTGTACGAAGAACAGGTGTTGCTCTCGCCTGAAGTCATCGGCAAGGTCAGCACCATGTTTGTCCAGGAAGGCCAGCAGGTAAAAAAGGGCGACTTGCTGCTGCATCTGGATGACCAGACCTATCGGGCTGAAGTTGCCCAGCAGGAAGCCGCGGTACGTCAGCAGCGTATCAATATCGAACAGCAGCAACTCAATCTGGCCAATCAGGAGTCGCAGCTCAAGCGCAAGGAAGAGCTGCACCGCATGAAAATGATCGCTGAGTCGCAAATCGATGATGCCCGTTTTGCCGTCAATTCCGCCAAGATCGAGCTGCGCAACAGCCGTTCACGCCTGGAACAGGTGGAAGCGATCCTCAAGCAATCGAATGAGCGATTTGCCAAAACAACGATCCGCGCGCCGATTTCCGGCACCATTACCGCGCTCGATATCAAGGTGGGTGAAACGGCGGTTGCGAGCCAGGTCAGCATTGCCGGCTCAAGTCTGATGACGATTGCCAATACCTCGACCATGATCACGGAAGTGAATGTGGACGAAGCCGATATCGGGAAGATCGCTGTCGACCAGGAAGTGGCCATTCATACCGCCGCTTACCCGGACACGCCGATCAAGGGAAAAGTGATGATGATTCCCCTGTCGCCCAAGCAAAATGCCCAGCCAGGGGGCCAGAGCGGCAATTCCCTGGCGCGTAACTACAATATCAAGGTCAAGCTGCTCGATACCGGCAGCTTGTCGCTGCGCCCCGGCATGACCTGCCGCGCCGAGATTTTCACCGCGCATTCCGGCAAGTCGCTCGCGCTGCCACTGCAGGCGGTGCTTTCCAACAACGACGAGAACACCGAGCTGGCCAACAAGAAAGACAACAAGAACGCCAAGATTCAGATCAAGACCGAAAATTATGTGTTCGTCGCCAAGAACGGCAAGGCGGACAAGCGCACCGTGAAAATCGGCATTTCGGACGACAGCCAGCAGCAGATCCTGGCCGGCGTGGAAGCGGGTGAAGACGTCATCGTGGGCCCGTACAAAATCTTGCGCCACCTGAAACAGGGCGATGCTGTCAAAGCCGAGTCTGTGAAAGCGGCTCCGGAAAAACCGGCGACGGAAAAAAGCAAGGCATGAGCAGCGCAGCGCCTCTGATCCGTCTGGAAGGAATTACCAAGCACTACCAGATGGGCGGCGAAACGATTGCCGCGCTGGACGGGATCGATCTGCAGATCGCACGCAACGATTATGTGGCCTTTATCGGTTCATCGGGTTCCGGCAAGTCGACCATGATGAATATCCTCGGTTGCCTTGATACGCCGACCCAGGGGAAATACTTTCTCAATGGGCGCGACGTGGCCGGGATGAGCGAGAGCGAACTGGCACGCACCCGCAACGAAGAAATCGGCTTCATTTTCCAGAGCTTCAATTTGCTTACCCGCGCCACCGCTTTGCAAAACGTCATGCAGCCGCTGATTTACCGTGGCATGCGTCCGGCCGAGCGGGCGCGGCGTGCGCGCGAGGCCATGGCCAGGGTCGGACTGGAAAACCGTCTCGATCATTTACCGAATCAATTGTCGGGTGGCCAACGGCAGCGCGTGGCGATCGCCCGTGCGCTGTGCAGCGAGCCATCGATCCTGCTGGCCGATGAACCGACCGGCAATCTCGACTCGACCACGGCGGCCGACATCATGGCGCTGTTCGATACCCTGCATGCCGAAGGCCAGACTTTGATTGTCGTGACGCATGAACCCGATATTGCGGCGCATTGCCGCCGTGCTGTCCGTCTGGCCGATGGCCGCGTGCTCAGCGACGTGATCAATCCATCCCCGGCCACCGTACACAGCGGGGAGAGCGAACGTGTTTAGCATCATCGAAAGCTTTCGCTCGGCGCTGCAAAGTATTCGCGCCCACAGTTTCCGCAGCTTCCTGACCTCGCTCGGGATCATCATCGGCGTGGCGTCGGTGATTGCCGTCGTGTCCATCGTGCAGGGTTTGTCTGCTTCCATCAGCAATGAATTCAAGGGCCTGGGTTCGAACAGCCTGACTGTGCGCGCTGATACCCCGATGGAAGAAATCATGCAAGGCAAGGTCAATGTGCTGAGCATGGCGGATTACGAAAAGGTCGTTGCCCACATCGACGATATCAGCAATGTGTCGCCCAGCTTCATGCCGTTCAGCGACTTTGGCACCACGGTGCGCCATACCGGCCAGTCCGCTTTTACCCAGGTGATGGCGGTGACCGAGGCTTACCAGGATGCCCATCAGGTGTTTCCGGAGCAGGGCCGTTTCATCCGCCAGTCGGATGACCAGTCGCGCCGCAAAGTGTGCGTGATCGGCACCAAGGTGCGCGAAAAGCTCAAGCTGCCGGACAATCCCGTGGGGGAATATCTGGAAATAGGCGGTGAGTGGTTCAAGATCATCGGCATGAGCGAGGAAAAAGGCGAAACCTTTGGCTTCAGCAAAGACGATTACATCCTGATTCCCTTCGCTGTCGGTAATGCGATTGCCGGCAACAAGGCCAAGCTGAATGTCAGCATCACCTTTACCGTCAACGATATCGAACAGATCGATGCGGTCCAGGGTCGCCTGGTGTCCTTGCTGCGCCAGGCGCATCGCCTCAAGCCGGGCCAGAAAAACGACTTCAAGGTGCAGACCTCGCAGCAGCTGGCCGACAGTTTTGAAACCATCATCAACATGATGACGGCTGTGCTGGGCGGAATTGTCAGCGTGTCGCTGCTGGTGGGCGGCATCGGCATCATGAACATCATGCTGGTGTCGGTCACGGAACGGACCCGCGAAATTGGCATTTGCAAGGCATTGGGTGCGCAGCGGCACCACATCCTGTTGCAATTTCTGATCGAGGCAACCACCTTGTCGCTGCTTGGCGGCCTGGTTGGCCTGGTACTGGGCTACGCGCTCGGCTTCGGCGCGGCCAAGATGATTCCGAATTTTCCGGATGCGGTTGTGCCGTGGTGGGCTGTGGCCATGGCCTTCGGCTTTTCGAGTATGGTGGGTATCCTGTTTGGCATCATGCCGGCCGCCAAGGCGGCCAATCTGAATCCGATCGACGCTTTACGCTACGAGTAAATACAGCATATTTATGCGACTTGGCATCATCAGCGCGCTCCAGGAAGAGCAGCAAGGCCTCGTGGAGGCCATGCAAGGCCCCGCCAAGCTCATCCATGGCATGCGCGAGTACACCCGGGGCCGGATTGGCGCGATCGAGGCTGTATGCGTGCTCTCGCGCATCGGCAAGGTGGCGGCCGCCACCACGGCCACCATGCTGGTCGAACGGTTTGGCGTGACCCATATTCTGTTTACCGGCGTGGCCGGGGCCGGCCATCCCAGTGTGCAGGTGGGCGACATCGTGATTGCCGATGCCCTGCTTCAGTACGATATGGACGCCAGCCCCCTGTTTCCCCGGTTCGAGGTACCGCTGACGGGCCTGGCGCATTTTCAGTCGGATCTGCAACTGACCAATCGCCTGGCCGACAGCGCCGCCGCTTTTCTGCAACTGGACTTCGATACCGCGATAGACGCCGCCGAGCGGCGCCAATTCCGGCTGACGCAGCCACGGATGCACCGTGGCTTGATCGCCAGCGGCGACCAGTTCATCAGCAGCGCGCAGCACATCAACACGCTGGGCGAGGCTTTGCCTGGTTTGCTGGCGGTGGAAATGGAAGGGGCGGCAGTGGCCCAGGTTTGTTTCGAGATGGGGGTGCCGTTCGCCGTCATCCGCACCATCTCGGATAACGCCAATGAAGCGGCAGCGACCGATTTTCTGCGCTTCGTGAAATCGGTCGCTTCGCGTTACGCGTTCCAGATCGTCAGCCGTTTCTGCCACGATCTGGAAGCGGTGCATTTACACCAGCAGTGATTCGGCCGGCGTGTAGGTGTAGCCCAGATCGCGCGCTACCGCTTCGTAGGTGACCGCGCCCTGGCAGACATTGAGACCGTTGCGCAGATGCGCGTCGTCTGCCAACGCCTTTTTCCAGCCCTTGGTGGCCAGTGCTACCGCATGCCCGATGGTGGCGTTATTGAGCGCAAAGGTGGACGTGCGCGCAACCGCGCCTGGCATGTTGGCCACGCAGTAGTGCACCACCCCGTCAGCGATGAAAGTGGGATCGGCATGCGTGGTCGCGTGCGAGGTCTCGAAACACCCGCCTTGGTCAATGGCGACGTCCACCACCACGGCACCTGGCTTCATGCGCGAGATCATGTCACGCGTAACCAGTTTCGGCGCGGCCGCACCTGGCACCAGCACGCCGCCGATGACCAGGTCGGCCGACAGTACCGCTTCTTCGATCGAATGCGCGTTCGAATATTGGGTCGAGATGCGTCCGCCAAATACCAGATCGAGCTGGCGCAGGCGTTCGATGCTCTTGTCGAGCACCGTTACGCGCGCCCCGGTACCCACAGCCATCTGCAAGGCATTGGTGCCCACGACGCCGGCGCCGATGATGACGATGTGGCCTGCGGCCACGCCCGGTACACCGCCGAGCAGCAGGCCCATGCCGCCTTTGGATTTTTCAAGGTGGGCCGCGCCGGCCTGAATGGCCATGCGCCCTGCCACTTCACTCATCGGGGCCAGCAGCGGCAGGCCGCCACCCGCGCCGGTGATGGTTTCATAAGCGATGCAGATCGCGCCTGATTTGACCAGCGCCGCTGTCTGCTCAGGATCGGGCGCGAGGTGCAGGTAGGTGTACAGAATCTGGCCTTCGGACAGCATCGCGCATTCGCCTGGCTGTGGCTCTTTGACTTTGACGATCATTTCGGCGCGCGCGAAGATATCCTTGGCCGTGTCGACAATGACGGCGCCGGCCGCGACGTACTGGTCGTCGGCCAGGCCGATTTCAGCCCCGGCGCCTTTCTGCACCAGCACAGTATGCCCGCGTAACGTCAGTTCGCGTACGCTGGGCGGGGTCAGTCCGACGCGGTATTCATGGTTCTTGATTTCCTTTGGTACGCCAACAATCATGTCTTCCTCCAGGGTTAATCTTTTTTATGTCGTCCCTGCCAGCGCGGGGACGGTGTCACTCACAATCCCAACGTCATCAGACTGGCGTTGCCGCCAGCGGCTGTGGTGTTCACGCACAGCGCCCGTTCCGCCACCAGGCGCCACAGCGCAATCGCACCTTCTTCGGTGGTGTCGATCACGCCGACGATGGCGCCGTTGCCGGCGGCCAGCTGCGCACGCAGGCTGCCCGCCAGTGCCGCTTCGACCAGCGCGATCTGGTAGTCGGTCTTGACGGCGTCGATACTGGCGGCGAACTCGATCCGCTCCTTTACTTCTTTCGGCAAGCCTTGCGGGATCAGGTCCTTGGACTGGGCCACGACGATGGCGCGGTTACCGGTCGCCAGCACGGCTGCAAGCTGATTCAATAGTACGCCGATGTCGGATGCGGCGCAAAGCACCGCGCCGCGTGGTGCGAACGAGAGCGCATTGCGTTCGCCGGTCGGACCGGGCAGCGCGAGCGAGGTGCCCAGCAAGGTGGTGCGCATGTACTGTTCTGCGAGCGTGACCACGCGCTGGTGGCCGTGGGTGCGGGCCCAGTCCAGCAGCGAATCGAGTCCGGGCGCGGCCTGGCGCTCGTGCTGCAGCAGCGGCAAGGCGCCCTTCTGCAGGCGCTTCAGGTACAGCGGGCCGCCAGCTTTTGGTCCGGTGCCCGATTTGCCTTCGCCGCCAAACGGCTGCACGCCGACCACGGCGCCGACGATATTGCGGTTCACGTAGATATTGCCGACGTGGGCGCGCGCGGTGATGAAATCGATCGTTTCATCGATGCGCGAATGGACGCCCAGCGTCAGGCCAAAGCCGGTGGCGTTGATCGAGTCGACGATTTTTCCCAGATCCGCACGGCGGTAGCGCACGATGTGGAGCACCGGTCCGAATACTTCCTGGGTCAGCTCCGACAGCGAACCGATTTCCAGCACAGTTGGTGGAACGAAGGTGCCCTGCGCGGCCAGTTCGGGCGGCAGTTCGAGCGCAAAGTGGGCCTTGGCGCTGGCCTTGACGCGGGCGATGTGCTTGAGCAGATTCTGCTGCGCTTCAGCGTCGATCACCGGGCCGATGTCGATCTGCAGACGGTCCGGGCTACCCACGCGCAGTTCCTGCATGGCGCCCTTGAGCATCTTGATGGTCTTGTCGGCGATGTCCTCCTGCAGGAACAGTACGCGCAGCGCGGAGCAGCGCTGGCCGGCACTGTCGAAGGCGGAGGTCATCACATCCTGCACCACCTGTTCCGGCAGCGCCGACGAATCGACGATCAGCGCGTTCTGGCCGCCGGTTTCGGCGATCAGGGCGATGTCGGCGTTTTCGCTGGCCGAACGCTGCGCCAGGGTGCGGTTAATCAGTTGCGCCACTTCGGTCGAGCCGGTAAAGATCACGCCTTTGACGCGCGCGTCCGCGCACAGGCGCGCACCGACAACTTCGCCGCGGCCAGGCAATAGCTGCAGCGCGCCACGCGGCACGCCGGCCAGGTGGAACAGTTCGACCGCGCGATGTGCGATCAATGGCGTCTGCTCGGCCGGTTTGGCCAGCACCACGTTACCGGCGGCCAGCGCCGCGGCAACCTGGCCGGTGAAAATCGCGAGCGGGAAGTTCCACGGGCTGATGCAGGCCACCGGGCCCAGGGCGAGCATGTTCTGCGTGCCTTCGACCTGCTGCGCGTAATAGCGCAGGAAGTCGACCGCTTCGCGGATTTCAGCAATCGCGTTCGGCAGCGACTTGCCAGCTTCGCGCACCGCCAGGGCCATCAGCTCTTCGTAGTTCTGTTCGAACAGGTCGGCGGTTCGGGCAATGGCAGCGGCGCGTTCGGATGGCGAAGTGGTCTGCCAGTCCATCGCATAGGCGCTGGCGCTGTGGATGGCGACCTCGACATCGTGCGCGCTCGCTTCGGCCACGCGGCCCACCACGTCGGCATGCTGCGCCGGGTTGGTGATATCGATCCAGTTGGGCGTGCCGGGGGCACCGTCGATCAGAGGCGCTGCGTTGTAAAAGCGCGGCGTTGCCAGAGCAGCCGCCAGTTTGCGCAGCACGTCTTCATTGGCCAGATCGAAACCGGCCGAATTCTTGCGCTCATCGCCAAACAGCTGCAGCGGCAGCGCAATGCCCGGATGCGGTACGCCGCCCTGCGCGCGCGATGCCTCGAACGGGTCGGCGATCAGGCTCTCGATGGCGACTTTTTCGTCAACAATCTGGTTCACGAACGAGGAGTTGGCGCCGTTTTCCAGCAGGCGCCGCACCAGGTAGGCCAGCAGCGTTTCGTGCGAACCGACCGGCGCGTAAATGCGGCAGGGTTTATCCAGATTGTCCTTGCCGACCACCTGGTCGTACAGGGTTTCGCCCATGCCGTGCAGGCACTGGAATTCATAGTCGGTGATGCCGTCGGCCTTGGCCCAGGTGTAGATCACGGACAGGCTGTGCGCGTTGTGCGTGGCGAACTGCGGATAGATCGCGTCGGTCGCGGCCAGCAGTTTTTTGGCGCAGGTCAGGTAGGAGACGTCGGTATAAACCTTGCGCGTGTAGACCGGATAGCCAGGCAGGCCGTCGACCTGGGCGCGCTTGATTTCAGCGTCCCAGTAGGCGCCCTTGACCAGGCGGACCATGAAGTTGCGGCCGCTGCGGCGCGCCAGGTCGACCAGGTAGTCGATCACGAAGGGGCAGCGCTTCTGGTAGGCCTGCACCACGAAGCCGATGCCGTCGAAGCCGGCCAGAACCGGATCGAAGGCCAGCACTTCCATCATGTCAAGCGAGATTTCGAGCCGGTCGGCCTCTTCGGCGTCAATATTGAGGCCGATGTTGTACTGCTTGGCCAGCAGCAGCAGGCTGCGCAGACGTGGCAGCAATTCGCTCATCACACGACCATGCTGGGCGCGGCTGTAGCGCGGATGGAGTGCCGACAGTTTGACCGAGATGCCCGGGCCGTCCTTGATACCGCGCCCGTTCGACGCTTTGCCGATCGCGTGTATCGCTTTTTCGTAGGAGGCGTAATAGGCCTTGGCGTCGGCCTCGGTCAG
>DASWMN010000415.1:0-29305 GCA_036399735.1 Telluria sp. | reverse complement strand
CTGAAAGCTAGCGACACCGTGATCTCGAACGCGTCGTGCACCACCAACTGCCTGGCACCGCTGGTCAAGCCACTGAACGATGCGATCGGCCTGGAAACCGGCTTGATGACCACCATTCACGCCTACACCAACGACCAGGTGCTGTCGGACGTGATGCATGAAGACATGCGCCGTGCCCGTTCGGCCACCATGAGCATGATCCCGACCAAGACCGGCGCTGCCGCCGCCGTCGGCCTGGTACTGCCGGAACTGAACGGCAAGCTGGACGGTTTCGCGATTCGCGTGCCGACCATCAACGTCTCGCTGGTCGATCTGTCCTTCATCGCCAAGCGCGACACCACGGTCGATGAAGTGAATGCGATCATGAAGGCTGCCGCTGAAGGTTCGCAAGTACTTACTTACCAGACCGAGCCGCTGGTCTCGATCGACTTCAACCACAACCCGGCTTCGTCGAACTTCGATTCGACCCTGACCAAGGTGTCGGGCCGTCTGGTCAAAGTATCGTCGTGGTACGACAACGAGTGGGGTTTCTCGAACCGCATGCTCGACACCACCGTGGCCCTGATGAACGCGAAGTAATCCGTTCCGCTGTGGAAATCGAAACGCCCCGTCTGGGGCGTTTTTTTTGGAAATTTCAATGATCTCTAAAAAATTGGTCAGCCGCTGCCTTGGGCTGTTTCTCGCGCTCATTTGCAGTGCCAGTGCAATGGCAGAAACTGCCATCGTGTACTGCATGCCGTTTACGATTGAAACCTATTCACCGGTGACGCCAGAACGCGTACGTTCATCTGCGCGGGAAAAATGGACGATACATGCCGACAGCCAAGTGGCACAACTGAGAGCCTTGCTCAGGCAAGGCGAAGCTGGCACGTTCAGCGATAGACGCGTGCGCTGCGCGGTCGATATTGCTACCGTGAGCTACTACATTGATGCAGAAGGCAACGCGCGCGCCGAGGGACAGCCAGATCGAAGAATCGACAAGGAGGCGCTTATCAGCTTCGGGGCTGCATTGGATGCCGCGCAGCGCGAGTCATTGACAACAAGCCCCCCGGGCATCCATGGTGACTACGTTTCTTCGCTTGTCCCGCGTAGGGAATAGCACGTATCTGTGCTGGTTTGCTCCGACCTGAAAGCCTCTCACCGATGTTCTCTTCGCGCAAACTCACGCTTGACGCCGTCACGATCATCGCTGGTGGCCTGTTGTGGCTGGCCGGCCTGGCTGTTGCCCTGTTGGCGGGGTCACCAAGCGGCCCGGCTGTGTGCTGGAGCTTCGTGCTGGCGGCCGCCCTGTGTCTGAGCTATGTGGTAGCGGGCGATGCGTTGCAGTGCGACGTCGCAGTGCCTGCGGGTGCCATCAAGTTCTTTGCGGCCGGTTTGTTTTTTGCGCTGCTGTCCCTGGGCACGGATTGCCTTGCCGGCTTGGCGGGTTCCGCCGGACTCAGCCTGTCGCGCGCCTGTACCAAGTCGGGTATCAATCTTCTGTTTACCGCGTCGCTGGCTTGCTGCGCGGTCGGCGTGCCGCTGTTGGCCATGATAAGGATGGCAATCGGCGCTGTGTGGCGCCGCTGAAGCCGCACACGGATGCAAACCAAAAAAGGATCCTTCACGTGGTACACGCAATCTCGCCCTTGAATCATTTGCTGTGGCCCTGGCTGTATGGCGGGATCGGGTTTGCGATGGCGTCATCGATCATCGCCGTGGTTTTTTTCGTCAGCAATTTTCGCACAGCGGCGACGGATGGAAAAATACGTCCGTGGCTGGCAGAACTGATCTGCACACTTTTTATTATCCCCTCGGCCGCGACGATAGGCGCGTGTGCGGTTGGCGTGCGCTTCGCAATGGACCTGGGGATAGAGGATGATTATTTTTGTATGCCGCTGGTGGCCAGCGCGACAGTCGGGCTGGCCTGGTATCTGAAACGAAACGCCATAAAAGTCGGGGACGATAAAAAGTAGCGCTGCTGCGACCGCAACAGTGCTACGCGTTCATTTTTCGACATACGGCGTTCGAAATTTAACATTTTAGTGTTTAAGGCGACACATTTAGTCCCAGCGCATATTGCGCTTAAATCAAAATTGCTTGTTTGTCAGTGTTCATGCGAAATTCGAAGGTTCATGCATATATGCATGACCTCCCGAAACCTTACAGGCAGCCTTATCCGGGGTGCCAGCATGGAGCCACATGAACAAGCAACTCGTCCTCAAGCAAAGTGTCCTCGCCGTCGCCCTGGCCGTCGCCTCGACCGATGTGGTGCTGGCACAGCAAAGTGATACCAGCAGCACGCCCACGGTGTACATCACCGGATCGAACCTGAAGCGCACCGCCAAGGAAGGCACGGCGCCGGTCCAGGTGATCAGCACCAAAGACATCCGCGACAGCGGCGCGGCCACCGTGACCGAACTGATGCGGCTGGTGCCGTCGATGGGCTCGGACCAGAATCTGGACACCAACGATGGCGGTTTCTCACGCGGGGTGTCGACCGCCTCGCTGCGCGGCCTGTCGTCGAGCGCCACGCTGATTCTGCTGAACGGGCGCCGCATGACGCCGTCCGCGTATGCCGACCCGAACACCGGCAATTCCACGCTGTACGACCTGAATGCGATTCCGCTGTCGGCGCTGGATCGGGTTGAGATCCTGAAGGACGGGGCCTCGGCCGTGTATGGCTCGGACGCGATCGGCGGAGTGATCAACTTCATCACCAGGAGCAATTACAAGGGCCTGGAAGTGGCGGCCCGCGCCAGCGGCAACGATGACGGCAACTTCGCGCGCAAGGGCGCCAATTTTTTCTGGGGCATGGGCGACATTGACGACGACGGTTTCAATGTGTTCCTGACGGCCGATGTGTCGCAGCGCGACCGGGTCGGCCGCGACGAGGTGCGCGATATCGAATACGACACCTACAAGTTCCTCAACAATCGCTACGCCACACCCTACGGCAGCACGGTCTCCGCCTTTCCCGCCTTGTATCGCGAAACGGCGCCGGGCAGCGGCAACTTCGCCGTCAACCGCAACAACATGGGCACGCGCCTGGTGGTCAACACCAATTGCGATCCGGCGCGACTGCTGACCGGCGCCACCAACATGGGTCTGGCTGCGACCAGCGTGTTCATCGGCCGCCAGTTCTGTAACTTCAACACCAACCAGTACCTGGAAGGGGCGGGCGCCGGCAAGGATGCCAGCCTGATGTCGCGCGGCATACTGAAGCTGGGTGGCGGCATGAAAGCGTTTGCCGAGCTGGCTTACACCCGCAGCGCGCGCGACTACACGACCGCGCCGATCACGCTCGGCCAGGGTGTGACCACCAACTTTGCCAGCGACAGCGTGGTGCCGCCGTACCAGACCATCCTCGAGATCGGCCACCCCGACAATCCCTTCCCGGCGGCGCGCGCCTCGATCGGCTACCGCTTCGAAAATCTGGCGGCCGGTACGCGCACGGTCAACCACAACACGCGCCTGGTGACCGGCGTGCAAGGCACGGTTGCCAACTGGGACTGGGAAACGGCGCTGCTGTATAACGGCTCGCAGCGCGATGACCTGTATTTCGGCCGCCTGTATCTGCCCACCCTGCGCCGTATCAACGCGGGCGCCTCGCTGGCGACGGTGGCTGCCGACCCCACCGTGGGACACGATGTGGTCAACGACAACAAGGCCTCGATCCTACACTGGGACGTCAAGGCCAACACTACCTTCGGCCAGTTGGCGGGCGGCGCCATGGGCCTGGCGATGGGCGCCGAAATCCGGCGCGAGAAGCTGACGCTCACGCCCGATCCTTTGCTGGCCAGCGGCCAGATTTTCGGCCTGGCCAATTCGTCCATCGATGGCCAGCGTGACGTCAAGTCGGCCTTCATCGAGCTGCGCACGCCGTTCCTGAAGAACTTCGAAATGGACTTCGCCGGCCGCGCCGACAAGTACCCTGGCATCAAGACCAACTTCGTCCCCAAGGTGGGCGCCAAGTGGACCATTACCGAGGCGTTTGCGGTGCGTGGCACTCTGGCGCGCGGTTTCCGGGCGCCTGCTCTGAACCAGGTCACGCCGGGCGGTTCGCAATTCTTCGAGTCCGGCATTTACGATCCGCGCCGCTGCGAGATCGACGAAAGTACCCCGAAACCGGGCGCCACGGAAGTCGATTGCAACAAGACCGCCGGTGGCGTGGGCGCGGCCAACCCGGACCTGGTGCCGGAAAAATCGAAGAGCTTCTCGCTGGGCTTCCTGTATTCGCCAACGTCGAGCATGGACTTCGGCGTCGACCTGTACAAGATCCGCAAAGAGGGCGAAGTGGCCCTCGGCAGTGCCTTCGAGGCGCTGCGCAATGAGGATACCAATCCGGGCGTGGTGCAGCGTGACCAGAATCCGGACAACCTGCTGCGCGATACCAATGGCAATGCCATCCCCGGCACCGGACCGCTGCTGTTCGTGCGCCTGCCGTGGACCAACCAGGGCGCGACCGAAGTGCAGGGCGTCGATTTCGACGCGGCCTACCGCCGCAACCTGGGTGAATGGGGCGCGTTCAGCGCCAAGCTGACCTCGAGCTATCTGTACAGGTACACGCTGGCGCAGCACCCGGGTGATGTCGAGCACAATCTGGCCGGGTATCAGGCCGGACTGGTGGACTGGAATCTGTCGAGCGGCAGCGCCTTGCCGCGATGGAAGACGAATCTGTCGGCTTCGCTGGCCAATGGGCCGCACGCCTTCAGTGCCAGCATTAACTTCGTGGGCAAGGTGTCATTGCTGCGCAAGTTTGACGGCGACACCACCTACGACAAGCCGTTCTGCCATTACGGTACCCGCCAGAGCGGCGAGCCCAACCGGGCCGCAGGCAATCCTAACTACGAAGCGTGGTTCCCGAAATGCGAGATCAACAGCTGGACCCGCCTTGGCGTCGGCTATACCTACACCGGCATCAAGAATCTGAGCCTGAACCTCAACATTCAGAATCTGCTCGATACGCCGGCGCCGTATGATCCCGGTTTCGGTACCAACACCACCACTGGCGCCCCTCTGGTCGGCTATAACGAAGGCTTGCACAATCCCTACGGCCGGTATTTCTCGTTGGTGGCGAAGTACACGTTCTGATTCGCGGCGCGCGATGAAAAGCCGGCTGTCATGCCGGCTTTTTTTCGTCAGAGCTGACGGCGTGCGCGCGAGAAGGAAAGCGGATCAGCCGTCAAGCTTGGCGGGCAGTAAGCGCTGGCGCAGGGCATCGAGGAATTGCGCGCGGTGCGCAGGGTCAGGGAACGCCCCGTTGGGAATCAGGTGCGCCTGCAGCGAGTTCAGGTAGACGGCGATATAACCCGGCCGCGTCACAATACGCTCGATACTGGCCCAGTAGCTCAGAGCCTGGTGCTGCGGGCTGTCGACGAACAGACCGTCGTCGCGCACATGCAGCGTGCGCGGGCCGAGAATGCCTTTAGTGCGCGCGGCGCTTGTTTGCAACATCAGCATCAGCGCCAGTCCCGCCCAGTACAGAACGTAGATGCCCAAGGCACTGACCAAACGCTGCCACAAGGGATAGCCGTCCGAGGCATGAAAGGCGATGTAGCTGAAGCCCGCTGCAGCGAACTGGCTGATCGCCGCCGTGTAAACGTGGAAAAAACTGAACAGAAAATAGTCGAACCAGCGCACGGTGAATCGTATCTGCATGGGTGGAATTGAAATTAAACAAAAGAAACTATAATACGGTATCCGTGACGTACGAGCTTCATTTCGGCCATGGCCACGGCTGCGCCTTTTTCGGGTGATCCGGCCCGGTTAGCCGGGACGGATGCCAGCCGCCGTGGGTGCAAAGACAGATTCGCGCGTGCCGGAGCATGGCCTTGCTGCTACCGGCACTGTGGGGCATCGTGTCTCGTTTCGTCGCATCTTGTCGCGTTTAGTCGCGTTTAGTCCCGTTTGTCCGAGGTGTGCGCGAATCGGTAAACGAGACACGATGCCCTGAGGCGGCCGGGCGCACGGCCCCCCGCGCCGACGCCAAGCGCGGCCTGATTTTGCCGGCCTGGTTTTTAACTGATGCTGTTGACTGGAGCGAGACCTTGTCACCCCGACGCAAGAACGATATTGCCAATGCGGTCTTCTTTTGCACGTTCATACTGGTCCCGTCGCTCGCCGAAAGCATGCGCTGGCCGCCCTGGACGGGGATCACACCCGCGGTGCTCACCATCCCGTTCGCGCTGTTCTGGCGCCTGATGTTCTGTTGTCCGCAATGCGGCACGCCCTTGCTCTGGTCGGTGTCGAACGGGATTGTCTGGCCGCGCGTGCGGCCCCCGCGGCATTGCAAGCAATGCGGGCTGGCGACCGATGAACCAAGGTAACAGCTGATTGGCGTGGTCCAAGCGTCGAGGGCAGCGATGTTTTGCGGCGGGGCTGGTTCCATGCCCTTATCAAGAAAATTTTTAGGGCAGGACCACATGGGTTTTCGTGACGATGCGCCAGAAGGGCGTTCGATACCGGCGTCGGGCAGGCGTGCGCTGTGGCTGGTAATCGGCGTGCTGCTGGTGGCCGGGGTCAACTATGTCACCAGCAAGGTCGCGCGGGGCCACCGCTTCGCCGTGACGCAGCTGTTCGGATCAACTGTGGTCGCGGACCGGATCGGCAGTCCGGCGTATCTGATCCTGCTGGGATCGAGCTCGCGCGGATCCGGCACCCTCAGTTGCGACGAATACTACTATCTTGCGCATGGGGCGACGGGAACGGCCTTTGTCAGGTTGCGGGCGCTGCAGGCAAGCCAGCGCGCGCCGTTCATCGTTGGCGGGCTGAAGCTCGGATACGGCAACGATTTCAGCACAGGTTGTCGCGAGGCTCTTGGCGAATTCGCCCGCGCCCAGGTCGCGGGCGAGCCCTTCGCGTTTCTGGTCGGCGAACTGACGACTACCCGCGCCAGACAGCAAATCGCGCTCGACCAGATGGCCGGCTTCGACGACAAGTCACTGTCGGCCTTGCTGCCGTACGTGGACGATGAACGGTTGCTGGCTTCGCGTAATATCAGGATCCCGAACAGTGATCCACGTGCCCCGGAGGCCAATTACCAGACCACGGCCGACAGTGTCGGCGCGCTGACCTTGCATTTTTTGTGCTGGCGCACCATGCAGTGCGTGCCCACCGCGCTGACCGATGCGCCATCGAGGATGCAAGCGCTATCGGCGCTCAGGCGCTACCTCAGCGCCCGAAAATAGTGCGCCACAGTTCGCGCACCTGCGCGCTGTGCTGCTCCACCTGCGCCGGATCGAGGCGCGCATTGTCCTGCCCCTGCAGGCGCAACTGGTGCTGCAGGCGGCGCATGGCGCGGTAGGCGTCGCCCACGGCCATGCCCAGCGCCGCATCGATCAGGCCCAGCTCGCCGCACATGCGCAGCAGCGCGATATTGCCGAAGTTGGCCGTCAGCTGCGGATACTGGGCCGCATGGCGCAGCACCAGATACTGGACAATGAATTCGATATCGATCATGCCGCCCTCGTCGTGCTTGAGGTCGAACAGGGCGGTTCGAGTGGGGTAGGCGTCGCGCATCTTCTTGCGCATCTTGACCACTTCCGCCTTGAGTTCGTCGGCCTGGCCGGTTCGGTCCTTGCGCAGCACGCGCTCGCGCACCACCTCGAACTTGTCGCCGATGGCAGTTTCGCCAGCGCAGAAGCGCGCGCGCGTCAGGGCCTGGTGTTCCCACACCCAGGCCGCGTTTTCCTGGTAGCGCTCGAAGGCGCCAACCGAGGACACCAGCATGCCGGAGGCGCCATCCGGACGCAGCGCGGTATCGATGTCGAACAGGATCCCGGCCGAGGTATGCGCGGTCATCCAGGTGATGAAGCGCTGGGCCAGCTTGGCGTAGTTGCCGGGCGCCTCCTGGTCGTCGTCGTCAAACAGGAAGATCACATCCAGGTCGGACACATAACCGAGCTCCTTGCCGCCGAGCTTGCCGTAGGCGATGACGGCAAAGCGCGGCACCTCGCGGTGGCGTGTGGCGATGGTCTTCCAGGCGGCGGCCATGGTGGCCGCCACTATCGTGTCGGCCAGCGCCGACAGATAATCGGCCAGCTTTTCCACCGACAGGTCGCCCGCCAGATCCTGGGCCAGCAAACGGAACAACTGGGCGTGATGGGCTTCGCGCAGGATATCCATCTGGCGCTCGGTGTCGCCGTCGTACTGGTCGAGCTGCACCTGCAGTTCGAGCGCCAGCGCCACGTAATCGGGCGCGGCGTTGCGGACCCGGTCGTCCAGCAGTTCGTCCAGCACGATCGGGTGCTTGGTCAGGAAGGTCGCGGCCCAGCCGCTGGCGTACATCATGCGGATCACGCGCGCCAGCGTGTGCGGGTATTCGGTCAGCAGCGACAGGTAGGCCGAGCGGCGCGCGATGGCTTCGAAAAAATCGAGCAGGCGGCCCAGCGTGGCGCTCGGGCTGCCCACCGCGGTGTCGGCGGCGGTGCTGGCGATCTGCGGCAGCGCCGCGTTGACCAAAGCCAGCAGGCGCGTGCGCGACGCCTCCGGCAGTGATTGCAGGCGCGGGCTTTGCCAAGTCGCCATCAGGCGCTGGGCGGCGGCGCCGGGATTGTCGAAGCCCAGCTCGGCCAGGCGCGCCTGGATGGCTTCCTGGCGGTCCAGATCGGCCAGCGTGCTCGAGGACTGCGGGTCGACCTGGTCGCCGACCTTGCCGTTCTTGTCGCTGAAAATGGCGTCGAACTGGCCGGCCACAAAGGCGCGGTGTTCGGCCAGCTGCGCCAGCAGGGTGGCGCAGTCGGGCAGGCCCATCATGCGCGCTACGGTCAGGCGGTCCGCTTCGCTCACCGGCAGGGTGTGGGTCTGGGCATCGTCCAGGTATTGCAGCCGGTGTTCCAGATTGCGCAGGAAGGTGTAGGAGGCGAGCAGCTGGTCCACTGTCTCGGCGCTGAGCAACTCTTTTTCGGCCAGCACGCGCAGGGTGGTGCGGGTGGAACGCTCGCGCAGGGCGGCGTCGCGCCCGCCGCGAATCAGCTGAAACACCTGGGCCAGGAACTCGATCTCGCGGATCCCGCCGCGCCCCAGCTTGACGTTGTTGCTGCGGTCCGGGTGCAGGCGTTCCTGGCGGTCGACCTCGGCGCGGATCTGGGCATGCATGTTGCGGATCGCGTCGATCACGCCGAAGTCGAGGTAGCGCCGGAACACGAAAGGCCGCACGATTGCGTCCAGCGCGGCGATGTCGGCCACGGTGCCGGTCACGGCGCGCGCCTTGACCCAGGCATAGCGCTCCCACTCGCGCCCCTGCACGATCAGGTATTCCTCCACCATGTTCAGGCTGGCCACCAGCGGGCCCGAGGCGCCGTTCGGCCGCAGCGCCATGTCGACCCGGAAGGCAAAGCCGTCTTCGATGATTTCCGACAGGCCGGCAATCAGTTTTTTGCCCAGGCGCGTGAAGAATTCGTGGTTCGACAGCTGGCGCTGGCCCGCTTCGGCCAGCACCGTTTCGCCATCTTCGGGATACACGAAGATCAGGTCGATGTCGGACGAGACATTGAGCTCGCCGCCGCCCTGCTTGCCCATGGCCAGCACCAGCATGTGCTGGGGCAGGCCCGATTCGTAGCCCGTCGGCGTGCCATGGCTGGCGACCAGCTCCTGCATGGCAGCGGCAAGCTGGGTCTGGATAGCGAAATCGGCAAAGCGGGTCATGCTGCTCACCACTTCCGCCAGATCGGCGTGGCCGTCGAGGTCGCGCCGGATCAGACCGCACACCAGCAGGTTGCGCAAGCGCCGCAGCGCGCGTGGCAGCGGCAGGCCGGTGGCGCCTTCGCGCGCCAGGGCGGCGCTCAGGTCGAGCTGGCACAGGGGCGCCTGGACCAGTGCATCGATGGCGCTGGCGCGGGCCGGATCGGCCGCCAGCCAGCGTTGGTAAAAGCGCGAAGCGCCAGTCAGGGAGGGGGTGGTCATGCTGCGATGGTAAGGCGCGTGCGGCGCGGATGCAAGCCTGGACAGGAGTATTAACATTCAGAAACAAATGCTGGTCCAAAGTGGCTCTGGGAAAGGCGGCGATGGGGTAGAATTGGGCCGCACTCCGGCGCAGGCGGCGGCGACACCTTTTTCAGCTTATTGATGCACAATCCAGAACAACACGCCCATCACGTCCACCTCGCCGACCTGCACCTGGGCAAGCGCTGGCATCGCGCGCGTGCCGCCTACCGCATGGCCAACGTGGCCTCGCACCATGTGCTCGGCTTTGTCATCAAGCTGGCGCTGCTGTCCTACTTCCTGTTCACCTTCGTTTTCCTGTTCCTGCGCTACGCGATCCTGCCCAATATCGACTATTACAAGGGCGATATCGAGCGCCAGGCCAGCAAGGCGCTGGGCAGCGAGGTGTCGATCACCCGTATTTACGCGTCCTGGAAGGGCTTGCGCCCGAATCTGTTCCTGGGCGACGTGATCGTGCGCGATGGCCAGGGGCGCCAGGCGCTGTCGCTGCCGAGCGTGTCGGCCACCGTGTCGTGGTGGAGCGTGCTGGCGGCCAGTCCGCGCTTCGATTCGCTTGAAATCATCCGCCCCGATCTGGATATCCGGCGCGACGCGCAAGGGCGCATCTCGGTGGCCGGCATTCTGCTCGACAACAAGCCGGGCAAGGGCGGGGGCGGCGACTGGATCCTGTCCCAGCGCGAGGTGGTCATCCGCGAAGGCAAGTTGCGCTGGACCGACGAACTGCGCGGCGCGCCCGAACTGGCGCTCGACCAGGTCAATCTGCAGTTGCTCAACCAGTGGAACAAGCATCGACTGGGCCTGCGCGCCACGCCCCCGGCCAGCCTGTCCGGCCCGCTCGACCTGCGCGCCGACTTCAGCCATCCGCGCTTTTCCGGGCGCGCCGCCGATGTCAGTCAGTGGAGCGGCGAATTGTATGCGGACGTTGGCGGTACCGATCTGTCAGCATGGAAAGCCTACGTCGACTACCCGTTCCAGGTCAGCCGCGGCAAGGGTTCGGTGCGCGCCTGGCTGACCTTGCACCGGGCCAAGCTGGCCGCGTTTACGGCTGACCTGGCCCTGGTCGATGTCAGCGCCCGCCTTGGCGCCAGCCTGCCGCCGCTGGAGCTGGCGCGCGTGGGCGGGCGTCTGTCGGCCAGCGAAACCTTCCCCGACGGCAGCAACCAGGACCAGCCGGTGTTCGGCGCGAATGGCCACACCATCGCGCTCGATAATTTCTCCCTGACCACCAACGATGGCCTGACGCTGGCGCCAACGTCGATTGCCGAAGCCTATTCGCCGGCCGTGGCAGGGCAAGCGGAAAAGTTTCACCTGAGTGCGCGCGAACTGGACCTGGAAACCCTGGCCAAGCTGGCCGCCCAGCTGCCCCTGCGTGCCTCGCAGCGCCAGTTGCTGGCCGATGTCGCGCCGCGCGGCAGACTGAGCAATTTTTCCGCCAGCTGGAGCGGCAAATACCCGGCCATCCGTTCCTACCGCGTCAAGGGCCGCCTGACCGGCCTGGGCATGCGCCCGCAGGCGGCGCGGCTGGCGCAGCCGCGGCACGGCGACGAACCGGCCACGGCGGCGCTGCCAGCCTTGCCCGGGTTTGAGAATTTGTCGGGCAGCATCGATGCCACCGATGTGGGCGGTACCCTGACCCTGGACGCGCGCGCTACGGTGTTATATCTGCCGGCCTGGTTTGCCGACCCGGCCATGCCTTTCGACCAGCTCAATTTGCAGGCGCGCTGGAGTTTTGCCCCCAAAGATCAATTGCAGGTGCAGCTGGACCAGATGACGGTGGTGCAGGGCCCGCTGCACCTGACGCTGGCGGGCCGCCACCAGATGCCGCTGGTCGCCCAGCCCGGCAAGGGCGCCGGCATCGCCGACCTGAGCGGCACCATCGACGGCTTCGACGCCAAGACGCTGGGCCGCTATCTGCCCCTGCAAACCCCGCCCGGCCTGCATGACTGGCTGGTCGGCGCCATCGAAGACGGCACCCTGCACGACGGCACTGTCCGCCTGCGCGGCGACCTGGCGCAGTTCCCGTTTCGCGGCGACAGGCCGCAAGGGGAATTCCGCGTTGCCGGCCGCATCGAGAACGGCCGCCTGAACTACACGCCCGGCCATCTCGCGGCGGACGGCAAATCGCCGCTGTGGCCGCTTGCCGAACAGATCAACGGGCGCCTGCTGTTCGACCGCTCGCGCATGGAGATCACGGCCGACACCGCCAGCACCCTGGGCGTGCCGCTGACCAAGGTGAAGGCTGTCGTGGCCGACCTTGGTTCGCCCGAGCGTACCCTGGAAATCGATGGCAGCGCCGCCGGTCCCCTGCAGGATTTCCTGCGCTACGTCGACGCCAGCCCCGTGGCCGGCTGGATCGGCCATTTCACGGAACCGACGCGGGCCACGGGCAATACCAAGCTGGGCCTGCGCCTGCAGCTGCCGCTGACCCATATTCACGACGCCAAGGTACAAGGCTCGCTGCAACTGCTGCGCAATGACGTGGTGCTGTTCCCCGAACTGCCGCCGCTGCAGGCGGCCGTTGGCAAGCTCGAGTTCACCGAGCAGGGCCTGACGCTGAGCGGTGTCGGCGCCAGCGTACTGGGCGGGCCGCTGGCATTGACAGGCGGCACCTCGCGTGAAAACGGCGTGTCGATCCGCCTCAGCGGCAGCGTCAGCGCGGACGGTATCCGGCGCAATTACGCGGCCCCGGCGATGGCGCCCGTGGTCAGCCGCCTGCACGGCGGCGCGCGCTACAACGGCCTGATCACGGTGCGCGACGGCTTGCCGCAGATTACGCTCGATTCCTCCCTCAACGGCCTGGGCGTGGAGTTCCCCGCGCCCTTGTCGAAAACAGCGGCTGAAACCATGCCACTGCATTTCACGCTCACCGGGCAGGCGGCGGGCGAAGGCGTCAGCCGCGACGATATCCGCATCACGCTGGGCAGCACCGTGGCGGCGCGCTACCAGCGCCAGAAACTGGGCAAGGGCGCCTGGGAAGTGAAAAGCGGCGGGGTGGGCGTGAACGTGCCGGCGCCGGAACCGGACGGCGGCATGATGGTCAACGTTAATCTGCGGACCTTGAACGTGGACCAGTGGATGACCCTGGCCAGCGCGGTCAGCAACGCCAGGCCGGAACCGGTCGGCGCGGGCGCGCCAGCCACAGTCAGCCTGGCGCAGTACGTGGTACCGGACGTGATGGCGGCGCGCGCCGACCAGCTCACCATTGCCGGACGCAAGCTCGACGGTGTGGTGGTGGGCGTTTCGCACCAGAACCAGACCTGGCAGGCCAGCATCGACGCACGCCAGGTCGCCGGCCACGTCAGCTGGGACGAGGGCGCCGGCGGCCAGGGCCTGGGCAAGGTCACGGCCCGCCTGGCCTCGCTGGTGATCCCCGAGTCCTCGGCGGCCGACGTCAAGGACTTGCTGGAAGACGGCAAGAGCCCGGCCGCGACCATTCCCGCGCTCGACATCGTGGCCGAGCGTTTCGAACTGTTCAACAAGCCGCTGGGCCGGCTCGAACTGCTGGCCAATAACGAGCGCACCCAGGGCGCACGCGAGTGGCGCATCAACCGCCTGCTGCTGGCCAATCCCGACGGCACCCTGAGCAGCACCGGCAAATGGACCAGCCGCGACGGCGTCAGCAGCACCAGCATCAATTTTGCGCTCGAGATCGACGACGCCGGCAAGCTGCTCGACCGCTTCGGCTTCCCCGATACGCTCAAGCGCGGCAAGGGCACGCTGTCGGGCGACCTGGCCTGGAACGGGGTGCCGTATGCGCTCGACATTCCTTCGCTGTCGGGCAAGCTGGACCTGGACCTGGCAGCCGGCCAGTTCCTGAAAAAGGATCCGGGCGCGGCCAAGCTGCTCGGTGTGCTCAGCTTGCAGATGCTGCCGCGCATCCTGAAACTCGATTTCCACGATGTGTTTTCCGACGGCCTGGCTTTCGATGGCATCAGCGCCAACGCCAGCATCACGCGCGGCCTGGCGCGCACCGACAATCTGAAGATGTGGGGCGTGGCGGCCACGGTGCTGATGGATGGCACGGCCGACATAGCCAACGAAACCACCAACCTGCACGTGGTGGTGATCCCCGAATTCAATCTGGGCACCGGACCGCTGGTGTACGCGCTCGCAGTCAACCCGGTCATCGGGCTGGGCGGTTTCCTGGCCCAGCTGTTCCTGCGCGAACCGATGATGCGCGCACTGACCTATGAAATGCAGGTGACCGGGCCATGGAAGGCGCCGGTCGTGACCAAGCTGGCCGGCGCGCGCGCCACCGCGTCCGCCGCCGATACTCCGGGAGGAAAAACACCATGACCATGGTCGCCGCCGTACAAATGATCAGCACGCCCGACGTGGGCGCGAATATCGCCAGCGCGCGCCGCCTGGTGGCGCAGGCCGCCGCCACGGGCGCCAAGCTGGTCGTGCTGCCCGAATACTGGCCCATCATGGGCATGAGCGAGGTCGACAAGGTGGGCCTGGCCGAGCGGCCGGGCAGCGGCCCGATCCAGGACTTCATGGCCGGCGCCGCGCGCGAGCACGGCGTGTGGCTGATCGGCGGCACGCTGCCGCTGGTGTCGAACGACGCCGGCCGCGTGCTCAATACCACGCTGGTGTACGACCCGCAGGGCAAACCGGTCAGCCGCTACGACAAGATCCACCTGTTCGGCTTTACCAAGGGCGCCGAAACGTATGACGAGGCGCGCACCATCGTGCCGGGCGAATCGGTGATGGTGCTCGACGCCCCGTTCGGCCGGGTCGGCCTGGCGATCTGCTACGACCTGCGTTTCCCGGAACTGTTCCGCGCCATGGGCGAGTGCACCCTGATGGTGGTGACCGCCGCCTTTACCCACACCACCGGCCTGGCGCACTGGGAAGTGCTGCTGCGCGCGCGCGCCATCGAAAACCAGTGCTATGTGCTGGCCTCGGCCCAGGGCGGCACCCACCCGAACGGGCGCCGCACCTTCGGCCACAGCATGCTGATCGACCCCTGGGGCGAGGTCAAGGCCGTGCTGCCCGAGGGCGAAGGCGTGGTCAGCGGCAGCATCGACGCGGCCTACCTGGCCAGCGTCCGGGAAAGCTTGCCGGCGCTCAAGCACCGCAAGCTCTGAACCAACTGAAAAACATGGATATGGCACAATGCCTGTTCATTCCTGAAAGAGTCTTGCCATGAAACCCTTCGAACCGAATCTTTCCTCCCTGGCGGTGGCGCGCGACGTGCTGCTGACTCCGTTTGGCCTGGATGAAGGCAAGCTGTTGTCGACCCTGGGCACGATGTTCACCCACAAGGTCGATTACGCCGATCTGTATTTCCAGTTCACCAAGAGCGAGGGCTGGAGCCTGGAAGAAGGCATTGTCAAGACCGGCAGTTTCTCGATCGACCAGGGCGTGGGCGTGCGCGCCATCTCGGGCGACAAGACAGCGTTCTCGTATTCCGATGAAATCTCCGAACGTGCCTTGCTCGATGCCGCTGCCGCCACGCGCACCATTGCGAAAGCTGGCGCCGGCAAGATCAAGGTCGCGTCGTCGATGACCGAAGTGGGCGGCCGTTCGCTGTACCTGCCCAACGATCCGCTGGCCTCGCTCGACGCGACCGCCAAGGTCAAGCTGCTCGAGCGCGTTGAAAAAATGGCGCGCAAAAAAGATCCGCGCGTGGTGCAGGTGATGGCTGGCCTGGCCGGCGAATACGACGTGGTGCTGGTGGTGCGCAGCGATGGCGTACTGGCCGCCGACATCCGGCCGCTGGTGCGGGTGTCGGTCACGGTGATCGTGGAGCAGAACGGGCGCCGTGAAATGGGTTCCTCCGGTGGCGGCGGACGCTACAGCTACGGCTACTTCAGCGACGAGATCCTGGAAAAATACGCGACCGAAGCGGTCAAGGCCGCTGTCGTCAATCTGGACGCGCGCCCGGCGCCGGCCGGCCCGATGACCATTGTGCTCGGACCGGGCTGGCCTGGCGTGCTGCTGCACGAAGCGATCGGCCACGGCCTGGAAGGCGACTTCAACCGCAAGGGCTCGTCGGCGTTTTCGGGCCGCATCGGCGAGCGAGTGGCCGCCAAGGGCGTGACGGTGGTCGACGACGGCACCCTGGCCGACCGCCGCGGTTCGCTCAACATCGATGACGAAGGCAATCCGACCCAGTGCACCACGCTGATTGAAGACGGCATCCTGAAAGGCTACATCCAGGACACCATGAACGCGCGCCTGATGAAGATGCCGGTGACGGGTAATGCACGGCGCGAATCGTTCGCGCACCTGCCCATGCCGCGCATGACCAATACCTACATGCTCGGTGGCGACAAGGACCCGGAAGAAATTCTGGCCTCGGTCAAGAACGGCCTGTATGCGGTCAACTTTGGCGGTGGCCAGGTCGATATCACCAACGGCAAATTCGTGTTCTCGGCCAGCGAAGCGTACATGATCGAAAATGGCAAAGTCACCTACCCGGTCAAAGGTGCTACCTTGATCGGCAATGGTCCGGATGTGCTCAACCGCGTATCGATGATCGGCAATGACATGCGCCTCGATTCCGGCGTGGGCGTGTGCGGCAAGGAAGGCCAGAGCGTGCCCGTGGGCGTGGGACAGCCGACACTGCGCATTGAAGACGTCACCGTGGGCGGCACCGCGTAAGACGGTAAAGAGCAGCGCAACACGAACGCACCACCGCATCGTCCTCGCGCCCCCGCGAGGACGATGTTCGCGATGTTCGCGATGTTCGTTTACGCGCGGGTTCGGATTGCAATCACCAGCTTGCGCGCAGCGATCAGCGCCTGATCGATTCCATCGCCTTCTTGCGGTTGACTTCCAGGTCGGTCGCGAACGCCTCCCAGCTGCCTTGATGGCGCGCACCGTGAATCAGGGCCATGCCAAGCGCGGCAAGAATGACCGCGAAAATGGTGCCAAAAAAGAACATCAACACCCGTTCTTCCACTGGCACCTTGGCCACGAACAGATAGATCACCAGACCGGCCGCAGCCGCGAGCATCAGCGCGCCAAGGCCGATCGCCAGCTTGGGAAAGGCCTTGCCAAGAACCTGGCACAGCAGGGGCACGGCGACGGCAGCGATGAGCGGTGTCATGTGCGGCATCAGCAGCGCAGCTGCGCCCAGCGTCAGCAGTGAACTGATCACCAGAAAGACGACGCCCGCGTAGCCGGAGCGGGGCACCGCTTCCGGCGCCGGCTCGGCAGTGCCAGCGCGGCGCTTTTGCAATTCGTTCTCGGCCACACCGCGCGCCAGCTGGATCAGGCCGTTGCCGGCCAGCCGGGACTCGATCTCGGCCGTTGACATGGCCTTGTAGATCTTGATGAGGGTTTGTTCCTGCTTGCTTGACACGGCCGGACTCCTGGCGGGCGGTTGGGTGCACGCATTATACCCAGCCGCCACTCGCGTCAGAACTTGTAGGTCGCCCGCACATAGAACGTCCTGCCCAGCGGATCCGTGTAACGCGGATCGTAGCCCTGCTGGAAGGTGGTGGTCTGATTGGTGTACGGCGGATCGTCATCGAGCAGATTCTTCACGCCGGCCGTCACATCCACCGAGGAATTGCCCGAATAGGTGCCGGACAGCGACCACAGCGAATAGTGCTCGACGCGCTGCTGGAACTGCTGCTCGACCGCGTTCTGGTCTTCATAGCCGGACAGGAAGCGGTTGGCCAGCGTGACAGTCCACGGCCGGGACGACCACGACAGCGTCGCGTTATGGCGCCAGCGGAATACCGGCGAAGCATCCGCATAGCGGCCGGCGTTTTCAGTGAACGGGCCGCCCGGCTCGTTCTGGTAATCGTACTTTTGCACCCAGGTGCCGTCGATCGCCAGCGAGAAATTTCCCCACGGGTTTTGCGGCAGGCGCCACAGCAGGCTCAGGTCGACACCGCGGGTGCGGATCTCGCCCAGATTCATGGTCGTCGCCTGCAGATATTCGAGGCGGGTGTTGGTGGCGTTGTAGACGAACAGATTGCTGTACTTGGGGTAGTTGCCGAACAGGGTCTGCTCGGCCAGCGCGCTGATCTGGTCTTCGAGCTTGATGTCCCAGTAGTCGGCCGACAGGGTCAGGGCGCGGGTCGGTTCGAACACCACGCCGGCGGTCCAGGTACGCGATTCCTCGGGTTGCACATCGAGGCTTCCGCCCTGGCGGATATTCTGCTGCTGGTTGCAGACGATGTTGGGGTTGGCGCCGGCTACCGGGGTGCCGCCCGGGCACAGCACCGGATCGTTCCACGGTTCGGCCGTGTTGGTGATCGTTTGCGGCCCATAGATGTCGTACAGCGTAGGCGCGCGGAAGCCCGTGTTGAATGAGCCGCGCATGAGCCACTGCTGGGTCGGCTGGAAGCGTACGCCGATCTTTGGACTGAAGTTGCCGCCCACATCGGTGTAGTAGTCGTAACGGCCGGCCAGATTGACTTCCAGCGCTTTGCTGAACGGCATGTTGACTTCGCTGAAGATGGCGCGGATGGTGCGGCTGCCGCGCTGGTCCTGCGCGTCGGCAAAGCCGGAACTGGAGGCCTGGCCTGCCAGTTCCCGGTTGACGGTATAAGTGGCCTTGTCGTGGCGCAGTTCGGCGCCGATGGCAAAGCCGAGCTGGCCGCCGGCCATTTCGCGCAGATCGCGGCTGGCTTTGAAGTCGAAGGCGCTGCTGTTGATGCGGGCCTTGAGGAAGCGGCCGCGCAGCAGCGAATTGCCGAGGTAGGCAGTGCCCTCGGGCGTCTGTTCGCCGAAGGGATTGAGAATGCCGGCGCCGACGCCTTCGATGATGGCCTGGTCGATCACATAGCCGCCCGTGAAGGCACTGCGCGCGCGCCCGACCGAATGCGACAGGCCCGTGTTGTAGTCCCAGCCCGAGAAGCTGCCTTCCATGCTGGCCAGCACCCGGTCCGACATGCTGACATCGTAGGTGACGCGGTTGCCCGTGACCAGCGGGCGCCAGCTGATGTCGAGCGCTTCGCCGGTCAGGCCGGGAAAGGCCGGGGTGATGCCGGCGCCCGGATAGAACGGGCTGTTGCCGAACATGGTCAGGCCGATATTGGCCAGCGGCGGCGGCGACACGGCCGCTTCGTTGTTGCTGCGGCTGTGCAGGTATTCCAGGCTGGCGGTGTGCTCGTCGCCGAATTTTTTGCTGAAGCGGCCCATGACCGTTTGCTGCGAGGTCAGCGGGATATTGTCGATGTAGCGGGTAAAGTCGAAACGGCAAGTCGGATTGGTCGGGTCGTCATTCGGAATCGAGCCGGGTGGCAGGCAGCCGGTCGCGTAGGCCGGGTTGCCGGAGATGCCATTTTCGGAAAAGAAGTTGGCGGGGAAGGGCGTGCCGCTGGTCTGGATCACGCCGCGCTCGGGCCGCACGCCGGTGCTGGAGAACGGCCGGTCGGCAGCGCGCAATGCCGCCTGGCGATGGTAGTCGACCACACCGAGCATGTTCCAGCCGTCGTTGTTCAGATCGCCCCAGCCACCGGTGAAGTTCAGGCGCGCCTCGTCGCCGCCGCCGGACGCGGTTGGCACATACGCTTCAGCGGTAATGCCCATGCCTTTGTACGAACGCTTGGTGATAAAGTTGACCACGCCGCCAATGGCGTCGGTGCCGTAAATGGCGGAGGCGCCGTCGCGCAGGATTTCGACCCGGTCGAGCGCGGCCACCGGAATGATGTTCAGGTCCACCGTGTCGGCAAAGAAGGGGTGGTTGGCCAGGCGCCGGCCATTGAGCAGCACCAGCGTTTTATCGCCGCCCAGGCCGCGCAGATCGGCCACCGCGCGCCCGCCCGTGCCGGCGCCGACCGACTGGCTGCCACCGGTCGAGCTCTGGTTCATGGGAATGGTGGCCAGCACTTCCTGGGCCGTGGCCAGGCCTTGCTTGGCAAAATCCTCGGCCCGCACGGACGTGATCGGCAACGCCGTTTGCGCGGCCAGGCGCTTGATGGACGAGCCGGTGATCTCGACCCGTTGTACCGGTTCGGTGGTGGGTTGCTGGGCCTGCGCGGGCAAAGCCAGCAGCGCTGCGCTGCAGGCCGCGCTGCCGGCAAACAGCTTGCGCAGCGCGAGTGAAAGCGTTGTTTCGGTCATGATGAAGCTCCAGGGAAAGAGGAAGGCACGCCCGTAGGATCGGGCTTGAGCAGCCGAGTCTTGCACCCGGATCGGCATGACGACTGAGGCGGATCAAAGGTGACCGGTATCGGCCGCACTTTGTGGGAAGCCCGCAACCGCTTGTGTGTCTGGCTGCTCGCAGCTGACTACAAAGGCCTTGCCAAGGGGCAGGGAATGTGTGCTATAGTCGTTGCAACACATTTTGGAATGCGTCATGCACAGCGCTGTTTTCTTTACCTGCCACTTTTATTTTAGCCATTCCAGCCCCAAGGCGGTGGAGTAGCGGCAGGTTCACGTAGCAACGACGAGATCCAGCAAGAACCCAGAAAAACCGCCAGCGATGGCGGTTTTTTTTTACCCGATTCGATTACCCATCACGGAGAACACCATGCCACGCACCGATGACCTTCGCATCCGCGAAATGAAGGAACTGACGCCGCCGTCCCACCTGATCCGCGAGTTCGCTTGCGGCGAGGCGGCCGAGCAGACCGCTGCCGGCGCGCGCGTGGCGCTGCACCGCATCCTGCACGGCCAGGACGACCGCCTGATGGTGGTGATTGGCCCGTGCTCGATTCACGACACCAGGGCGGCCATGGAATATGCGCACCGCCTGGCGGCCGAACGCCAGCGTTTTGCCGGCGACCTGGAAATCGTGATGCGCGTGTATTTTGAGAAGCCGCGCACCACGGTGGGCTGGAAGGGCCTGATCAACGACCCCTACATGGACAACAGCTTTCGCATCAACGATGGCTTGCGCATGGCGCGCGAACTGCTGCGCGACATTAATGAACTGGGTCTGCCGGCGGGCACCGAGTTCCTCGACGTGATCAGCCCGCAGTACATTGCCGACCTGATCAGCTGGGGCGCGATCGGCGCCCGCACCACCGAATCGCAGGTGCACCGTGAACTCGCTTCCGGCCTGTCGTGCCCGGTCGGTTTCAAGAACGGCACCGACGGCAACATCAAGATCGCGGTGGAAGCGATCAAGGCGGCTTCGCAGCCGCACCATTTCCTGTCGGTGACGAAAGGCGGCCACTCGGCCATCGTTTCGACCAACGGCAACGAGGATTGCCACATCATCCTGCGCGGCGGCAAGACGCCGAATTACGATGCGGCCAGCGTGGAACTGGCCTGCCAGCAGACCGCTGCCCAGGGCCTGGCCGCGCGCCTGATGATCGACGCCTCGCACGCCAACAGTTCCAAGAAGCCGGAAAACCAGGTGCCGGTGTGCGCCGACATCGCCACCCAGGTGGCAGGTGGCGACACCCGCATTGTCGGCGTGATGGTCGAATCGCATCTGGTGGCGGGGCGCCAGGATCTGGTGCCAGGCAAGGAACTGGTGTACGGCCAGTCGGTCACGGACGGTTGCATCGACTGGGACAGCAGCGTGCAGGTGCTGGAAGGCCTGGCCGCCGCCGTGCGCCAGCGCCGGCTGCGCCAGGAAGGCTGATACCACGTCAGGCCAGTCGATCGCCTCGGCAGGGGCGCTGAAGCCACGCTGTCGCTTGTAGACGAAAAAGCCCGGCGACTTGCGTCTGCCGGGCTTTGTCATTTCAGTCGCGCGCAGGCGCAGACGCATCAGGTCTTGTCAGCCGGTACCGCCGGTGCTGCCGGCGCCGGCGCCAGCTTGCGTACGGGCAGGCGCGAACCGGTCGCATATTCCTTGTCCACTTTTTCCTGCGGCTGAGCGGCGCTGTCGGCCGAAGTGGCGCAGCCTGTCGTCAGGCAGCTCGCTGCCAGAGCGGCCAGCGCAGCAATGCGCATTGCATTCATCGTCATGTTGATCCTGTGGTGTTGTTGTCTGCCGGCGGCGGAATGCAGGCGGCAGGGTACTGTAACTGTTTGTGCAACATTCTTTGTTAGAAATTTGTAACCCGGAATAAAAAAAGGCCCCTCGCAAGGGGCCTTCGGGTATAGCGGACTAACTTAGAACGAGTAGCTCGCGCGCAGGTACAGGGCGCGGCCGACCGGGTCGGTGTAACGCGCATCGTAGCCTTGCTGGAACAGCGTCGACTGGATGGTCAGCGGTGGTTCTTCGTCCAGCAGGTTCTTCACGCCGGCCATCAGGCTCAGGCCCTTGATGCCTTCCCAGCTGCCGGTGATGTTCCACAGGCTGTACGCATCGACGTCACGGGTGCCGCCTTGATCGCGGTAGCCGGTCTTGTACGAGTTGGTCAGCGTGGCGCCCCATGGACCTTGCTTCCAGCCCAGCGACAGCGTGTGCTGCCAGCGGAACTTGGCATAGGTCGCACCGAAGCGGCCGACGTTCTCATCGAACGCGCCACCTTTTTCGTTCTGGTACTTGTAGCTGTGCAGCCAGGTGCCGTCCATACCCAGGGTGAATGCGCCCATCTCGGACTTCGGCAGGCGCCATACGGCGCTCACGTCGATACCGTCGGTTTCGACTTCGCCCAGGTTTTCCTTGAAGTCGGAAATCGCGAACGGCGTGCCGTCCGGATTACGCAGGAAGCGCGCCTGGTATTTCGCGTAGTCGCCGTAGATGATTTCTTCCGGCAGCGCGTCGATCTTGTCTTTCAGCTTGATGTTCCAGTAGTCAGCCGTGAAGGTGACTGCCGAAACCGGCTCAACCACGAAACCGAAGGAGAAGGACTTCGATTTTTCCGGGCTCAGGTTGGCATTGCCGCCTTGCAGTTTGAACTGTTGCAGATCGCAATCGCGCAGTTCATTGGCGATTGGATTGCTCGAGACCACGCCGCCTGGGCACAGGACTGGATCGTTATAGGCGTTGCTGGTGTCGTTTTTCGACGGTGGCGAGTTCTTTTCGAACAGGGTCGGGGCACGGAAACCGGTGCTGGCCGAACCGCGGATCAGCAGTGCCGACGATGGCTGGTAACGGATGCCGATCTTCGGATTGGTGGTGTTGCCCACGTCGCTGTAACGGTCGAAACGACCGGCCAGCTGGACTTCCAGTTCCTTGGTCACTGGCATCACGACTTCGGTGAAGACCGCCTGGATGTTGCGCGAACCACTGGTCGACAGCGAGCCCGACAGACCCGAGCTGGCAGCCTGGCCGGCGATATCGCGGTTGACGTAGAAGTCAGCCGTTTCGCGGCGTACTTCAGCACCGAAGGCGATTGCCATCTGGCCGCCTGCCATGGCCATGATGTCGCGGCTGGCTTTGAAGTCGAAACCGGTGTTTTTGACTTCCGCGTTCTGGACTTCGCCACGCAGCGCGGTCGATGCCAGGTAAGCGGCGCCGGCAGCGTTCTGCAGTGCGAACGGGTTCAGGATGCCGTTGGCCACGCCGGCTGCGAAGGACGCATCCTGCACGTAACCGCCGATGAAGTTTTCAGCCGACTTGCTGACCGAGTAGTTCAGGCCACCCTTGTAGTCCCAGCCTGCCGCATTGCCTTCGAGCGCGGCGACCAGGCGGTCAGCTTTGCCTTTCGACAGAATGGTGCGCTGGCCCGCTTCCAGCGGACGCCAGTTGACCGACAGATCGGCGCCGCTGGCGGCAGCCGGGTAGTACGGGCTGGTGCTTGGCATGATCAGGCCGGTTTGCGGCGGTGGCGCGGTGCGCGAGATCACTTCGTTGGTCGCGTGCAGCAGTTCGATGGTGGCCAGGTGACCGTCGCCGACCTTGAACGCGCCCCTGACGAAGGCGCTGAGCTTCTTCTGGTCCGGGTTGTCGTCGACCTGACGGGTGTAATCCTGACGGCAGGTGGTCGCGCCGGCTGCCGGGTTGGGGAACGAGTAAGGTGGGTTGCAACCGGTGGCAAAGCTTGGATTGCCAGTGGTCTTGGTGCCGGTATCGAGGTAGTTGGCCGGGAAGGTGGTGCCGCTGGTCGCGTTCAGGCCTTTGGCCAGATCGTAGCCGGTTTTGGAGAACTCGCGCTGTTGCGAGCCGATCGATTCCTGCTTGTGCCAGTCGACCACGCCGAAGATGTTGTAGCCGTCGGTGTCGAGGTTGCCGAAACCGGACGACAGGTTCAGACGTTCTTCGTCGCCGCCATCGAGTTTCGGACGCAGGATCTCGCCGGTGATGGTGGTCTTGTTGATCGAACGCTTGGTGATGAAGTTGACCACGCCGCCGATGGCGTCGGTGCCGTAGATGGCCGAAGCGCCGTCACGCAGCACTTCAACGCGGTCGAGCGCGCTGATTGGAATCATGTTCAGGTCGACTGCGGCGCCATCGTAAGGATGGTTGGCCAGACGGCGCCCGTTCAGCAGCACCAGGGTCTTGTCGCCGCCAAGGCCGCGCAAGTCGGCGCTGGCCATGCCGCCGGTTGGCAGACCGCTGTAGTTGCCGCCCACGGCGTTACCGGCACCCATGCCGGACTGGTTGGCAGGGATGCGCGACAGGGCTTCCTGGACGTTGGTGACGCCTGCCTTGACGAATTCTTCTGCTTTGATTACGGACAGCGGGGTCGCTGTCTCTGCTTGCAGACGCTTGATCGATGATCCGGTGATCTCGACGCGTTGCATGGTCGGCGCTGCTTCTTGGGCAATCGCTGAAATACTCATCACGGCCCCAGCGGCAAACATTGCTTTCAGGGACAGCGACAACACAGTTGGCTTCATCATTACTCAAACTCCCGTGGGACAAAAAAGCTATGGAAGCATTGTGAAGGCGTCAATGTCAATTCTGAAACGTTGGGGAGTGTTCAAATACAACACATCTTGAGCACGCCTGAATTAGACCTACACTTTTGCGAAAAAAGTAGTATATGCAAGACTTTATTCGGTGATTGCATATGTATATGCACCAATGGCGTGCGCCCGGGGCGCAGATGCGTTATCGTGCGGCTAACTAACCCGGAGTGCACGCCTTGTCCGCCTATATTCTGCGTCGCCTGTGGCAGATGATCCCGACCATGGCCGGTGTCGTGCTGCTGGTGTTTATCCTGTTCAACTGGATTGGCGGCGACCCTGCGTTTATTCTGGCCGGCAAAATGGCTGACGCGGGCGAGATCGCCAACATCCGGCGCCAGCTCGGCACCGACCAGCCGTACCCGGTGCAGCTGTGGATTTTCATCCGGCAAATTCTGAGCGGCGATTTCGGCAACGCCTGGAGCACAGGCGAACCCGTCTCGCATATTCTTGCTACGCGGCTAGGCCCGTCGCTGACTGTGCTGCTGCCGCTGACACTGCTTGAAACAGCGATCGGTATCGCCCTGGCGCTGGCGCTGGCGTTTGCGCGCGGCTCGCTCACCGACCGCGCCGTCATGATCGCCTGCACCGTCGGCATGTCGGTGAGCATCCTGGTCTACATCATCGTGTTCCAGTACGGCCTGGCCTACAAGCTGGGCTGGTTCCCGGTGCAGGGCTGGGGCGACAGTCTCGGCGTCAATCTGCTGCGCTACGCCCCGCTGCCGATCCTGATTGGCCTGGCGGTGTCGGTTGCGCCCACGCTGCGCCTGTACCGCAGCTTTGTGCTGGACGAGGCGGGGCAGGATTACGTGCGTACCGCGCGCGCCAAGGGTTTGCCGGAGCGGCGGATCCGCTGGGTGCACGTGCTGCGCAACGCCGCCATTCCCATCATCACGCATGTCATGTCGAACTTGCCAGCGCTGCTGATCGGCGCGTTTTTGCTCGAGCGTTTCTTTGGCATTCCGGGCATCGGGCGCGAGGTGATTCTGGCGGTCGAACGCAGCGATTTTCCGGTGATCAAAGCGATCACTGTCTACGTGGCCGCGGCAACCATGGTCTTCAACCTGCTGGCCGATCTGCTGTATCAGGCGGTCGATCCACGCGTGCGGCTAAGCTGAGATGGCGACGACAGACGCGCCCGGATTATGGCAGCTGGCCTGGCGCCGCCTGCGTGCCGACAGGGTGGCCATGCTGTCGCTGGCCGTTGTGGGCCTGTTCCTCGGCGTGCTGGCGCTGTCCGGCACCGGCCTGATCGCCGCCGACTGGGAAGACGAGGTCGCGCTCAGCTACGCGCCGCCTTTCTTTGCCGCCGATGCCGATGCCGCTCCGCTGGCGCAGGCAGCTGCGCCGCAGCCGCTGCCACCGAACGCCTTCGATCCGCTGGCGCAGGACATTGCCGCCCTCAACGCCCAGCTGGCGCAAACCGGCAGCAACGCCCCTGCCGTCAGACGTACCAGCCTGCCGCTCGGGGCCGACAAGTGGGGCCACGACGTGCTGAAAAAAACCATCAAGGGTGGTGAAACCTCGGTCGTGGTGGGGCTGGCGGCGGCCTTGCTGGCGGTGGGACTGGGCACGCTGTTCGGCGCCTTGGCCGGCTACTTCGGCGGCATCGTGGACGATCTGTTCAACTGGTTTTACAGCGTGTTCACATCGATCCCGGCGATCCTGATGATACTCACCGTGGCCGCCGTCCTGCAGCACAAGGGCGTGCTGACCATGGTGCTGATTCTGGGGCTGACCGGCTGGACCGGGCCGTTCCGCCTGATCCGCGCCGAGTACATGAAACACAAGGTGCGCGAATACGTGCTGGCGGCGGACGCGATCGGTGCCTCGCACTGGCGCAGGATGTTCTCGCACATCTTCCCGAACGTCAGTCACGTGGCGCTGGTGCAGCTCTCGATCCTGGTGGTCGGCTTCATCAAGGCGGAGGTAATCCTGTCCTTCCTCGGCTTCGGGGTGCCTGTGGGCGTGGTCTCGTGGGGCAGCATGCTGAACGAAGCGCAGAACGAACTGATACTCGGCAAATGGTGGCAGCTGAGCGCGGCGGCGTGCGCGATGGCGCTGCTGGTGAGCGCCTTTTCGCTGCTGACCGACGCGCTGCGCGACGCGCTCGATCCGAAACTGGCGAGGCGATGACGATGCTGCTCCAGGTGCGCGATCTGCGCGTGGCATTTCGAGGCGGCCGGGCCAGCGTGGCCGAGGTGCTCAAGGGGGTCTCCTTCGACGTGCCCGAAAACGCGACCGTGGCGCTGGTGGGCGAATCGGGCAGCGGCAAGTCGGTCAGTTCGCTGGCGATCATGGGACTGCTGGCGCCGGAGACGGCGCTGATCGACCCGGCCAGCAGCATCCGTTTCGATGGCCAGGAATTGCTGGCCATGCCGCGCCACGCAAGGCGCCGACTGTGCGGGCGCGATATCGCCATGATCTTCCAGGAGCCGATGTCGTCGCTGAACCCAGTGTTTACGGTCGGCTTTCAGATCGGCGAGGTGCTGCGCCTGCACATGGGCATGAACGCCAGCGATGCCCGGGCCCGCACGCTGGCGCTGCTGGAAGAAGTCGGCATCCCCGAGCCGCAGCGCAGGATCGACAGCTACCCCGGCCAGATGTCAGGCGGACAGCAGCAGCGCGTGATGATCGCCATGGCGATTGCGTGTGCGCCCAAGCTGCTCATTGCCGACGAACCGACCACGGCGCTTGACGTCACCATTCAGAAGCAGATCCTGGCGCTGATCGCGCGCCTGCAAAAGTCGCATGCGATGTCGGTCCTGTTCATTACCCACGATCTGGCGCTGGTGGGCGAAATTGCCGACCATGTGATCGTGATGCGGCATGGCGAGGTGCGCGAGCAGGGCCCGGCGCAGGAAGTCCTGCACCAGCCGCAGGATGGCTACACCCGCGCACTGCTGCACTGCCGCCCCAGCCTCGACCTGCGCCCCCTGCGCCTGCCGGTGCTGGACGATTACAGCACCGACCCGGTGGCACTGCCGCAGCGTCAGCGCGGCAGCGCGCCGGACGACGTGCCGCTGCTGGTGGTCAACAAAATCAGCAAGAGCTTTACGGCGCGACAAGGCTGGTTCGGGACCCGCCAGTTCCACGCCGTGCGCGATGTTTCGTTCACGCTGGCACGCGGCAAAACGCTGGGCGTGGTGGGCGAATCGGGCTCCGGCAAAAGCACGCTCGGCCTGACCTTGCTGCGCCTGCATCAGGCCAGTGGCGGCAGCGCGCTGTTCGAGGGGCGTGACCTGCTGGCCATGCCGGCGCGCGAGTTCATGGCTTACAAGCGGCGCATCCAGATCGTGTTCCAGAATCCCTATGCCTCGCTCAATCCGCGTTTCACGGTCGGCCAGATCCTGCTCGAACCCATGCGCATTCACGGCATTGGCGCCGACACCGGCGAGCGCACGCGGATGGCACTGGCCCTGCTCGACAAAGTGGGCTTGCCGGCGGGCGCCTTCGGCCGCTATCCGCACGAGTTTTCCGGTGGCCAGCGGCAGCGCATCGCGATCGCGCGCTGCCTCACCATGCAGCCGGCCATTCTGGTGTGCGACGAATCGGTGTCGGCGCTCGACGTGTCGGTGCAGGCCCAGGTGCTGAACCTGCTGCAGGACCTGCAGGACGAATTGGGCATCAGCTACATCTTCATCTCGCACGACCTGTCGGTGGTGCATTACATGGCCGATCAGGTCATGGTGATGCACCAGGGCCAGGTGGTGGAAATGGCCGACGCCGACACCTTGTACCGGGCGCCGCAGCATCCCTACACGCGCGCCTTGCTGGAAGCGATCCCGCGCGCTCGGTAGGGTTCGGCTGGTGGTGTTAAGATTGTGCTGCCCCGTGCCGTCAGCGGCGTGGGGCGCCATTTACCCTTCCGAGTCGCCATGCCCAACCTGATCGAACTGCTGCAGCTGTACGGTGTTTTCATCGTCTTTTTCATCGTGCTGGTGGAGCAGGGCGGCCTGCCGATTCCCGCCTTTCCCTTGCTGGTGGTGGCCGGTGCGCTGGCGGCCGGCGGCGAAATCAGCGGCCTTGCCTGTCTGGCAATGGCGGTACTGGCCTGCCTGATGGCCGATTTCTTCTGGTTCCGCGCCGGCCGTTTTTATGGCACCCGGATTTTACGCTTGCTGTGCAAGATATCCCTGTCGCCAGACTCGTGCGTGAGCCAGACCGAAGACAAGTTCGCGCGCTTCGGACCGAAGTCGCTGATCGTCTCCAAGTTCATCCCAGGCTTCAATATCATCGCGTCGCCCATGTCGGGCGCGCTTGGCGTCAGCACCCCGCGTTTCGTCGCCTTCAGCCTGAGCGGCAGTGTGCTGTGGGCAGGCACTGGCATCGCGCTGGGCGCCTGGTTCCACAAGAGCGTGGACAAATTGCTCGACACCATGAGCAGCATGGGCACCACCGCCTTGCTGATCGTGTTGACACTGCTGGGACTGTTCGTGCTCTACAAGTATGTGGAGCGGCGCCGCTTTCTGGCGAATATGGACGTGGAGCGGATCAGCATGGCGGAATTTACCAGCCTGATCAATGAAGGCCACCAGCCCATCGTCATCGATGCACGCAGCCTGACCGCGCAGCAGCTGGAGGCGGCCATTCCCGGCGCCCTGATGTTTGATGCCGGCAATGCGCAAAGCTTCATGGCAGGGCTCGACAAGGAGCGCCATATCGTCGTCTATTGCAGCTGCCCGAATGACGTGACGGCCGCGCAGGTGGCCAAACAGTT
>DASWMN010000414.1:0-11094 GCA_036399735.1 Telluria sp. | reverse complement strand
CGGCCGCTTGAGCAGCTTCAGCCGCCGGTGCAGCAGCCGCAGCAGGCGCATCGGCCACGGCGGTGGCAGCCGCAGGCGCATCGGCCGCAGCCGTGTTTTGCGCCGCCGCCGGCAGCGCGCTGAAGGCGAACAGGACGGTTGCCCCGGCCAGCCATTTGATCATGGTTTGCTTCATCTCGAAATCCCCTTAAAGTGCTTCGTTGCCGGTTTCACCGGTACGGATACGCACGACCTGTTCCAGGTTGTAGACAAAAATCTTGCCGTCGCCGATCTTGCCGGTGCGCGCGGCACCTTCAATCGCTTCGATGGCCTGTTCGACAATGGCGTCGTCCACGGCGGCTTCGATCTTGGTTTTCGGCAGGAAGTCGACCACGTATTCAGCACCGCGGTACAGTTCCGTATGGCCCTTCTGACGGCCGAAACCCTTCACCTCGGTCACCGTGATGCCTTGCACGTTGATCGCCGAAAGGGCTTCGCGCACTTCGTCGAGCTTGAAGGGCTTGATAATGGCGGTAATCATTTTCATACGCTGCCTCGATTAGAAAGTTTTGGAGATGGTCAGCACGGCACTGCTCTTGCCCAGGTCCTTGCCGTTGACAGGACTGACGTACAGTGCCGTGTTGGTGTCGACATACGCCAGCGCGACCGTGGCAAAGCCGAAGTCCTTGGTGATGCCGATCTTGTAATCGTTGTAGCTGAACGCGCTATTGTGCGCGACGCGCTGGCGGCCGGCATGCAGGTTCAGGGTCAGGCCCTTGTCCAGTTCGATATTCGCGCCCAGGTCCAGGTAGCCGCTGCCCTTGCTGTCGGCAGTGCCGAACAGGTTCGTGGTCGAATGCGAGTATTTCAGGTAGGCCGGGCCGAAGCCGACCTGGCCATACACCTCGAAGGTGTTGGCGCTCGGGGTCAGGTCGTTGGACGGATAGAAGTAGTACAGGCCGCCCACGTCATACGTCACGCCAGTGGCGATTTCACCGCGCTTGCCGCCGTACAGGTCGATTTCGAGGTCGCCATCGCCACCCAGGTCCTTGGTCCACTTGATCGTCGACGCCCATACGCCAGCGTACAGGCCGCTTGGATTGTGGGTATAGTCGGCGCCACCTTGCAGCGCCGGTTTGGCGCGCGTTTGCGACAGGCCGCGATAGCGGTAGTCGGTGGTCAGGGCAGCGTTAAAGGACACCGCGTGCTCAGCGGCCGCTTCTTCGGCCTGAGCCGCTGGCGCGCCGATGGTACCCAGGGCGAGCGTCAACGCTGCGGCAAGCGAGAACTTGGTGGTCAGGTTTTTCATGGCATTTCCCTTATTGGTTTGAACGAATTGTGCCGTTGCGGTTTAAAATCGTGGATGGAGCATGAAGACGACTCCAGCTTCTTTAGCAGGAGTCATGCCAGGGCCCAATTCGCAGGGATGCACTTGTTTTTTGCAGGATGCTTACCCATATTGCCATTGATAAATTACCAAAAGTCGTAGCGGCAGCGCTCTTCACGCCATTTCGCACTACTTTGATGCAGCACCAGCACCACAACGGTGCGGCTTTCTCATTTCATAAGGATCCAAGATGGACATGAACAATTTTTTCAACGATCTCCAAGGCAAGATCAACCAGGCGATCGAGAGTTCGCCCGCCAAGGACATCGAGAAAAACGTCAAGGCAATGATGACGCAGGGCTTCTCCAAGCTGGATCTGGTCACCCGTGAAGAGTTCGATATCCAGAACCAGGTGCTGGCCAAGACCCGCGCCAAGCTCGAGGCGCTGGAGCTGCGCGTGCAGCAGCTCGAAGACAGTCTCGCGACGCAGAAAACGACGTAAAAAAAGCCCGCGAGGGCTTTTTTTACGTCGCCGCCGCGAAGGCGGGGGCTCATGCCACTTTCCCGAAATTGGGTAAGGTGGCGCAGTGTTCTACCAATCAGCTGCGCGCAAACGCCAGCAGGTCGGCATTCACCTTGTCTTTGTGGGTATCGGTCAGCCCGTGCGGCGCACCCGGATAGACGATCAGCTTCGAACCCTTGACGATCGCTGCCGAGGCCTGGCCCGAGGCGCCGATCGGCACGATCTGGTCGTCGTCACCATGAATGATCAGGGTCGGCTTGTCGAACTTCTTCAGATCGGCGCGGAAGTCCGTTTCCGAAAACGCCTTGATCGAGTCATAGGTATTCTTGTGCCCGGCCATCAGCCCCTGCGTGGTCCACGACTGGATCAGGCCCTGCGATACCTTCGCACCCGGACGGTTGAAACCGAAGAACGGACCGGAAGCGATATCCAGGTATAGCTGCGAACGGTTGGCCACGGACCCGGCGCGGATGCCGTCGAACACTTCCATTGGCAGACCGCCCGGATTATCCGCCGTTTTCAGCATCAGCGGCGGCACCGCCGACACCAGCACCAGCTTGGCCACCCGTTTGGTGCCATGCCGGCCCACGTAGCGCGCCACTTCCCCGCCGCCGGTGGAAAAACCGACCAGAATTGCATTTTTCAGATCCAGCGCTTCGATCAGCTGGGCCAGGTCGTCAGCGTAGTGATCCATGTCGTTGCCGGTCCATGGCTGGCTCGAGCGGCCATGGCCGCGGCGGTCATGGGCAATCACACGGAAGCCGTTATTGGCCAGGTGGAACATCTGCGATTCCCAGCTGTCCGAATTGAGCGGCCAGCCATGCGAGAACACGATCGGCTGGCCACTGCCCCAGTCCTTGTAGTACAGCTCGACGCCATCGCGGGTCGTCAGCGTGCTGGAGGTGCGGGCAACCGGGCGCGCCGGTGCGGCTGCGGCGGCGCTGCTGACGCCGGCCAGCGGCACGGCCACCACAGCGGCGGCTGCTGCCGCGATGCTGGCGCCACCCATCAGGGCAGAACGACGGGAAGTGCTGACAGCAGGCTCTGCCGAAGCGGCGCCAAACAGGAAGTTCTGCAGTGATGGGATCGCGTTTTTCATGATGTGTTCTTTCTAAGTGAGTGAACCAGCCGGAATATTAGTTAGCGCGCTAAGCATTTGCAGAGTATTTTTGCTTGTTGCGCGCTGCCATGGGAAGAACTTTAGCGCACTAATCGATTGTGTGCAATTTATTTTAAAAAATAGTTTTGAATCCTTCAGATATCGAGATTGCGCGCCAGCTTGCTCAGGCCGGCCATCAGCGCTTGCATCTCGCCAGTCTGCAAGTTGCAGGAAGTCGCGATCTGCTGGTTCAGGCGGCCGCCCGCCTCGCGCAGCTTGCGTCCGGCATCGGTCAGCGTCAGCACGCGGTGGCGTTCATCCTTGGGGTCGCGGTTGCGCACGAGATAGCCTTGCGCTTCCAGGCGCTTGACGATAGGCGTGACCGAGCCGGAATCCTGTTCCAGCCGCGTTGCCACGTCGCCGATGCCGAGGCCCTCCTCCTCCCACAGCACCAGCATGACCAGGTATTGCGGATAGGTCAGATGCAGTTCGGCCAGCAAAGGCTTGTACAGCTGCGTCATCTTGAGCGAAGTCGAGTACAGGTTGAAGCAGAGATGGTCCAGCAGACGCGGTGGTTTGAGGGGCGTGTTCATGCGCGGTTCCTTCATGGATTCTGGTTCAGATTGTTCTGCATGCGTTCAAGCAGCGCGACTGCCTGCGCCCGCTCCTGTGGCGTGAAGCCTTGCACCAGCCGCGCGTCGAGCTGCTTGCGGTGCTTCTGCACTTTCTTGTGCACCAAGCTGCCGCGTTCGGTGAGGCTGAGCCGGTGGCAACGGCGGTCGGCCGCGTCCTCGGTGCGCGCCAGCATGTCGCGCTCGAGCAATTGCTGAATGGTGCGCGTGATTTGCGCCTTGTCACGGCCACTGTGCTGCACCAGCTCGCCCTGGGTGGAAGCGGGATGCCGGGCGAACCAGTTCAGCGCACGCATTTCCATAGGCGTGATAGGGTCGCTGTCTTCACGCAGCACCTTCTGCATGTGCGCCTTCACGCCATGGATCACGGCATTGAGCAGGTCGAGCACTTCTTGATCGGGGTTGGTCGGCATGGTCGCGTAAAAGTCCTTGTCGGGCCCATTATGAAGCACCCAAAGATAGTTGACAACATCAACCATCACGCGCAGAATAGTTGTCACAGTCAACCAATAAAAACACAATGAATTCTTCCAGCATCCGCCCCTATTCCTTCTGGCTGATCCCGATTCTGGGCGCCCTGGTCGCCTTCGCGCCGCTCTCGATCGACATGTATCTGTCGGCCTTTCCGCAGCTGGCGCGCGATTTTCCAACGATGCAGGGGGTGGCGCAGTTTAGTCTGGCCTGCTACCTGGTGGGCATGGCGGTCGGACAGATTTTCTACGGCCCGTTTTCCGACCGCCGCGGCCGCAAGCTGCCCCTGTATGTCGGGCTGAGCGTGTACATCGTCGGTTCGGTTGGGTGTGCGCTGGCCAGCAGCCCGGAACTTCTGCTGGCCTGCCGCTTCCTGCAGGCCGTTGGCGGCTGCGCCGGCGTGGTCATTCCCATGGCGATGGTGCGCGATCTGTTCGACCATCAGTCATCGGCGCGCACGCTCTCGAGCCTGATGCTGGTGATGGGCGTGGCGCCAATTCTTGCGCCATGGTTCGGCTCGCACGTGCTGGAAGCCTGGGGCTGGCGCGCCATCTTCTGGGTGCTGGCTGTGTATGGCGTGCTGGCGATTGCCGCGGTGCGTTTTGTACTGCCGGAGTCGCTCGCACCCGAGCGGCGCCGCAGCGTGTCGGTGGCCGCCTCGGCACGCGCCTATTGGCACATGCTCAGTGAGCGCCGCTTCATGGGCTATGCGCTGGCGGCGGGCTTTTCCACGGCCGGCATGTTCGCCTATATCGGCGCCTCGCCGACGGTCCTGATCGAGCATTACGGGCTCACGCCCCAGGTCTACACCTGGGTATTCGGCATGAACGCCTGCGGTCTGATCGCGGCCTCGCAGCTCAATCACCGCCTGCTGGCGCGCTTCAGTCCGGACCGCATCCTGTGGGTCAGCCTGGCATTGATGTGCGTGTTCGGACTGAGCCTGCTGGTGGCCGGCGTCAGCGGCCGCGGCGCCCTGCCCGCGCTGCTGGCCTCGCTATTCGGCTTTGTTGCCCTGCTCGGCTTTATTTCGCCCAACACCGGTGCCGGCGCGATGGCGGCACATGGCGCGCAGGCCGGCAGCGCCTCGGCACTGCTGGGCACGATCCGCTTCGGGATTTCCTTTTTTGCCGGCAGCGCGGTGGGCGCGTTCAGCGATGGCTCGGCCCTGACCATGGGAATCGTCATCGCCGTGTGCGGCAGCGCAGCCTTGCTGTCATACCTGATGCTGGCCAGGACGCCGGCATCAGCGCTATAGTGGGCGACCGGCCGCACGGCTTGACGAGGAAAACACCAGATGGGTTTCGAGTAGGAAGAAAGCGCGACGCAGCAATGGACCACAATGCAGGCCGAGCATGACCTGTTGGCGGACAACATACGTTCGTTCGGATATGGCGTGCTCTGGTATCTGGACGACCGCCTCGTGGATCGTGAACGCCAGTTTGCCTTCTACTACACTCGGGGATTGATGGGCTCCTGCAAAATCTTTACGCTGGTACATCATGGACTAATGCTGTGGGTAACCGTTCAGGCATCGTCGGGCTCGAGCAAGCTATTTGAGCACAGCGAGCTAGGATCCGTGACCATTCCGCCGGAATGGGACACCCGCCGCAATGAATTTCTCGCTGTGCTGGTTGAAGCCGTCCATGCATACCACCTGCATCATAATTTTTCAGGCTTGCCCGCGCCAACCATGCCCACCACAGATCGGGTTCGCTGGACGGTGACGCGGTTCCGCACCACACCGGGCCACCCATCTTCGGTATAAACCTAAGTCTCGGATACAGGCACGCAGGGGGGGCAATGGGCTTCCATCAAGGCGATCAGGCGGTCCCGGGTAGCGTCGCTCAACTCGAAAAACTGCTGCATCTCGGCGCGCGGAATGTCGAATTCAATGAAGAACACCCACGGTTCCAGCACTTCCTTGTTGCCGAACGCGCTCAGCCCGGACTCGGTCTTTCCGGTCAGAACAGCGGTGACCTGGTCGCTGTAATACTTGACGTCCAGGCGGATCGAGTTGATCGGCCGGTAGTCGAACTCGCCATCCGCCGGATGGCCAAGTGGCCCGTAGGTAAAACCGCCCACACGGGTGCCGCTGATATCGTAGAAATAGCCTTCAGCCAGACGCCGCACATCCTGGGTGAACAGCATGTGCTTGGAGAACGGCATGATGGCCAGTTGTTTGCGGGCGAGCATCCAGTCACCGCCCTTGCGCAGCAGTAGCGAATCTTCGGCGATGAACACCGCCACGCTGTCGGCCGCCAGCTCACCGTTGATGATGATCTTGCCTTGAAATTCGCCTTTGCAATCCATTCAAGTGCTCCTCTGCGGTCTACCGGGTTGGTGTATCCACCCAGTATCTTTCGATTTCCGCCTTGTGGCAACCTGAAACAGGCTAAGCCAGCGGCAGGCAGACGGTAAAGCAGCTGCCCTCCCCAGCAACCGAACGCACGCGCAGACTGCCCTGGTGCTGTTCGATGATGCCAAACGAGATCGACAAGCCCAGCCCGGTCCCCTCTCCGGTCGGCTTGGTAGTGAAAAAGGGATCGTAGATGCGCCCGATCACGGCATCGTCGATGCCGGCACCGGTATCGCGGAAGTCGACGCACAGCGTGGCGCCGGCGATGCGGCTGCGAATCGTCAGTGTGCCAGGCACGCCGTCGCCGCTGCGCTTGGCTTCAATGGCCTGGCAAGCGTTGACGATCAGATTCATGAATACCTGGTTCAATTGCGCGGCGCGGCCGTTCACCAGCGGATCGACTTCGAGCATGCAATCGATATGCGCAACGCGCGAGTACAGGGTGCGTACCAGCCGCACCGTGGACTGCAGGCCAGCGCCGATGCGCATCGGCTTTTTCTCGCCGTCGTCCATGCGCGAGAACGTGCCAAGATCCTTGACCAGGGCGCGGATGCGCGCCGTGCCATCGGTAATGGTGGCCAGTTGCTGCGCCAGCGCGGCAAAGCGCGCTTCCAGACTGGCGCGCACTTTCGGTGCTGCATCGGGCCCCGCCAGATCCATCAGGAACAGGCGGAAGCGTTCCAGGTCGTCGGCCATCAACTGCGCGCCAGCGTGCGCATAATTGGTGGGGTTGTTGATCTCGTGCGCGATGCCGGCGCTGAGCGTACCGAGCGCCGCCATTTTTTCGTTCAGCACCAGCTTTTCCTGCGCGCTGGCCAGCTGCTTGTAGGCCAGCTCGGCGCGCGCCTTTTCCAGTTCGACCGATTCCTTCTGTTGCACCACTTCCGAGGTGCGCTGGGCAACTTCGCGTTCGAGCTGCAGCTTCTGCCCGACCAGTGCACGCACCCGCATGCGGTAGGCAGCGGCAATTGCCGACAGCAGCAGCGCGGCCGCAGCGATACGGAACCACCAGGTGGCCCAGAACGGCGGCGTGATCCGGATCGCCAGACTGGTGCCGGCATCATTCCAGACGCCATCCTTGTTGCTGGCGGTAACGCGGAACACGTAATCGCCTGGCGCCAGATTGGTATAACTGGCAAAGCGCTTGCCGGCGTCCGTGGTGACCCATTCCTTGTCCACGCCTTCCAGCTGGTAGCGATAGGCATTGCGGCGCGGATCGCCGAAATGGAGCGCTGCAAATTCGAGCGAGAACATCGCGTCCTTGTAGGACAGCACGGCATGACGCGCGTTCTGGATCGGCCCGTCGAGCGAGAAGCCAGCGCGCGCGCGTCCGTGCCTGACCGACTCGTTGAAGATCAAAAAATCAGTAATCCGCACCTGGGGCGCAACCGGATTGCCGCGCACCGCTGAGGGATGCAGCAAGGTCAGACCATTGTTGAAGCTGCCGAAGGCCATGACGCCGTCGGGCATGCGGTAAGCGGAACCGACGAAATAGTCGCCTTCGGCCATGCCGTCCCGGCCGGTGTAATTGCGGAACTGCCCGCTGGCGGGATCGAAATTGACGATCCCGCCTTCGGTGCTGATCCACAGCTGCTGCTGGTCGTCTTCGAGAATGCCGTTGACGGCTGGATTGAGCAAGCCATCCCTGGCCAGCCACATCCTTACAGTAAGCGCACCGTCCGGGCCGGTAGTGATGCGGTTCAGTCCGCCGCCGGTGCCCACCCACAAGCTACCGTCGCCGCTTTCGTGCAGATAGGAGATGCGGTTGTGGCTCAGCCGCACATGCGTGAAGCGGCCGGTGGCCCGGTCCAGCAGGTCGAGCCCGTTGGAGGTCGCCACCCACAGCCGCCCCTTGCTGTCATCCAGCACGGTCCAGACAAAATCGTCCGCCAGGCTGCTTTCATCCTCGGCATCGTGACGGTAGGTCAGCGCCTGATTAGTGCGCGTGTCGAGCCGGTGCAGGCCGCCTCGCGAAGCGACCCACAATATCCCCTTGCGGTCGGGCACGATCGCCTGGATGAACTCGGCGGCATCGTCGCCCGTGGCAAACGGGCGCGGCGTAAAGCGGCCACTGGCGGGATCGAACCGGCTCAGACCGCCATTGCGCGTGCCCACCCACAACTGGCCCGCCGCATCCCGGCCCAAAGCGGTGGTCAGGTCATCATTCAGACTGCCAGCCACACCCGCCTGGTGCCGGTACACGGTAACTTTGCCGCTCTGCACATCCAGCAAATTGACGCCGCCGCCGTAACTGCCCAGCCATAATTGGCCCGGCCCGGCGCCCAGAATCGCGGTGATCTTGTTGGTGCTCAGTCCGCCCGTTTCGCCGGGCACGGCAGCGACAATATGACGGAAGCCGCCGCCAGTCAGGTCGATCCGGCTGGCGCCCCCGAACCAGGTGCCGATCCACAAAATGCCGGAGCGGTCATGGAACATGCTGGAGACGAAATTGTCCGCCAGACTGGCTTGTTTGCCTGGCTGGTGCACCGAGGCTGAAAACCGGCCGCGCTGCGCATCCCAGCGCAGCAAGCCGGCGCTCTGCGTGCCCACCCACATGGTGCCGCGATTGTCCCGGAACAGGGCCGTGACCGGGCTTGCGGGGAAGTCTTCCGCCGCGCCCAGCGCACGGCGGCTGACCGGCGCGCCATTGCGCAGCTGCCAGATCTCCAGCCCCACGGGCGTGCCGACCCACAAGCTGTCGTCCGGCCCGAGCGCGATGACCTTGACGGCGTTGCGGCGCGGATCGGCCCCAGCCCGCGCGTCGACAGGAAAATGGACGAAACCGGCGCTGCCCCGCGCCAGGTAGTCGACCCCGACACCAGTGCCGATCCACAAGCCACCCGCGGCATCGAACACCAGTGCGCTGACATCATTGGAGGCGAGCGAACTGCTGTCATCGGTCTGGTGCCGAAAAAAGGTCGGCTGGTTGCGGGCGGCGTCGAAGCGGACCAGACCGGTGCGCGTTGTCAGCCACAGTACGTCATCCGCATCGCTGGCGATGTTGCGCACGTCGTAATAATCGCCCTTGTGCTCGCTGGCCGCGTGTTTCAAGGCGGAGCTGAAATTGTCGGTGCCTGGGTGGTAACGCTGCAAGCCGTTGCGCGTGCCGACCCACAGCTGGCCGCGCCGGTCCTGGTGCAGGGCCTGGACCGAATTGTCGGAGATGCTGTTCGGATCGGCCGGATCATTTTTGTAGGTAAGAAAGCGGTAACCGTCGTAACGACTCAGCCCGCCCTGGCCGGCGAACCACATGAAACCGTCACGGTCCTGCAGCAGCGCCGTGACGGACGCGTGCGGCAAGCCGGATTCGGCATTGAGCTGCTCGAAGCGCAACTCGCCCGGGGCTGACGCGAACGCGGCCGTGCCCAGCAACAGCAACAGAAACGCCGCGCACCAGCGCCACAGCGTGCGCTGCATGGCCGTCGCGCGTGGCACGCCGCCGCCCGGCAACGGGGCGGGATGCCCGAGTATCATGTCGGCCGCCTTCTCGGCGATCATGACGGTCGGCGCATTGGTATTCCCACCGATCAGCGTGGGCATGATCGACGCGTCCACCACCCGCAAGCCGGTCATGCCATGCACGCATAGCTGCGCATCCACCACCGCCATCGGATCGTGTCCCATCTTGCAGGTGCCGACCGGATGGTAGATGGTGCCAGCCTTGCGCCGGATAAATGCTTCGATGGCCGCGTCGTCCTGTACCGCCGGTCCTGGGAAAAGCTCCACGCCGCGATAAGGATCGAAGGCAGGCGCCGCCAGCACCTTGCGCGCCGCTTTCACGCCACGCACCAGGCTGGCCATGTCTTCCGGATGCGACAAATAATTCGGATCGATCAGCGCGGGTGCAGCCGGGTCCGCGCTGGCCAGGCGGATTTCGCCACGGCTCTTGGGCCGCAGGTCGCACACATGCAGCGCGTAACCATGGCCAAACAAAGTGTAGGCGGCGCGCGACAGCGTGTGGCCATGATCGTCCAGATGGGCCGGCGTGAAATGAAGCTGCAGGTCAGGCGCCGCCAGTGCCGGATCGCTTCTGATGAATCCGCCGCCTTCGGCCGCGTTGCTGGTAAATGCGCCCTTGCGAAACAACACGTAATTGAAAAATTGCACCAGCGGCGACAGCAAATTGCGCACCGACACGCCCAGCGATACCGCCTTGCTGCACTGATGCACCACCAGCACATCGAGATGGTCCTGCAGGTTTTTGCCGACGCCGGGCAAGGCGTGACGAACGGGAATGCCGTGCCGGGTCAGCTGCTCGGCCGGTCCGATGCCGGACAACATCAGCAACTGGGGCGAATTGATCGCGCCGCCAGCCAGGATGACTTCGCGCCGCGCTTGCAGTTCCAGGTCTTTTCCATCCTTGCTGTAAGCGACCCCGACAGCGCGTTTTCCATCCAGCAGCACGCGGCTGGCATGCGCGCCCGTGATCACCGTCAGATTCGGCCGCTTGCGCACCGGGTGCAAATAGGCGCGCGCCACGCTCCAGCGTTCGCCGTTCTTCTGCGTCAGCTGGTAAGGACCGATACCTTCCTGCTCGGCACCGCTGAAATCGTCGTTGTAGCGGTAGCCGGCCTGCTGGCCTGCCTTGACATACACGCGCGTGAGCAGATTGCTGCTGCGCTGATCGGCCACGTTCAGCGGCCCGCCGACGCCGTGGTAGGGCGTGGAGCCCCGCTCATGGTGTTCGCAACGCTTGAACAGCGGCAG
>DASWMN010000413.1:0-6966 GCA_036399735.1 Telluria sp. | reverse complement strand
TGCCCGAAGCACCCGAACCGAAGGCGGCACCCATGTCAGCACCTTTGCCGTGCTGGAGCAATACCAGCCCGATGATGATCAGGGCCGAAATAACCTGTACTACAACAACCAGATTTTGCAACGAGTTCATTTCTATTCCATTCCAGGTTTGACTGCGATAACTTCAATTAATTCGTACTGCCAGCAGCAATGATGGCGAGGAAATCGGCGGCCTTGAGCGCCGCACCGCCAATCAAGCCACCGTCGATGTCCGGCTGCGCCATCAGTTCGCGCGCATTTTCCGGCTTCATGCTGCCGCCGTACAAAATCTGTACGCCGCCAGCGACGATTGCATTCTGCTCCGCCATCTGTGCGCGCAAGCGTGCGTGCACTTCCTGCGCCATTTCCGGCGTGGCGGTCTTGCCTGTGCCAATAGCCCATACAGGCTCGTAGGCGACCACAATTTTATTCAGACGCTCGCCGACGCGCTCCAGCACGGCGCCCAGCTGATTGCGCACCACGACAAAGGTCTGCCCTGCTTCGCGTTCGGCCAGCGTTTCGCCGACACACACGATCGGGGTCAGGCCCGCATCCAAGGCTGCGACAGCCTTCTTTGCTACAAGTTCACTGCTCTCGGCATGGTAAGCGCGGCGCTCGGAGTGGCCGACGATCACATAGCGGCACGCGAAATCACCAAGCATGGCAGCCGAGACTTCGCCGGTGTAGGCGCCAGCGGCATGGGCCGAGAGGTCCTGCGCACCCCAGGCGAGCTTGCTGCCCTGCAGTGCAGCCTGACACTGGGCCAGGTAAGGCGCCGGCGCGCACACCGCGCTGTCGGCACCTGCACCGTTCACACCTTCGGCGATGCCAGCCAGCAGGCTTGCATTCGAGGCAAGACTGCCATTCATCTTCCAATTACCAACGACCAGTTTGCGACGCATAGTAGCCCAGATTTAATTAACCCGCTATTTTAACCCCCGTTCAGGGGCCGGTCAAACAATCGGGCTGAGCTGTGGACGAAAAACGTGACATTAAACACAACAAACCAGGCTTAGCCGACCTGGAGCATGATTTTGCCGACGTGGGTAGAGCTTTCCATCAGGGCATGGGCGGCGGCCGCCTGCTCGAGCGGGAAGGTCTTGAAAATGACCGGACGGATCTTGCCTGCTGCGATCAGAGGCCACACTGTTTCCAGCAACCGCGCGGCAATCGCCGCCTTGAACGCCACTGGCCGGGGTCGCAGGGTTGAACCGCTGATCGACAGGCGCCGGCGCAGTACCTGGCCGAGATCCACCGTTGCCTTGGCGCCGCCCAGCAGCGCGATCAGGGCAATGCGCCCGTCATCGGCCAGACAATCGACCTCGCGCGCCACATATTCGCCAGCCACCATGTCGAGCACCACGTCCACGCCCTTCCCGTCCGTCAGTTCCTTGACCACGGCGACAAAATCCTCGCTCCGGTAATTAATGCCCCGTTCGGCGCCCAGTTCCTCGCAGGCGCGGACCTTGTCATCGCTGCCGGCGGTGGCGAACACGCGGTGACCGAGCGCAGTCGCGATCTGGATCGCGGTCACGCCAATGCCGGAACTGCCGCCCTGCACCAGCAAGGTTTCGCTGCCGGACAGGCGCGCGCGGTCGAACACATTGCTCCAGACGGTAAAGAAGGTTTCCGGCAGCGACGCCGCCTCGAGGGCGCTCAGGCCAGCCGGCACGGGCAGGCATTGCTGCAGCGGCGCCGCGCAAAACTCCGCATAACCGCCACCCTGGACCAGGGCGCACACCAGGTCACCGCGCTGAAAGGCACTGCCGCTCAGGTCGCCATCGACAATTTCGCCCGCCACTTCCAGGCCCGGCAAGTCGGACGCGCCCGGCGGCACCGGATAGTGGCCAAGCCGCTGCAGCACGTCAGGCCGGTTGACGCCGGCCGCATGCACCTTGATCAGCACTTCGCCCGCCTTTAGTGCCGGCATCGGCCGTTCGGTCAGTTGCAGCACTTCAGGGCCACCCGGTTGCTTGATTTCAATAGCGCGCATTGTCGTTCTCGTCGAGGGAAAGCCGACGATTGTACGCGCCTTACAGCTCGGTCGCAGGCAGTGCGTCGCGCGCGGCCTGGTCGGGGAAATTGGCCGGTTTGTAGCGCGCCGGATAGCGCTCGGGCAGCAGCTCGAAGGCGCCGGTGGCAGCCTGCAAGTCCTGCCAGGCGACCAGCTTCGGCGGTCCCGATCTGCCCTCTTCCAGCTGCGCGGTCGAGACCAGCGCCACCAGGTCGGCTTCGGGCAGCAGCGTGTCCACATTTTCAGTCCAGACCGTGAAACTGGCCTCGCGCCCGGTCTGGTTGGAGGCGATCACCTGATAGCTGGCCACGAATACGTCGATCCCGTTCTTCTCGTGCGCCTTTTCCAGCATGTCTTTCTGACCGGCGTAATCCTCGGCCAGGCTCTTGCGGCGGAACTCGCCCAGCCGCTCAGCCACTTCAGGATTGCCGGGCACATGGGCGACCGGGCGACCGTTCTCGTAGCGGTACATCAGGGCGGACAACTGGCGCCCTTCTTCCTCGACGAACTGCTGTGCCAGCGCGATCATGGTCATCTGCGCGCCGATGTCATTGCTGGAGACCACCAGGAAACGGCTGCGTGTCGGAATCATGGCCAGCGGCTCGCCGCCAATGCCAAGCTGGTACACCACGTCAGGGAATAACAGGCGCGAGGTATCGTAAGCGTCATCCCAGGTGCCGAGGAACAAGCCGGGCGTGATCTGCTCGAAGCTGGAGACGGTCGCGTCGCGCAAATTCTCGGTGGCTGCGGCCAGCGCCGTCTCGAAACTGACGTTCCAGTCCCGCAGCGTGCTACCGGTCAGCGTCATCATCGAATGCTCGGTGTCGTAAGCAATCATGACAGCGGCGTCGGCACTGAAGGGCGCGGCGGCCGGCAGGTTCTTCGCGTCCGCATCGCCCGCCACCGCCAATGCCACATATTCGATCATGGAACGGCTGCGCAGCACAGGCAGCAGCTTGGCGCGGGCATCGGCGAAGTCCTTGGGCAATTCCTGTCCCAGCATGCTTTTCACGTAGCTTTGCATGACGTTCTTGCGCTCAGCCTTCTCGACCCGGCAGTAGTCGCGGTAGAAATTGTTCAGATTGAAGATCTGCTTGCCATCTTCGCCCAGCAGAAGACGGAATTCTCCCTGGTCAACCTCGATCGGGGCGCTAAAGCCGGCAGCACGCAAGCCGTCGGAGGCGATCTTCGAAAACCGTTCAGGTGACGGTGTCGATTTGAAGAAATCAAATAATCCCAAGAGAGCTCCCTCGCGTAAAGACGCAATGTAGCAGAAATGCAAGCCCCGATCATACCTCCCCTGGGGCAATTCCGCACAAAAGTAACGGGTTGCAACTAGTATTGACGGCAATCACCTCGGATGGCATCGTGCCGCGGATCTGCCCACCTATTCCACTGGACCTTTTCGTGACTGCATCTACTTCCGCCAAATTACTCTGTCTGAGCGCCGCCGCTGCCAGCCTCCTGCTGGCGCCGCCCGCCCGCGCCAACGAAGGCGACCAGCTCGTCAGCATGATCAACGCATGGCGCGCCGCACCAGGCAACTGCGAAGGCCGCCGTGTTGCGCCGCAGAGCCCACTCAGGATCAAAGGCGCACTGGCCCAGCTGGGCATCGATTCCGGCAACGAGCTCAAGCAGGCGCTGGAACACGCGGACTACACGCCCCGCCATTCCGAAGCATTGAAGGTGTCGGGCGTGCGCGATGCGCGCGGGGTCATGGCGATCCTGCGTGAAGGCAACTGCCGGATGATGCTGGACGCGCGCTTTGCCGACATTGGCGTGGTACGCGAAGGCACAAGCTGGCAGATCGTGCTGGCCCAGCCGCTGATGGACAGCAAGATGAAGGACTGGAAGGAAGCCGGCCGCGCCATCCTGCGCGCCGCCAATGCGGCCCGTGCCACCGGCCGCAGCTGCGGCGGACGCGACTTTCCGGCCGCGCCGCCGATGAAGTGGGACCGCAAACTGGGCGACGCTGCCCTGGAACACAGCCGCGACATGGCGCACGAAGCTGTCCTCAGCCACACCGGCTCGGACGGAAGCACCGTCGGCAAACGCATCACGCGCGAAGGCTACGCCTGGGGTCTGGCCGGCGAAAACATCATGCTTGGCGTGGGCACGGCGGAAGAAGCGGTGGCCGGCTGGGTGGACAGCCCGGGCCACTGCGTAAACCTGATGAATCCCGCGTTCACCGAGATGGGCGGCGCCTATGCCGTCGACCGGGAACGGCGCGGCGGCAATATCTATTGGACCCAGGTGCTGAGCACACCGCGCCGCTGATACACGCCCTACTCCATGTAGGGCGCGACGTTGCCCGCGATTTTCGCGAACTCCTCGTCCGTCAATGGCAGTGCGCGGAAGGCAGCCCACGATTCGGCCGGGCGCAGATTGTCGCCGGTGGCGGCATCGGTCCCGTACAGGATTTTGTCGGCACCCACCTGGCGGATGCGCTTGACCACCCTGGCCGCGTTGGCAGGCGTGATCGCCTTGTCGGCCACCGACGTGATGTCGAACCACAGCTTGCGGGTACGCGGATCGCCCGCTTCCACCGCCGCTGCCAGATAGCCCATCACCGCGTCCGCCTTCGGATCGTTGTAGCCCGGACCGGCAGCGGCCAGATGCGCGATCTGCACCGGCACGTCCGGCACCAGCGGCATCAGAAAATCGAGGAACAGGCGCGCCTGGGCCGGGCCATACGGACGCTCCTTCGAAATCGAGGCGCGCAAGTGAATCACCAGCGCCATCTTGTGGTCGTTGACGACGCGGAAGAACTGCTGCAGCCGCATCAGATGTTCCGCACGCTCGAGCTGGATGTCGGAATTGCCGAAATGGAGCTTGACGCCGTATTTCAGATTCGGATCGGCAGCGCAGCGCGCCAGTTCGGTCAGCGCATAGTCGCGCAGGGGGTTGATGCCGCAGAATGCGCGCAGCCGTTTTGGGTACTTTGCCGCCTGGGCCGCGACCCAGTCGTTCTCGGCCTTGACCTTGGCATATTCCTTGTCGACCACGCGCGCCGGGCTGCCGAACAGGTAGGCGGCCGACAGCAGCACCGCGCGGTCGATCCCGGCCGTATCCAGATGGCCGATCACGTCCTGCGCGTTGATCGACTTGATGCCGCCGGTGGGCGTGGCCAGCAGGGTTTCAATCCCCGGCCCGAACAGGTGTTGATGATGGTCGATCAGGGGGACGGGCGTGGCGGCGGGCGTGGCGGCGAGCGCGGCGGCGGACCCGCACAGCAGGGCCACGGTCAGACAGAATGGGGAAAGGCGCATCGCGTCAGGCACTCGCGCCGGTCCGCGAACTGGTCGGCAGGCTCTGGCCCGGCTTCCAGTTGCGCGAGAGGGCCTGCGCTTCCTCGATCTGCTCCGGCGTCATGCGCTTGGCGATTTCGGCGCGCTGCTCGGCCGCGTTGGCGTGACCGCTGGCGGCGGCCAGATTCCACAGCATGTAGGCAAGCACCTTGTCCTGCGGCAGACCGGCGGCATGGTAGCGGTACATCAGGCCGAGCGCGTGCTGGGCTTCGGCATGGCCTTTTTCGGCGGCGCGCCGGAACCAGTGGACGGCCAGCTTGTGATCGATCGCCACCGAATTGCCGGTGTAGTACATCGCGCCGATCACGTACTGGGCATCCGCCTTGCCCTGCTCGGCCGCCTTGCGGTGCCACACCAGCGCCTGCGCGTAGTCGCGCGTGACGCCACGGCCCATGTAGTACATGAGACCGAGCAGATGCTGGGCCTCAGGATTGCCGGCCTTGGCCAGCGGTGTGATTTCCTTGAGCGCGCGCGCATAGTTTTTTGCGTTGTACGCGGTCGCGCCCTCGGTAAAGCCGGCGTTCGCGTGGGCCGCAGCGCCCAGTGCGAGCAGTATCGCAAGGAATAGTTTTTTCATTTCAGACGTATCACACCGGGGTCAGTTTTTTGGGATCCCATGTTCTTTATTTCCAGCTTACCGAGCCCAGCCCGTCCACGCTGACTGCGCGGTTGACCGGCTTGCCGTACACCGTGACCGAGCCAAGGCCGCTCAGGTTCAGGTTGGCGTTCTGCCTGGCCGATACCAGCGCATTGCCCAGGCCACTCAGATCAAGATTGACCGTCTCGACCTGAAAATGTTGCGCATCCAGGCTGCCCAGACCACCGAGGCTGGCCTTGAGCGTCTTGCCGCTGCCGCGCAAGGTCAGGACGCCGGCGCCGCGCAGGTTCAGGTCCACGCCTTCCATGTTCACGCCCTGGATCTGCATGCTGCCCACGCCACCGAGCACGGCGGTCAGCAGGCGGTAATCGCAGCTCACTTTCATGGAGCCGGCGCCTTCCAGACGCAGATCGAGCTGTTCACCGCTAAATCCACTGACCTCGGTCCAGCCCAGGCTGTCGGAAGTGACTTCCCGCAGCGACGGCAGGGTCAGTTCCGCGCGCACACTGCTGGCGCGCCGGTTCACCTGAAAGCCCTTGGCGTCGGTGCCGATGACCATGGTGTCGCCATTCTGCTGCGAGGTCGTCCTGGCCAGCAGGGCGCTGTCGCCGCTGATGACGAGCGAGGCCACATTGCCCTGTTTGAGCTTGAGATCGATTACCCCGTCGAGCTTGACGCGCACAACGCCCGCATCCACGTTGCGGGTTTCGGTGCCTGTTTCACCGGGCGCGGCCAACGCCGCCGCCGAGCCGGCCAACAAGGCCGCTGTCACACCGAGTTTCATCAACTGATTCATGCATTCGTCTCCAAACGGTCCGCGCTCACCTTACCAGTAACGCGTCCGGCATTCCAGTTTATTGTGCAGCGGCTTTCTCGGCAGCGGTCATGCGCTTGGCGCTGATGGTCACCACCTGCATCGGCGCGCTGCTGTCGGCGGCGGCGGCAACCGCTGCGACCGGGGCCGGCACCGACGAGGCATTGGCAAAACTGGTGGCGCCGATGATGGCCAGTGCGGCGACGAAGATGAC
>DASWMN010000412.1:0-9496 GCA_036399735.1 Telluria sp. | reverse complement strand
CATTCGACCACTCCAGTGTCACTCTGCCCGGCCGCTTCTCGGACGCTATTATTCGTCAAAGAGTCAACACGCTCAAGATACGAGACCTCAATTCTGCAATTGTTTTCTAATTGAGGTCTGACCCCGATTCTGCAATTGTTTTGCATTGAGGTCTGCGGGCTAGGGCAGGCGTTGCAGGGGCGCACACTGCTGGGGATTTCTGCCTTTTTTAATCGAACATCAGTACAATCGGTTCATCCGTTGCCATAGCGCACTCCGTCCATGGTGTGACCGATTTGAAGAATCCGATGCACCCGTTCAGGCGCTGGCAGGCCTGCTTCTCGACTGCGCCCAGGGCGGCCGTGCTGGCGCTTGTGCTGTGCGCCAGCCCGTTTGCGCACGCGCTCGATAGCGTCACCCTCCAGCTCAAACACAGTCACCAGTTTCAGTTCGCCGGCTATTATGCTGCCCTGGAAAAGGGCTACTACCGCGATGCAGGCCTGGATGTGCGCATCAATGAGGGCAAGGACGGCGCCGAACCGGAACGCCGTGTGATCGATGGCAGCGCCGATTATGGCGTCGGCAGCAGCAGCGTGCTGCTGGCCCGCCTGGCCGGCAAGCCGCTGGTGGTGCTGGGCGTGATCTTTCAGCATTCGCCCTATGTGCTGATCACGCGCCAGCGCGGTGGCGATCCCGATATCACGCAGATCCGCGGCAAGCATGTCATGATCGGCTCTCTCACCGACGAACTGACCCAGGCCGATGAACTGGTCGCCTACCTGAAAAAGGAAGGCATCCCGCTCAGTAGTCTGGTGCGCGTCGAGCAGTCCTACAATGTCGAGGATCTGGTCAAGGGCAAGGTTGATGCGATGTCGGCCTACATCACCAACGAGCCCGATTATCTGGACCGCATGGGCGTTGCCTACGATGTCTACAGCCCGCGCGCGGCGGGCATCGATTTTTACGGCGATAACCTGTTCACCAGCGAGAACGAGATCAAGACCCATCCCGACCGGGTCAGGGCTTTTCGCGCGGCCAGCATGAAAGGCTGGGCCTACGCGATGGCCAACCAGGAGGAAATCGCCGATCTGATCCTGTCGCGCTACAGCCGCCGCAACGACCGCCAGCATCTGCTGTTCGAGGCGCGCCAGATGGTGCCGCTGGTGCAGCCGGTGCTGGTCGAAATCGGCTACATGAATCCGGACCGCTGGCGCCACATCGCCGACATTTATGCCGACCTGGGCATGCTGCCCAAGAACGCATCGTTCGACGGCATGCTGTACAACACCGATCCGATGGCCGGCAGTCTGACCTGGCTGTACCGGGTGCTGATCTTCGCTACGGTGCTGCTGTTTGCCGGCGCCGCGGTGCACGTGTCGCTGCTGGCACGCGAGCGGCGCCGCGCCGAGGAAACCATCCGCAAAGGCGAGCAGCGTTTTCGCACCATGTTCGAAGAAGCGCCGATGGGGATCGCCCTGATCGATTCGTCCACCGGCGAATTCAAGGATCTCAACTCGCGCTACGCCGAGATCGCCGGCCGTACCTTTGAACAGATCAAAAGCGGCCACTGGACCGACATCACCCATCCGGACGATGTGGCGCAGGAAGCGGGCCAGATGGCGGAACTGGCCTCGGGCGGTACGTCCGGCTTCAAGACCTCCAAGCGCATGATCCGGCCGGATGGCGCGGTGGTATGGGTCGATATGTCGATCGCCAAGATCGAGACCGAGGCCAAAGCCCAGCCACTGCACTTGTGCATGATTGAAGACGTCACCGAGAAAAAGAAGTCGGAGGCGATGATCTGGCAGCAGGCCAATTTCGATACCCTGACCCAGCTGCCGAACCGGCGCATGTTCCACGATCGGCTCGACCACGACATCATGAAGTCGCGCCGCGACGGCCAGCGCATCGCGATCCTGTTCATCGACCTCGATCACTTCAAGGAAATCAACGACACGCTCGGCCACCCGCAGGGCGATATCCTGCTGGTCGAAGCGGCCCGCCGGCTGCGCTCCTGCGTGCGTGAATCCGATACCGTGGCCCGCCTGGGCGGCGATGAATTCACCGTCATTCTGTCGGAGCTGCAGGATGTGTCGGCCGTCGATGGCATCGCGCAGAAAATTCTGCGCGTGCTGCAGGCGCCTTATCAGCTGGGCCAGGAGCAGGCTTTTGTCTCGGCCAGCATCGGCATCACGCTGTATCCCGACGATGCGCGCGACATCGATGATCTGCTCAAGCATGCCGACCAGGCCATGTACGCGGCCAAGGGCGCGGGGCGCAACCGCTTCAGCTACTTCACGCCCGCGCTGCAGGTGGCGGCGCTCAATCGCATGCGCCTGACGAACGATTTGCGCAGCGCGCTCAAGGGCGACCAGTTCCGCGTGTACTTCCAGCCGATCGTGCATCTCAAGACCGGCAAGATCCACAAGGCCGAAGCGCTGATCCGCTGGCAGCATCCGCAGCGCGGTCTGGTCAGCCCGCTCGAATTCATCCCGCTGGCCGAATCGAGCGGCCTGATTCTCGATATCGGCGAGTGGGTGTTCAGGGAGTCGGCGCGCTGGGTACGGCGCTGGCGCGACGAACATGACGCGCGCTTCCAGGTCAGCGTGAACCAGTCGCCGTTGGAATTCCAGCGTGAGGGAAAGGGCTACGAGCGCTGGTTCGAACACCTGGCCCAGATCGGCCTGGAAGGGCAGTCGCTGGTGGTGGAGATCACCGAGGGCCTGCTGCTGGACGCCAGCACCGGCGTTACCGACAAGCTGCTGTCGCTGCGCGACGCCGGCATCCAGGTGGCGCTGGACGACTTCGGCACCGGCTACTCCTCACTGTCTTACCTGAAAAAATTCGACATCGATTATCTGAAGATCGACCGCTCCTTCACGCGCAACCTGGCGCCCGAATCATCCGACATGGCGCTGTCGGAAGCGATCATCGTGATGGCCCACAAGCTCGGCCTGCGCGTGATCGCCGAAGGGGTGGAGACACCGGAACAGCGCGATCTGCTGATCGAGGCGGGCTGCGACTACGGCCAAGGCTACCTGTTTGCCAAGCCGATGCCGGGCCACGAGTTCGACGCCATGCTGCGTGCACAAAATGAAACAGTCTGACAGGCAGTTCTGAGTATTTCTGCAATCCCGTGTAAAATAGTGCAAAAAAGAAATATTAATTGCACTTTCTGCAGCCCGGTCCTGGGCCGTCAGTGCGGAGATGCCTCGGGAAACTGCAGTGATCGACACGAAAACCTTCATGCTGGTGCTGGCCATTGGCAACATCTGCTTTGCCATGCTGATGGCGGGCTACACCCGTTCCAGTCCGGTCAACCGCGCCATGGAGTTGTGGCAATGGGCCAAGCTGGTCCAGGGCTGCGCGCATTTCATCGGCTGGCTCCACCCTGACTGGCTGACGCCGTACGTGGCCCTGAGCGCCAACAGCGCGCTGATTATCGGGGTCGAGCTGGAGGCGGCCGCCTACTGCAGCTTCTTTAACTTCCGGCGCTGGAAATCGGTGCTGTTCCCGTCGCTGGCGCTGGCGCTGCTGGTGTATGGCGCGGCGCGCCTGGGTGGCGCCTCGCCGCTCACGCTGGCAGTGGTCCTGTCGCTCATCTTCGGGCTGCTCAGCGGCGTCATGTCGCTGCTGCTGCTGTGGCCACGTCCCGGCGTCACGGTCCTGCAGCGCATTATCGGCGCCAACAACTTCGTGTTTTTTGTGGCCATGGCACTGCGTGCCTGGTCCGGCGTCGCCAGTGAAGACCTGCCGGCGTTTGTCAGCGGCGCTGCGCAGAGTTTCACCTACGTCACCGGCTACATCATCCTGATCGTCAACGGCTTCGGCTTTCTGCTGCTGTGCAAGGAGAAGGACGACAGCAAACTGGCGCTGCTGGCCACCATCGACAGTCTCACCGGGCTGGTGAACCGGCGTGCCTTCTTCGAGCAGATCGAAGGCGCGCGCATGCTCGCTGCGCGCCAGCACCATCCGATTGCCCTGATGATGCTCGACCTCGACTACTTCAAGCGCATCAACGACCGCTTTGGCCATGCCGCCGGCGACGAAGCATTGCGCGTGTTTTCCGCCGCCGCGCTGTCGGCGCTGCGCGAGCCGGACCTGATGGGGCGCCTGGGCGGCGAAGAATTTGCTGTGGCCTTGCCTGGCACCGACCTGGCCGGTGCGATGCATGCGGCCGAGCGGGTGCGCAGCGCCGTCGAAGCTGCCCCGCTGCCGCAGTGCGGCGCCGGGTATGCGATGTCGGTCAGTATCGGCGTGGTGGCGATCGATCCGCAGGAGCATATCAATGCGGCGCTGGCACGTGCCGACCATGCCCTGTACGCCGCCAAGAGCGCAGGGCGCAACCGGGTCGAAGTGGGGCAGCCGATGCGCCAGACCGCGGCCTGCGCCTGAAGCCTCAGGGCAGATCGAGCGTGCGCGCCAGCGCGAGGGCCGGATCGAGATGGCTGGTCAGGACCACGCAGACTTCCCCGCTGGCGCCGCGTGCGGCCAGGGCGCCGCGCAGATAGTCCAGCGCGGCCGTATCGAGGCCGTTGAACGGTTCATCGACCAGCAGCAGCCTGACCGGCAGCGCCAGGGCCAGCGCCAGCTGCACCTTCTTGTGCTGGCCGAGCGACAGGGTCGAGAGCAACTGCGGCAGGACCTCGCCGATGCCGAATGCCTGCAGCTGCGCATTCACGTCGGCCGCCACCAGTGCCGGGTACAGCGCCATGTGGATGTCCAAAAATTCCTGCACCGTCAGCCAGGGCAGATCGGGCAGATCGCCGCCGCAAAAAAAACTGGAGAGGCGGTACGCCAGGGGCGTGGCCTTGCTGTCGACGCTGTCGAGCGTGATGTGCCCGGCGTGCGGATCGAGCGCGCCGGCCATCAGGCGCAGCAGCGTGGTCTTGCCTTTGCCGTTCGGTCCGCGCAGCCAGGTGATGCCGGCATCGAGCGTGAGCGAAAAATCATGGAACACGCTGCGCGCGCCGAAACGGAACCCGAGCGAGCTCACTTGCAGGACCGGTTTCATTGCCATAATTCGCTTCCTGTCGCAGTCAATAAGAGAATGCTGATCACCACCAGTGTGACGCGCGCGCGCTGGTCGCGCAGCGGCGTGGCCACCAGCAGCAGCGGGGCCGCGCAGGCCAGCAGCAACCACAGGCGCCCGGCCGTATGCAGCCACAGGCCATGGCGCGCGCCGCCGGCCACTACCGCCACCATCACCAGCAGCGGCGGCAGGGCGGCAAACCCGCGCGCCAGCGCAAACAGTGGCGTGACGCGGATTGGCCACGCGGCGAGCACGGGGCGCAGCAGGGTGCTCTGTTCGCGCACTGCCTTGTCGCCACGGTCGGCCAGCAGCACCATCAGCATACTGGTGAGCAGGGCCAGCACGCCGCGGGCGATGCCCGCCGGCGCCTGCATCCAGGCCGCCGCACTGCCCAGGCCCGCCGCCAGCAATGCGCTCTGCTGCCAGCCGACGACGTTCTCGGCACGCCAGAACGGCAGCCAGAACAGGCGCAGCCACAGGTAGGGCAGGCGCAGGTGCACGCGGCGCGCGCGGTAAGGGGCGACGGGGCCGGGCGCCGTGCGATGGCGGAACAGGGGCTTGCCCGCGCGCCGCCCGCGCAGTGTCAGGACCGCGATCGTCGCCGCATACGTCATCAGCAGCGAGCACACGGTGCCGGCAATGCCGCGCGCGGGCGCGAGCGTGGGCGGGCCTTGCCACAACAGGATCAGCGTCGACACCAGGTACAGCAGCGCCAGCGGACCGGCCAGCATCAAGGCCACCAGCGCATCGGCGCGCAGCTGCACTGCAGTTGCCACCGGCAGACGATGGCACCACTGCACCACATCCTGCGGCAGCACGCGTTTGCGCAGCAGCACGCCTGGTATCGCCATCAGCAGCGCGTGGGCGCACAGCAGCGGCACGGCCTGGAACAGCGGCAGCTGGGCAGCAAGCATGGTGGGAAAGGCGGACAGGGCGAACAGGCCAAGCAGCACGTTGGCGCCGATCAGCAGCACGATTTCAGCGGCGCTTTTCAGGCTGGCGACAAACGCCTGCAGGCCATGGCGGGCGAGATGGATGCGAAACCGGACGTAGTCGTTGGCCAAGCGAATCCCGATAGGAAGAAGCATAGAAAAAGGGCCCGACGAATCGGGCCCTTCTTTGTAGCTGGCGGAGCGGACGGGACTCGAACCCGCGACCCCCGACGTGACAGGCCGGTATTCTAACCAACTGAACTACCGCTCCGTATTACTTGATCGGTATTGCAGATCATGATGCCTGGTTTCTGATTTGGTGGGCGCTGAGAGGCTCGAACTCCCGACCTAAGCCTTGTAAGGGCTCCGCTCTACCAACTGAGCTAAGCGCCCGCACACTACTATCAGAAACTGCATCCGACGTTTGTCACCACGTCTGAAGAGGCCGAATCATATACTATTTTTTTAAAAGTGCGCAAGGGCTTTTCCAAAAAAACCTGAAAAAGCCCTGAAAATTCCGTTTTTACTCCGTGATGCCCCATTGCGAGAGCATCCATGCCATCACGAAAGAACGCTCCTTGATGGCCGAGAAACGGCCCGAGGCGCCGCCGTGGCCGGCGTCCATGTTGGTCTTGAGCAGCAACACGTTGTTGTCGGTTTTGTAAGCGCGCAACTTGGCCACGTACTTGACCGGCTCCCAGTACATCACCTGGCTGTCGTTCAAGCCGGTCGTCACCAGCATGGCCGGATAGGCCTTGCGCTCGATATTGTCATACGGCGAGTAGCTGCGCATGTAGTCGTAGGCGGCCTTCTGGTTCGGGTCGCCCCACTCCAGGTATTCGCCCGCCGTCAGCGGCAGGCTGGCATCCATCATGGTGTTCATCACGTCAACAAACGGCACCGCCGCATGGACCGCGTGGAACAGGTCGGGGCGCATATTGACCACGGCGCCCATCAGCAGGCCGCCGGCGCTGCCGCCCTGGATGATCAGGCGCTGCGGACTGGTCCACTTTTCACGGACCAGGAATTCGGCGCTGTCGATGAAGTCGGTGAAGGTATTCTTTTTCTTCATCAGCATGCCGTCGTCGTGCCAGCCTTCGCCCAGATCGGTGCCGCCGCGGATATGGGCCTGCACATAGATCACGCCCCGCTCCAGCAGGCTGATGTTATTGATCGAGAAGGTGGCCTCGGTCGAGATCCCGTACGAACCATAGGAGTACAGCAGCAGCGGCGCGCTGCCGTCGAACTTGACGCCTTTTTTGTACACGGCCCACAGCGGTACTTTCACGCCGTCGCGCGCGGTCGCCCACAGGCGCCGGCTGTCGTAGCGCGAGGCGTCGAAGCCGCCGACGACTTCCTGGCGCTTGAGCACGATCTGCTTGCCGCTCCCCATCTCGACATCGAGCGTGGTCGGTGGCGTCAGCGGCGACTGGTAGGACACGCGATACAGCGTTGACGAGAATTCCGGCGTGCCGGCGCCACGCGCCAGATACACCGGATCGTCGAACTTCACGCTCTTCCACGATTTCTTTTTAAAGTCGTAGATGCGCATGCGCGCCAGCGCGTCAGTCTTTTCGCTCGCCACCAGGAAGTCCTGGAACACCTCGACGTTATTGACCAGGACTTTCGGGTCGTGGCGCACGATCTCCTTCCAGGTCTTTTCGGCAGGCGCCGCCAGCGTGGTTTTCACGACGCGGAAGTTCTTGGCATGCTTGTTGGTGCGGATGAACAGTTCGCCGTTGCGGGTTTCAACGCTGTAGCGATGGCCTTTCTCGCGCCCCAGCACGGAGCGGAACTGGCCCAGCGGCTGGTCGGCTGGCAGAAGGCGCATTTCGCTGGTATCGGTCGCCGCGATCTCGAGTGCGATGAATTTCTTGTCGCGCGTGGTGGCCACTTCCATGTTGAACTGCTCGACTGCCTCGTAGTACACCTCCACCGGCGCGCTGCCCAGGGTCAGGCGGAACAGGCGGTCGGAGCGCTTGGTGGTCGCGTCTTCCTGCACCAGGAAGATGGTCTTGTTATCGGCCGCCCAGGTCGCGCTGGTCACGCGCGGCACGCTGTCGGCCAGCGCCTTGCCGCTCTTCAGATCGAGCACGTGCAGCTCGTACTGGCGGTAGCCGGTGGTATCGGTGGTGTACAGCAGCAGGCCGTCGTCCGGGCTGACCGCCAGCGCGCCCACCGCGAAGAACTTCTGGCCCTCGGCCAGCTTGTTCTGGTCGAGCAGGATCTGCTCGGCGGCAGCGCCGTCGTACTGCAGCTTGGCGTCGGCATGGCGGCGCGCGACAATCGGATACTGCTTGCCAGCTTCGAAACGGGAGTAGTAATACCAGTCGCCGCGCCGGGTCGGCACCGACAGATCGACATCCTGCATGCGGCCCTTGATTTCGGCATAGACCTTGTCGGCCAGCGGTTCGATTGAGGCCGTCACTGCCTTGGTGTACGCATTTTCGGCATTCAGATGGGCGATCACTTCCGGCTGCTCTTTCTTGTGCATCCAGCGGTAGTCGTCGGTCACGACTTCGCCGTGGCGGGTTTCCTGCCATGGCGTTTTAGCTGCCACCGGCGGCGTCACGCTGCTGGCGGCCGAGGGCTCGGCCATGGCGGCCGGCGCCGCCAGCGCAATTGCCAGCGAGCTCAGAATGAGGGGAATTTTTTGAAAGGACACGGTCGCTCCAGAGAGGGTTTTGTGCCAATATTCTAGGGTGGCAGTGGCGAAAAGGGTGAAAAACATGATGCATACGACGGCAGCGCGCGCCCTGCTGCAGGATTTGTTTCAGCGCGCCGTCGGCGCGGTTGATCCGCTGCAGGCGATCGTTTCGCATTTGCCGCCGCCACCGCGCGGGCGCACCATCGTGATCGGCGCCGGCAAGGCCGCGGCGCGCATGGCGCAGGGACTCGAACAGCACTGGGCAGGTCCCCTGAGCGGTCTGGTGGTGACCCGCTACGGTCATGGCGCCCCCACGCGCCAGATCGAAGTCATGGAGGCGGGACACCCGGTGCCGGACCAGGCCAGCGCGCTGGCCGCCGAACGCATGCTGGCGCTGGTGCGCGGCCTGGGACCGGACGACCTGGTGCTGGCCCTGATGTCGGGCGGCGGCTCGGCCCTGCTGTCGCTGCCCGCGCCCGGCATTTCGCTCGAGGACAAACGCGCCATCCACCGCCAGCTGCTGGCCTGCGGTGCGCCGATCGGCGCCATGAATTGCGTGCGGCGCCACCTGTCGGCCATCAAGGGCGGGCGCCTGGCGCTGGCATGCTGGCCTGCACCGGTACTGACGCTGGTGGTCTCGGATGTGCCGGGCGACGACCCGGCCGTGGTGGCCTCGGGGCCTACCGTGGCCGACAACAGCAGCGCGGCGGACGCGCTGGCGATTTTGCAGCGCTACCGGATTGCGGTGCCCGCTACGGTGCGCGCCGTGCTGTCGGATCCTGCGCTGGCCGCGCCGCTGGCGCGTGATCGGCGCCTGGCGCGCAACCGCGCAGTGGTCGTGGCCAGCGCCCAGCAGGCACTCGAGGCGGCGGCCGTGGCTGCGCGCGCGGCTGGCATCACGCCGCT
>DASWMN010000411.1:0-5250 GCA_036399735.1 Telluria sp. | reverse complement strand
CCCGTCTCCCGCTGCCGCCCTGCGCGGCAATGGCGCTTCCGCCCTGCAAGCCTTCCTGTATGCGACCCTGCCGCAGACCCTGCCGCAAATGCTGTCCTACACGCTGTACCGCTGGGAAAACAATATTCGCGCCGCGGCCGTGCTGGGCGTGGTCGGCGCCGGTGGCCTGGGCCAGATGCTCAAATACCATTTGTCACTATTCCAGATGCAGAGCGCCGCCACCGTGGTGCTGGCCATGCTGCTGCTGGTGGCCCTGGTCGACGCTGTCAGCTTCGCGCTGCGGCGCGCCCTCACCCGATAGGAAGCCGGCATGCTCGAGTTACGCGATCTGAAAAAAACCTATCACGGGCGCACCGTGCTGCACGGTCTGTCGCACCAGTTCCAGCCGGGCGAATTTGTCGCCATCATGGGCGAGTCGGGGGTCGGCAAGTCGACTCTGCTGAACCTGATCGCCGGGCTCGACGCGCCCGACAGCGGCGCCATCTTGGTCGACGGCCAGCCCATGGGCGCGCTCGATGACGACGCCGCTACCCTGCTGCGGCGCACCCGCATGGGTTTTATTTTTCAAGCCTTTCATGTGCTGCCCCACCTGACGCTGGCGCAGAACGTGGCGCTGCCGCTGCTGCTGACGGGCCAGTCCCAGGCCCGGGCCGGCCAGATGCTCGCTGCGGTCGGGCTGGGCGGACGCGACGCCGACTTTCCGCGCCAGCTTTCGGGCGGCGAAATGCAGCGGGTGGCGATCGCGCGCGCCCTGGTCCACCGGCCGGCCTTGCTGCTGGCCGACGAACCCACCGGCAACCTCGATCCGGAGACCGCCGACAGCGTATTGGACCTGCTGCGCGCCGAGGTCAAAGCCAGCGGCGCCAGTGCAATTATGGTCACGCATTCGCACGCGGCAGCCGCGCGCGCCGATAAAACCCTCGTCCTGACGCGTTTCGGGTTAGAATTAGTATCTTTCACGCACTAATCAATTATATTTGTTCAATTTTTGGTCAACTTTGCTGCGAATATATTCTTATCGTAGTATCATCAATCCAACCCGCACGGCATAAATTTATCTCCAAATGTCACTGCGGGCTGAGAGTTGACCATAAGTCGATCAGTCCCCCCACTACGAAAGCAACCTTTTTGGAGGAGAGTACGATGAACGTACGACAGAAAAAATTGGAAATGATCGAAGCGATGAACCGTGCCCGTGCACTGGAACCATCGAGTTTCGTTCCGAACAAGCTGCTCGACACCTTGATCGAAAAAATGAATCTGAAAAACGACGCTGAACTGTGCCGCGTGCTGGAAGTACAGCCGCCCATCATCAGCAAGATTCGCCATCGCAAGCTGGCTGTCGGCGCAACGATTCTGCTGCGAATGCATGAAAAATCGGACATGAGCATTCGTGACCTGAAGGAACTGTCCAACTCGTCGATGCACTGACGACACGCAACGCTGCCAGGCGCCGGCAGCCGATCAGGTAATCCAGATCGGCGGCGCCCCTTCCTTCTGAGCAGCCTTGCAAGAAGCGGCGCACCGCGAACCCGTGCCACCGCCTCCGGTTTCCCGACCTTATTCGTTCTTTGGCCGTCCGGTCTTCAGTTGCGGCAAGCTTGCCAGCACCTGTTGCAGGGTCGCCATGTCCAGCTGGCTGATCAGCGCCACGCCGATCCGCAGCAACTCGCTCTTGCGAATTTCAAAACCGGCTTTCAGGCAAGCTTTCTTGACCTGGCCCAGCACCGCATATTCCTGTTCCGGCATGGTGAAGCTGTCGCGCACCAGCTTCTGTTTGCGTAATTTTTCACGCACGGCCTCGGGCGCGGGCGCTTGCGCCACAGCTGGCGGCTGCACTGCCGTTGCCGGCTCGACACTGCGCTTGGCCGCTGGCTTGACGGCGGGTTTCACCACTGGCTTGGCGGCTGGCTTTACAGCTGGCTTTACAGCTGGCTTGACAGCTGGCTTTTCAGCTGACTTCGCAGCAACCTTTGCCACCGGCTTGGGCGCCGCTTTGCGCACTGGCGCAGGCGCCTTGGCAGCGGGCTTTTTCGGCACTGCTTTGGGCGCGGCCTTCTTGGCAGCGGCAGTTTTCAGGGCCGGCACTTTATGACCGTTGGTCTTGGCGGGAGGGGTTTTTGCCATCTCGGACTCCGGAATAAATAGAGGAAACAATATATATCATTTATCCCGTATGTGAAAGCGACCGGATCAAGGCGCGTTCACTGTCCCGCTGGAAACAGAACGCGCTGGCTGCGCCTCGCTCACGCACGCCAGCGTCAGGGTGAACTGCAAGGCATTCGGCAGCACCTGGATCTGCCCGCCCATGCCCTTGACCAGCGCCTGGGCGATGGCCAGACCCAGGCCGCTGCCGCCCTGCGCCCTGGCCTGCGCTTGCGCGGCCTGGCCATAAGGCTGGAACAGCGCTTCGGTATGGGCTTGCGACAAGGGCCCGCTGCTGACCGAAAAACGCAGGCGCGCCACGCCACCTTCCTGCGCCTCCAGCGCCAGCGCCAGCCCCACATGGCCGCTGCCGGTCTGCAGCAGCGCATTGTCGAGCAGATTGAACCAGACCTGGCCGATCCGCAGCGGGTCGCCGCTGACAGCGCGCGGCAGCGCCGGATCGAGTTCGAGCCGGCATTGCAGATCGTGGGTGGCGGCCCTGGCCGCGGCCGCGGCGTGCACTTCGGCCGCCAGATCGGCCGGCGAAAACGCCAGCGCCTCATACACCATCGTGCCGGCCTCGATGCGGCTGTGGTCCAGCACATCGTTCATGGTCTGCAGCACCGCCTGCGCCGTCTGGCCGATGCGGGCCATGGTTTCGGGCAGCTCGGCGGCGCCGCCGCGGTCGGCCAGCGCGGCCAGCGCGGCAATCGCGCCCAGCGGCGTGCGCAGGTCATCGCTCATCGCGCACAGGAAGGCGGCCTTGCGCGCACTGGCCGCTTCCAGCGCCCGGTACGCGGCATTCTCCCGTCCCAGCAGCTCGAGCACGCCCGCGTTACCCAGCGATATCGCCGCCTGCGCCGCCAGCAGCTCGAGCATCAGCACGCGCGCCGCGGTGAACACGCCGGGCGCCAGGTTGTTGTCGAGGTAGAGCGCGCCGGCCAGCACGCCGCGCCGCAGCAGCGGCACGCACAGCACCGAGCGCAGACGGTCGGCGCGGATCACCGGGTCGTCGCGGAACTGCGCGCTCGCCTGGGCATCGTCGATCAGTACCGTCTCGCGCGTGCGCAGCACGAACTGCAGCAACTGCAGCGGCAGCGGCGCCGCCTCCAGCGTCAGCGCGAGCGCGTCCACCCGCACCGCGCCCGCGTCCAGCCGCGCCTGCGCCACGCAGCGGTAGCCGCCGGCGGCCGGCAGCACCAGCATGGCGCGCGCGGCGCCGGCCAGCTCGATGGCGCTGCGCAGCAGCTGGACCCCGAGCGCGCCGCTTTCGAGCGTGCCTGACAGCGCCTGCGAAGCGCGCAGCGCCGCCATCAGGTCCAGCGCCGGACCGCTGGCCGCCGCGCTCGCGCCGGGCGATGGCACCCGCACCAGGCCAGGATACTGGCGCTCCAGCTCGCGCATCTTGCCGTACGCGCCCCAGCGGCCATACGCGGCCAGCGCGTCGCGCGCGTAGGTGATGGCGATCTTGTCGAAGCCGCGCTGGCGGTAGAAGGCCCCCGCCAGTTCGGCGCCCAGCGCCTCGTGCTGGACGAAGCCGCCCGCGCGCGCCGACGCCAGCGCCGCGTCGTAGGCGCGCATCGCCTCCATGTCGCGCCCCTGGATGCGCGCCATCTCGGCTGCCACCAGCAGGTAGCGGTTGTCGAAATTGGCCGGACAGTGCGCGGCCCAGGCGCGCAGCCGGTCCTGCTTGTCCTGCAGCGCCGCCATGAAACGGACCTGGCGCTCGCGCGGGGCGTCCGGATACAGCGCGGCCATGGTCAGCGCGTGGTAGAAGTGGTGGGTCGCTTCGTTCACCGAGGCCAGGAAAAAATACTGGTCGGCGCTGGCCGCGTCGGCTGCCTGCAAGGCTTCGCCAAAGCGTCCGAAGGTAAACGCCGTGATCTGGCGCATCAGATGGAAACGCGGGCGCGCCGCGCCGTAATTGGCCTTGTCCATCAGCGCCAGCGCATCGCTGGCGCAGAAATGCTCGTCATCGAACTCGCCCTCGGCCCCGGTCGCGCCCTGCAGGCACAAGGTCAGCTGCTCGTAGCAGCGCAGCAGCTGCATCAGCACCTCGTTGTTCTGCTGGCGCGCGAAGTCCTGGTATTTGCGGGCGCGCTGCTGCACCTCGCCCAGCGCGGCGCCGGCCTCGAAGCTGTTCCACACCGCCACGTGGGCCGCATAGCCGGCGTGCGGCAGGTCGCCCGCCTCCTGGCAACTGACATGGGCCTGCTCGAGCAGCGCCACGGTGGCCTCGATCGGCTGGCGCCAGCAATGCACATAGGCCGCGTGCACGAACGCCAGGCGGCCACGGCGCCGGGCGCCGGCGCCGTCGCGCTCGGCCAGGCGCAGGGCCAGCTCGGAAAACGCAAAGGCGTCGGGAATGGCGCCCAGCGACACCAGCAGGATCGCGTAGCGCGAATAGATCATGCAGCTGGTGAAGGTGCTGCCGAAGCGCAGCGTGAAATTGAGCGCCTTGACCGCCAGCAGCGAATACAGCTCGGGGCGCGCCGAAAACACCGAGGAGCCCATGTCCGACAGCAGTTCGCTCACGATCGACAATTCCGCGTCCCCGCTGGGCGCCTCGCGCTCCAGATCGGCGATGCTGCGTCCGGCCATATGCTTGTGCACCGCGCCCTGCTCGGCCGCCAGCGATTCGGTGATCGAAGCGGCGTCGTCCGGGAAGCTGATGCCAAACAGTTCCAGCGCGTCCAGCGCCACCGCGACCGCCTGGTCGAAGCGCCCCCATACCTGGTACAGCGCGACGCGCATCAGCGCCACCCGCGCCAGCGCCAGGCGCGAACGGGCGTGCGCGGCCAGTTCGCCAAACAGGCGGTCGGCCCGTTCCAGGTTGCCGCACAGGTATTCGCATTCGGCCAGCTCGCTGTACAGCGCGAACGTGGCCTCGCTGTCATCCTGCCAGCTGGACGCCGGTGTCAGGCCCACGGCCTGGTCGAAATAATGGCGCGCGGCGTCAAACGCGATGGCGCGCCGCGAACGGGCCCCGGCCAGGGCATTGAGCTGGACCAGGCGCGCCAGTTCGGCCGCGTCGAAGATCGCTGCGCGCGCCCGGTTCAGATGGCCCACCACCGCGTACACCTGTTCGCCCAGCGCATCGATCTC
>DASWMN010000410.1:0-6417 GCA_036399735.1 Telluria sp. | reverse complement strand
CGGACAGCTCGGACGACGCGCAGCGGGTCCATGCTTCCAGCGCCGCCTTGGACGCCACATACGCCGAGAAGCGCGGGGCGTTCGTCAATACGCCGATCGAGGAGATATTGATGATGTGGCCGCGTTTTTGCCCGATCATTGTCGGCAGCAGGCCCATGGTCAGGCGCAGGCAGCCGAAGTAATTGAGCTGCATGGTGCGTTCGAAGTCGTGGAAGCGGTCGTAGCTCGATTCGATCGCACGGCGGATCGAACGGCCGGCGTTATTGACCAGTACATCGACCTTGCCGTGATTTTCCAGCAGCACCTGCACGAAGCGGTCGCAGTCGGCCATGTCGGCCACATCGGCCTGGTAGGTGATGCAGTCGAAGCCGCGGTCGTTGATTTCCTTCTTGGCTTCGGCCAGTTTGTCTTCGTCGCGCCCGCAGATGATGGTCACCGCGCCGGCTTCAGCGATCTTGTGCGCCGCCGCCAGGCCGATGCCGGACGAGCCGCCGGTGATCAGCACCACTTTGCCGGCCACCGTGCCGCGCAGGGTATGGTCGATGAACAGGTCCGGATCGAGTTTGCGCTCCCAGTAATCCCAGATCGGTGCAGCGTAGGATTCGAGCGGCGGGCAGGCGATGCCGGTACCCTTGAGTGCGCGCTGGGTCTCGCGGCTGTCGAAGCGGGTAGGGTAGTTGATGAAGCCCATCAGGTCCGATGGCAGGCCCAGGTCTTTCATCAGGGCGTCGCGTACGCGGCGCACCGGCGTCAGCGACATGATGCCCTTCTTGACGGATTTGGGAATGAAGCCCAGCAGCGCGGCGTTGATGCGGATGCTCATGGTTGGCGCATGGGCGGCGCGGCAGAACACATTGAGCACTTCGCCCACCCGCATCGGTTCCGGGTCGGTCAGGTGGAAGCACTGGCCGTCCAGCTTGGGCTGGTGCGCGATATGGTCCATCGCGTTGACCACAAAGTCGACCGGCACGATATTGATGCGCCCACCCTCGATACCAATGGTTGGCATCCATGGCGGCAGCAGCTGGCGAATGCGCTGAATCAGTTTGAAGAAGTAGTAGGGGCCGTCGATCTTGTCCATCTCGCCGGTTTTGGAGTCGCCCACCACCATGCCCGGGCGGTAGACGCGGAACGGACCCTTGGTCTCGTTGCGGACGATTTTTTCGGACTCGTGCTTGGTCGCGAAATACGGGTGATCCAGCCCTTCGGCTTCGTCGAACATGTCTTCCCGGAAGATCCCTTCGAACATGCCGGCGGCGGCGATCGAACTGACGTGGTGCAGGCAGCCAGCCCCGATCGCATTGGCGAATTCGACCGTGTGGCGGGTGCCTTCGACGTTTGTTTCCATCTGCTCGTCGGCGTCGGCGGTCATGTCATAGATGGCGGCCAGGTGGAAAAAATGGTCGATGGTCTTGGCCAGCTTTTTGGTATCCTCTTTGGATACGCCCAGCTTGGCCGCGCGCAGGTCGCCGAACACGGGGATGGCACGCGCCTTGGTGGTGCCCCAGAACTCGAGCAGGTCGGGCAGCTTGTCGCGGCTCGCTTCACGCATCAGGAAATACACCACGCTCCCTTTGCGTGCCAACAGCTTCTTCACCAATCGCTTGCCAATAAACCCAGTCGCACCCGTTACGAAATACTGCATCGTCGTCTCCCTTTGCTGGTTGTTCTATGATGGTCCATCATTGATTTGCCAATCATTACAGGGGAATGACGGATTGGCAAGGAGTCTGATGGTTCTTGTTGTACCCGGCCGGCCGTTTTAGAAGGGGCGCTCGGTGGTTTTAGTATCCGATCTCTAGATTAGCTGTCTAGAATGGTTTCATCAAAAAAGGTATCTACCTCGAATCACTACAAATCAGACTGGAGCTCGACATGGTAAAGAAACTGAAGACACTGGCAAAAACCGAAGACAAACAATTGGCTAGCGCTGTTCGTACCTCCGCTCACCAGATCTGGCAGGCAGGCCTGGGCGCCTTCGCCAAGGCCCAGGAAGAAGGCGGCAAAGTATTTAGCAAGCTGGTAGAAGAAGGTAACAACCTGCAGCGCCGCACCCGCTCGATGGCGGAAGACCGCGTTTCCGAAGTCACCGACACCGTGACCAAGGTCGCGGACGGCGTCTCCAAGCAGGCTTCCGGTTCGTGGGACAAGCTGGAACAGGTCTTCGAAGACCGCGTTGCGCGCGCTCTGTCGACCATCGGCGTGCCGACCCAGAAGGACATCCAGGAACTGACCAAGCGCGTCGAACAGCTGAGCCGCGCAGTGGCCACCCTGAGCGGCAAGAAAGCCCCTGCTGCTGCCAAGCCAGCTGCAAAGGCAGCCGCCAAGCCAGCCGCCAAGAAGGCCGCTGCCAAGCCAGCGGCCAAAAAAGCGGTCGCCAAGCCTGCACCGAAAAAAGCCGCTGCCAAGCCAGCAGCCAAGAAGATCGCAGTCAAGCCCGCTGCCAAGAAAGCAGCACCGAAAAAGGTCAATTCGACCCCGGTCGCCAGCGCGTAATTTGCCGTTGAGCACGCTTTAGGGAAGGGCCTGTGCTTGCGCAGGCCCTTTTTACTTCTTGCCCGATCTCGTGGCAATTCATATGGTCCAGCTAATGACGACACACGCCAAACCCAAAATCGGCTTCGCCCTGGCCGGCGGCGGCCCGCTTGCCGCCGTGTATGAAATCGGCGTTCTCGCAGCGCTGGAGGAATCGATCGAGGGGCTCGATGTCAACGATGCCGATATTTACGTCGGCATTTCGGCCGGCGGCATCGTCGCTGCCGGTCTGGCCAACGGCATTACCCCGCACCAGATGTGCCGTCTGTTCATCGAGAGCGACGTCGAGGCGGGCGATGGCGCGCCCCTGTTCAAGCCCGAGATCCTGCTGCGCCCGGCCAGCGCCGAGCTGCGCAAGCGCCTCGCCATGGTCCCGGGTCTGCTGGCCGGTTCCCTGTTCCACTATGCGCGCCACCGCAAGAGCGTATTTGCCTCGTTCGAGCGCTTCAAGGAGGCGCTGCCGGCCGGGATCCTGTCCGGGGACGGCATCCACCACTATCTGAAGCAGACCTTTGGCCGCGCCGGCCGCAGCAACGACTTCCGCAAGCTGCGCCACAAGCTGGTGATCGTCGCGACCGATCTCGATACCGGCGAGGCGGTGCGCTTTGGCGACGCCGGCTGGGACCACACACCCATTTCAAAGGCGGTGCAGGCTTCGGCCGCCGTGCCGGGCCTGTTCCCGCCGGTCGACATCGACGGTCACCATTTCGTCGATGGTGCCCTGCGCAAGAGCATGCATGCATCGATCGCGCTCGAACACGGGGTTGATGTGCTGTTCTGCGTGAACGCGATCGTGCCCTACAACGCCGGCAGCCGCGATCAGCTGGCCGCCGCTGCCAAGTTGTCCGCGGGCGGGCTGCTCGATGTGCTGTCGCAGACCCTGCGTTCAATCCTGCACTCGCGCATTGCGTCGGGCATGGCCAGCTACGAGAAAAGCCATCCGCAGGTCGACATCCTGCTGTTCCAGCCGAATCAGGACGACGCTGAACTGTTCTTCACCAATATCTTCAGTTACTCGAACCGCCGCCGCATGTGCGAGCAGGCCTACCAGAACACGCGCCTGATGCTGCTGGAGCGGCGTGCCGAGATCGCGCCCAAGCTGGCCCGCCACGGCCTGAAACTGAAGCTGGGCGTGCTGCGTGATACCAGTCTGTCGCTGGTGCAGCAGGCGCCGTCGCGCCAGGCCCTGGCCCGTCTCGGGCAGACGCTCGACGACCTTGAGCGCTACCTGAAAGTGGCGCACTCCTAGCACTGTCCCTGCGGCCGGTTTCGGTGTTATGCTTGCGTGAGAAAAACACCAGACCGCCCGCCATGCTACAAAAAGCTCCACGCCGAACCCGCGAACGCATCCTCGAGCTGTCACTGCGGCTGTTTAACGAGTTCGGTGAGCCGAACATCACCACCACGGTGATCGCCGAAGAGATGAATATCTCCCCTGGCAATCTGTACTACCACTTCCGCAACAAGGACGACATCGTCAACTCGATCTTCGTGCAGTTCGAAGCCGAGATTGAACGCATTCTGACCGTGCCGGAAGGGCGCCGCTCCAACATCGAGGACGTCTGGCTGTACCTGCATCTGATGTTCGAACTGGTCTGGCGCTACCGCTTCTTCTACCGCGACCTTAACGATCTGCTGTCGCGCAACCGCAAGCTCGAACTGCACTTCAAGCAGATCCTGGCGCACAAGATCAAGGTGGCCAAGCAGCTGTGCGAAGACCTGCGCAGCGAAAAATCGCTGGAAGCGTCGGATGCTGAAATCAATGCCATGGCCACCAATATGGTGGTGGTGGCGACTTACTGGCTGTCCTACGAATACGTGCGCAATCCGCGCAAATATACCGAGCAGCAGGCCATGAGCGACGCCCTGGCGCGCGGCTGCTACCAGGTGCTGTCGCTGGTCGGACCCTACCTGCGCGGCGACACCCATCTGCTGTTCGAAAAACTGTCCGAAGAATATCTCAAACAACTCAAGTAAGGAGACACGCTATGGCATGGACCAAATTCCCGCATCCGGACGACAGCTATGTGCACACGGCCGCCTCGCTGAAAAAGGCCTGGCCGCGCCTGCACGTGGGCGATGCCGAGCCATTCCCTAAAAAGGCGGCCCTGGTCGATGCGTGGATCGCCTTCCATGCGGGCGATTTCGAAAAAGCGGCCAAGCTCGGCCTGGACGCGGGGGTGGACGGCTACGCGGTGGCGCACAAGGCGACCTGCATGTACGCGACCTATCTGGAAAAAAGCGACAAGAAGAAAATCGCCATGTTCGAGGAAGTGGCCGAGCGCTGCGAGCGGCACCAGCAGGAGCAGCCCGACAATGCGGCCGCCTGGTACTGGCACGCATACGCGCTGGGCCGCTACGCGCAGGGCATCTCGATCGTCAAGGCGCTAGCCCAGGGCATCGCGCCCAAGGTGCGCAACAGCATCGACAAGACCATCAAGCTGGCGCCCAAGCACGCTGATGCCCACATCGCACTGGGTGCCTTCCACGCCGAGATCATCGGCAGCGTGGGCGCCATGATTGGCGGGCTGACCTACAAGGTCAAAAAGGAAGAGGGCATCAAGGCCTTCAAGAAGGCGATCGAACTCAATCCCGATACCGCCATCGGCCGCATCGAGTATGCGAACGCGCTGGTGTCGCTTGAAGGCGAAAAGAAAATGAAGGAAGCGGTCAAGCTGTACGAAGAGGCGGCCGCGGTCGAGCCGCAGGATGCGATGGAACGGCTGGATGTGGAAGCAGCCAAGGAAGAACTCGAGGACGAATGAAGTCGATTGCTGTGTATTGCGGCGCCAATGCCGGCGCCAACGAAGTATATGCCGATGCCGCGCGCGCCCTGGGCCGCGCGCTGGCCGCCAACAAGATCGCACTGGTCTACGGCGGCGGCAATGTCGGCCTGATGGGAATCATCGCCGACGCCGTGCTGGCGGCAGGCGGTGAAGTGCGCGGCGTGATTCCGCAGCAGCTGGTGGACCGTGAGCTGGCCCACCCCGGCCTGACGGAACTGTTCATCGTCAAGGACATGCACGAGCGTAAAGCGCTGATGGCGCAACTGGCCGAGGGCTTCATTGCCATGCCCGGCGGGATGGGGACGCTGGAAGAACTGTTCGAGATGCTGACCTGGTCGCAACTGGGGATACACAGTAAACCGATCGGGCTGCTGAATGTGGACGGCTTCTATGATCAGCTGGTCGGTTTTCTTGCCCACGCAGCCACCGAGGGATTCATTCAGGCCCGGCACGCAGGTTTGCTGAAGCTGTCCGCCGACCCCGCGTCCTTGATCGCGCTGCTGGCATAAACGCGGCGCCGGCCACCATTCTTTTTGGTTGCAATGACGCTGGAATAGCAATTCATTCAACCGGAGGCCGTCGTCTTGAAATCCCTGCTTACCGCCGCAGCCCTGTCCCTGAGTCTTGTCAAAGCCACCCATTAAGGCGAACGTTCCCATGCAAATCGCGTTCGAGTCGCCCGATCAAGCCGATGTGCGCCACCTGATAGCGCAGCTCGATGCGTATCTGTACTCGCTGTACCCGCCTGAAAATGTGTATGCGCTCGATATCGCTTCGCTGCTGGACCCCAGCGTGATGTTTGCAGTGGTGCGTGATGGCGCCGGCACTGCGCTTGGCTGTGGGGCCATCGTCATCAAACCGGAGTATGGCGAAATCAAACGGATGTTTGTCAGTCCGCAGGCGCGCGGCAAAGGCGTCGCACGACGCCTGATCGAAACGCTGGAAACGAAGGCGGCGGAGCAGGGCTGTCAGCGGTTCATGCTCGAGACAGGGCCGACCATGACGGCGGCACTGATGCTGTACGAGCGGCTGGGGTATCAGCGGCGTGGGGCTTTCGGCGATTATCCCGAGGATCCGCTCTCGGTTTTCATGCACA
>DASWMN010000409.1:0-11682 GCA_036399735.1 Telluria sp. | reverse complement strand
ATCATGGAACACGTGGGCAAAAAGCAGGGCGAAGTACTGGGCACCATTCACACAGCCGCCTACAACCACACCATCAACACACAAAAGGGCGCCGCGACGATGGTGCCGGATGCCTGCGACGCCTTCCATAACTATCAGCTGAAATGGGATGCGGACCAGATCGTCGTCGGCGTCGATAACAGGTACTTCTTCCAGTTCGCCAATCCGATGGACGGCGACGTCAAGAAGTGGCCATTCGACGTGCCGCAATACCTGATCCTGAACGTCGCATTGGGCGGCGACCTTGGTGGCCCGGTCAATGACGCGATCTTCCCCGTACAAATGGAAATCGACTACGTCCGCATTTACCAGCCTTGACCCGCACATCGCCCTCGCGAAGCGGGGGCCTGTTTCACGAATGCGCAGGCGAGCAATCAGGCACTGCGCAAATCGTCCACCGGCTTGGCGCCAAACTGATCCGCCAGCAGATACGCCACGACTCCGCGTGCACAGACTTCCGGGGACACCAGCGCCCCGCTCTCCTTCAATTCCACAAAGCGCTGCCGCATCGGAAACCGTTCGACAGACGTCTCCCGAATCTGCGCCTGCATGCCGGTATTGATCAGCCCCGGTGCGAGACTGCAGACCCGCAAACCCGGCACCGCATCCAAGGCCACTGCGCGCGCGTGATGATCCAGCGCGGCCTTGGTCGCGCAATACACGCTCCACCCTGGATAGGCACTGCGGCCGGCACCGCTGGAAATATGCAAAATGCGGCTCGCACGGCCCTGCATGATGCGCGCGACAGCTGCAGACAACATCAGCGGCGCTGCCACATTCAAGGCGACGGACAGGGCGAGCTGCGCAGGGTCCTGATCGGTCAATGCACCGACCGGTTGCACGACGCCGGCGTTATTGATCAGAAGGGCAATCTCTGCGTCACCGAGAAATGCAGCCAGCTGCGGCCCAGCCAGCCAATCCTGAAGGTGCCGGCTTGATCCAAGATCCAGCGCTACCTGCTGCGTCGTCGCGCTAGAATGGCCCCGCGCCAGTCCCAACACGGGAATTCCCTTGGTCATAAGTTCCGCTGCGATTGCAGCCCCCAGGCCCTGGGTGTGGCCGGTGACAATTGCTTTGAACGTAGCCATGCGCGTCTCCTCTGAATCTCTGGATACTCATTATAGGAAATTCCAGCGGCGGGCGGGCTCTGGCTATTCGGACCAAACGGTTCTTTATCACGAGGCGGCAAGATCTGTTGCGGCCGCGGCCAACACTCTCCAGTGGCAGCTTCGCGCGAACTCGATGAGGGGCCCACTATCCCTGTTGGCATCGAAGACTGTCATCAGCGTCATGAGATGTTGATTCCATTCGCGATAATTGGCACGCAACTCCAGCACAAATTTCGAGAATCCTAGGGCATCACGGATCCGGGGATCTCCATACGTCAGAAGTGCAGTACCCATAAAACTGTTTAAAGATTCCAATCCGCCGCATTCGTAAGCGGCACGCCGCTCTGTCTCCGACATCGATGCGAGTGTCTCAAAAGAATCCCACATTTCGAAAAGTTGTTGTTCCAATTATTAACGATCCAAAGAAGTGTGCGCAGAGGCCAACGACGAGAACAGGTTTTTCATCCCCGGTCCTGAGCAAATTTCAGATTTTTTGCAGCGCATTCGGCGCCATGCCAACCAGTTTTCACCAGGAGTCGAAGGATTTTGATCGCATTATCAAACCTACGTTGATCGAGCAAGGCGTTTGCCACGTTGAACTTCAGATCTGCACGCCGCGATGCGTCGACCGCGCTTGCATTAAGCAGCGCACGTCTGAAATTTCGTTCCGCCAGAACGGGCCTCCCTAGCTCGGCATAACAATTTCCAAGCGCATGAAGCGCGTCGAAATCATGTTTTCTGAACGATAGCGCGCGGCGAAAGGCGTCTTTCGCGTCCTGGAAATTCCCCATCTTGAAGCAGATGTCGCCCACGCAGTACCAGGCATGATTGAGGTCATCGCGGTATTCAGTATTGATATTTTGCGTGACCGGCGAGATCAACAGCCCCAATGCCGATGAAAGGCGGTTGCGCCTTGTAAGCGCATACACTTTTGTAAAATTTTCCAAGCCGGGTCTTTCCGAATCAGTTACTCATTTGCGCATCAAGTTCTTGCGCATGGGGGCAGAAAGCCGACGCATCTGAACGAGTTGTAAAAAATACAGGTTTTAAGCGAGTGTATCAAATTCCTAAACCAATAGAAAAAGTGCAAAAGCGAAGAGCTCGCTTTTGCACTTTTTCGCGAAAATCGCCGCTAATTTCTCAGGGCTTGACACCAACGGGGGCGCTGCGGGCGGCGCCGCATTCAGGCGCATCTTCATTCGACGCGCATAACTGCGCTCTGCACCTTTTTGCGGCGGCTACCGACTTTGCCGCCCCGCACTGCTTCCACTTGACCGAGATTAGTGGCGCCGCCTGAATCGCCTTGGTATGGGTGACCACCGCGGCCAGCAAGGCCACATCTTTGTCGGCCTGGGACATCGATTCGAGCCGCGGCAAGGCAGGTTTCACCTTGGGCGATGACGGTGCCTTCGGTTTTTTATTAGGACGCGGCTTCTTTGGCGGTTTCGCCGTGCTCGCACGATGCTTTGCCCTGGGTGGCGCCGCCACGTCAAGATCAACCAGCTTCACGGGAGGCGGCTCGACCTGGCTTGGCGCCGCATCTTCCTTCACCATGATAGGCAAAGGCGCGTCGGTTTCCATCATTTCCTCGGTACTGGCTTCCGGCAGCGGCGCTGGTTCCGCAATCACGGGTTCCGTGCCAGCGACAATGATCTGTTTGCCGCTATCATCGCCCGACCAGAGCATGGTCGCGGCACCGATTGTCAGGAGCAAAGCCCCGCTCAATGCCCAGGGAAATTTGGCAAGCCCCCATTTGGGCGCGGGCTCGCCGTCAAGACAGTCGAGCCCACCCACGATGCGCGGATAGCCGCCGGGACTTTCCTGATCGGGACTGTTGAAACTTGGCCGACCGGGCGTCGGCGGGTTTTGGTCGCTCGGATGCAAGATGCGCTCCTTGTGAATTGCTAGAATGACTTCGCTAGTTTCACAATAAAAGCTGCGCCCGGTTCAAACTTGACTGTGCGCAAATCAAGTTCAGAAAATCATCCGCTTTCAGTCAAGGCGCTTGAGACGCTGTCCGAGAATACCCCACCGGCATGAAACGCCGTCCACCGAACCACACAGGACCCAGCCGGTCCCGACCTTCTCGACACTGACCGGACTTCCGATTTCTGCGGCAACCTTGTCCGCCCAGCCGCGGGCGGCGCCCTGCCCTTTGAATAGTTCATTGCCCTCAAACACAACAGTGGCGTCAAAAATGGATGCGGCAAATACGGTCATGGCGGTTCTTCTTCAGGTAGTGGACGGGTCAACCGGCGACAGTATAGGCGATCCTTCGGCGCGCGCCAGTTTGCGCCACAGATACCATGAGACCAGCGCATTGACCCAGTAGCAGGCATACAGGATTGAAGTCAGATACAAGCCGCGGCTCGCATACAGCGGCACGGCGATCGAGTTGACCAGCACCCATAAGGGCCAGTTCTCGACTTTGCGCTGCAGCATCAACAACTGGGCAATAATACTGAACACCAGCACCGCCGAGTCCATGAACGGTGCGTACGCGTTGGTGTAGTGATGCAGCAAGGCGCCGTAGGCGGCGGTCGTCAACAGGCCGATGGGCGCGATCAGCAGCAGTGTCCGCGCACTGGCGTTGGTGACGGGCAGTGCCTTGCCGTGATTGCCCCTCAGCCACTGCCACCAGCCGAGCACGCTCGAAACGATGAAGAACGCCTGCAACAGCACATCGGCATACAGCTTGGACTGGTAAAACAAGACAGCAAACAGGCTGCAGCCAACGATCCCTGTCCACCACGTGTGCACATTATTGCGGCCGGCGAGGAAAATGGCGAGGCCGGTGGCGACGTTGGCCGCGATTTCCAGCGGCTCAGTCATCGCCGCTCAGGGCAAGAAACTGGTCGAGTATGTGGAAATGATCCTCATAAAACGTCTCTTCCATGCCGGCCAGGTCGGTAATCGGCACCCAGCACAAGGCCGCCGCGTCGTCGGCCGCTTCGGCGACCGGCAAACTATCGAGCGTCAGATCGAAATAATGCGCGTGCGTGATGGTGCGGCCGCGCTGGCTGCGGCCCGGATGATCGAATACCTTGACGTCGACCAGCGCCCCTTCCAGCGTCGACGCGAGCACGCCGAGCCGGGTTTCTTCTTCCAGCTCGCGCATCGCCGATTGCAGCAGGCGTTCGCGCTGTTCGACAAAACCGCCCGGCACGGCCCATTGTCCTTTGCCGGGAAAGCCGCCACGCTGAATCAATAAGACATGGCCGGCGCAACGCACCACAGCGTCAACCGTGACGAAGATGGGCGCATAAGGTGCTTTCGCCCAGGCTGCCTTGTATTTCGCGATAAAGCGCTGTTCTTCCACCAGCCCGGCATAATCGGGCAGCATGCTCCAGGTGCGCAGATACTGGCGCACCGGCAGCGGCACCGAGGGACCAATGACGCTCAGCGTCACGTCCATATTTTCGGATTCGAAGTAGGCGCGGCGGATATCAGTCGCGTCGATCGCGGACGTCAGCGCCACGGTCTCCATCTGCCACGTTGGAAAATGGTTCAGATAATAGCTCGACGCATCCTTTTCATAGCCGACCAGCGTGATATGCGCGCCCGCGCCGGCCGCCACCTCAACTTTCCTTTGCACCGCCGCCGACCAGCGCTGGTCATTGTAATAATCGCGAACCGGCACGAAGGTGATCCGGGCTTTTTCCGCCTCGCCAAGCGACGCCTCAATCATCGCCACCCGTTCGTGCCACGTGAAGGGATTCTTGGCGTTGCGCGCATGGAAAGAGGAACCCAATACCACGAGCACCTTCGGCGCCGTTGCCAATGCCCTTTCGAGCAAACCGGCATGGCCGTTGTGAAATGGCTGAAACCTGCCAATCAGGACCGCTACATTCATTCAGAAACTCGCTTTCAGGCGTAATGGGCTGCGATCGGCATTTGACGGCCGCTGCCGAATGCGCGTGAGCGCACCCGGATGATTGGTGGGGCCTGGCGACGCTTGTATTCGTTGCGCGCCACCATGCCGAGAATACGCTTGACCAGCACGGCACCGCCGTCCTGGGTCAACAGATTATCCACAAATTGCTGCGCATGCTGCGCTTGCGCCGCTGGCAGGCGCATGCTTTCGATATGCCACTTTAAGATCTCGTCAAGCACCTCGTATGGCGGCAAGCTGTCGGTATCTTGCTGGCCTGGCGCCAGTTCCGCCGATGGCGGCTTGCTCAACACCGGCTCGGGAATGATTTCGCGGCCGGCAGCCTCGTTCACGTGACGCGACAAGGCGTACACCTCAGTCTTGTACAGATCGCCGATCAAACCCAATCCGCCATTGGTGTCGCCGTACAGCGTGCAATAGCCAACCGAAATCTCGCTCTTGTTGCCGGTGGTGAGCAGCAAGGCGCCGGACGCATTCGAATACGCCATCAGGATCGTGCCGCGTACGCGGGCCTGCAGATTCTCCAACGTTAAACCTTTGAGCGGCGCGTCGAACGCCGATTCGAATCCTTTGCCATACTGGGTCACCAGATCGAGAATCGGGTGGGTATGCAGCCGGATGCCCAGATTGCGGCACAAGGTCACCGAATCGCTCACCGAGCCTTCGCTGGAAAAAGCGGACGGCATCGTAATCGCCGTTACATTGGCCGCGCCCAGCGCCTCGACCGCCAGCGCCAGCGTCAGCGCGGAATCAATCCCGCCAGAACAACCGACCACCGCCTTTGTAAAGCCGCAGCGGCGCGCATAATCCTGCAAACCCAGCACGATCTGACGGCGTGAGAATTCGGTGTCGGGCATGGCTTGCGACAAGGACTGCCCGACAAAGCGGCCAGCGTCAAAATGCAGCACCTGCACATCTTCCTTGAACGCCGCCATTTCAAACGCGACGCCCTGTGCCGGCGATACCGCAAACGAGCTGCCATCGAATACCAGCTGGTCCTGTCCCCCGACCTGATTCACGTACACGATCGGCAGATTGTTCTTCTGCGCGGCGGCCTGGAACAAGGCATGGCGCTGCGCCCGTTTGCCGATATTCGACGGGCTGGCGTTAATGCTCACCACCAGATCCGGCCTGGCAGCCCGCAACGCAGCGAAAGGATCGACCTTGTAGTCGCGTCCATCGCTGTTCCAGCCATCTTCGCAGATCAGGAAACCAATTGTCGTGCCGCCCACCTCAAGCAGACAAGCGCCTTCCGGACCCGGCTCAAAATGCCGGCGTTCGTCGAAAATGCCATACGTCGGCAGCAGCTGCTTGTAGTATTCGGCGACGATAGCGCCGTCGCGAATGGCCAGCAAGGCATTGAACAGCGGTTTTCCCGGCCCGCGATTGCGGCGCACCGTGCCGATCACCGATACCAGCCCCGGTACCGCACGCGAGGCATCGAGCAGCTGTTCCAGCGCCCCGTCCACCTTGCGCAGGAACGATTCTTCTTCCAGCAAATCGCCCGGATAATAGCCGCACAGGGATAACTCGGTGCATACCAGCAGTTCGGCATCGCTGTGGTGCATTGCCGCGATGATTGCTGCGGCATTGCCTTCAAGGTCGCCAACCGTCGGATTCAGTTGTGCAAGCGCGATCCTGATCATGACTGGCTGTCTCCTTCGATCACCGGGTGATGAAACACCTGGCGCAAATAGGCGAGGAAAGTCTCATCCTTGCACAAAGTCTTGCCAGCCGAATCCGATAACTTGGCGACCGGCTGGCCGTTGCAGGACATGAGCTTCATCACCACGTTCAGGGCCTTGATCCCGGTATCGTTCGACAGATTGGTGCCGATACCGAAGCCGGTCATGGTGCGGTCGGCAAAATGGCGGTACAGCGCGAATGCGGTTGGCAGATCGAGCCCGTCGGAGAACACCAGGCGCCGGGTATGCGCATCCAGGCGCAGCTTGGCGTAATGCGCCAGTGCTTTTTCGCCCCACACCACCGGGTCGCCCGAGTCATGCCGCAAACCGTCAAACAGCTTGGCGAAATACAGATCGAAGTCGGCGAGGAAAGCGTCCATGCCCACCACGTCGGTCAGCGCGGTACCGAGATCGCCACGGTATTCCTGAACCCAGTCCTCCAGCGCCGCCTTCTGGAAATCGCGCAGGCGCACGCCGAACGACTGGAAGCTTTGCAGGTATTCATGCGCCATGGTGCCGATCGGGACCAGCTTGTATTTCATCGCCAGATACACATTCGACGTGCCTTTGAAATACTGCGGTACTTCCGCTGCCAGCGTGGCCACCACTTCTTCATGCCAGGCACCGGAAAAACGGCGTCGTACGCCAAAGTCAAAAAATTCAAACGGGTGCAGGCAAGGACGCTCCTTCGAAAAATCGCGCAGCAGCGCGATCTTGTCGGCCAGGCGCTTGCGCCCTTCCGCCAGCGCGCTGTCGACGTCAAAACGGCGGAAGTACAGCTCGTTGACGATATACAGCACGAAAATCTCGAATCCCATCACGTGCACTTGCGGGCCGACTGCGCGTATGGTCAGCGCCTCGCCTTCCGTGCCGACCGTGACAAAATGCCGCTGGAAGCGGAACACGGTCAGAAAATCGGCGAAGTCGCTTTTAATAAAGCGCAGACCGCGCAGATAGTCGATTTCCTCCGCCGTGAAGGACAGGCTGCACAGATGGTCCAGCTCCCGCTCAACATCCACTTTTAGTTCCGCCAGCGGATAAGCCGGCTGGTTACGGCACACAAACGCGTATTCCGCCTGCGCCGACGGGTGGCCATGCAACAGCGCCTGCCACATCGTGAATTTATATAAATCGGTTTCGAGCAAACTGCGTACGATCGGTTTCATATTCTTCTTAATCTTTAATAAGGTAATTACCGCAGCTTGGCATTGGCGGCCAATTGCGCCTGCACGTCTGCCGATTGCGCCACTTGTACGCCCTTGGCCTGCATCGCGCGCAGGAATTCCTGATACTGCGCCTCGAATCCGGTCACCGCGCTCATGCAGTCGGTCACCAGCACCAATTTCGATAATTGCGCCGGGTCCCAGTTCTGCACAATGTGTTCCGTGGTCGCCTTCACGCAATGGCTGCCCGCCTCCCCGGTGATATACACCTTGTCCGATTCTGCCAACATTCTGACGAAACCGACATTCATCTGGGTATTGTCGTCGTCCGCGTCCGGCACCTCGGCCTCGATCGCGGAATAATGCTCGGTCCAGGGATTGGTGCCCTTGACCACTTTGGCGACCGACACCATGGTGCTTTCCTCCCACTGATTGTAAGCAGCGCGCACATCGGCGTGGACATTCTGCCCCCACGAGCCAATTTCGCAATGGGTCGGCCACACCATCAGCTTGTAGCGGCCCGCCGCTTCCAGCGCCTGCAGATACGCACTCACCCTCGGCAGCGCCCGCGCATCGCGGGGGACGTACTTGCCTGCGGCCAGGTCAGCCGCTGTGATCTCGCTGAACGGCCCCACCGGCCCGCCGTTGGCATCCATCCAGAAGGCCGGATGGGCCACGTCGATACGGTGATGGGAATCGATGGTCACGCTGATGCCGCCGAGACCCTCGCCGCCTGCGCGGATCAGCTTCGCCACACGCTGCATGTCGGCATGGGCGCCGGGAACTGCCAGGGCCGGTGATACGCCTTCCGGCACATAGGCGGCAGGCAAATCGCAAAAATCGTTTTGCGGGTCAATGATGAGCAGGTGGAGCTTCCGTTTCATTTCTTTTTGTCTTTTTAGATGCTATGTAGTAAGCATAGTCGACTTAATTTACTTTTGCAACTAAGTATGGGATACTTTCGCAAAATAAATGCAAGCGCAGGGAGCAAACATGATGGAAGTAATTTGTACGGTCGACGTGGTGCTGCTCACGATCCGCGGGGATGCGCTGATGACAGCCGTCATCGAGCGCGAGCAGGAGCCGTTTGCCGGTCAGTACGCCCTCCCGGGCGGCTATATTCATGCGGACGAGGATGCGAATGTACACGCGGCAGCGATGCGTGTGATTCAAGCCAAGGCCGGCATTGTGCCCCCCTACCTGGAACAGCTGGGCACATTGTCCGGTCCCCAGCGCGACCCGCGCGGCTGGTCGTGCTCGATCGCGCATTACGCGCTGGTCCCGCTTGAGATCATCGAACAGGCCGAACGTTCGGAGGTGAAGCTGCTACCCGTTGATCGCTTGCCGCAACTCCCCTTCGACCACGCCCAGATCATTGCCATGGCGGCAGCCCGGCTGCGCAATAAAAGCCAATACTCTTCCCTGCCATGTTTTCTGGCGGGACAGGCGTTCACACTGCCGCACTTGCAGCGTATCTATGAAATATTACTGGGCGAGCCGATCAACAAGGTGAGTTTCCGGCGCAAGATCACCGAGATGGACATGCTCGAGCCGCTTGAAGGGCGTTTCGAATCCAGCGGCGCGCACCGTCCTGCGCAGCTGTACACGCTCAAGGCGGCATCCCGGAACAAGCTGAGGCTGCTCGAACGGGGCTTGTAGGCCTAGCGGCCGCCGTGGCGGTGCAGATGGCCGGAGCTGTTGCTCTCGCGCGCATCCTTCAGGCGCAAGTCATCGTCCGAAAAAATACCGGCGCGGGCTTCATCGTTGCGATGGCGCTGCTGGCGTTCACGCTCGAGTTCGCGTTCGAGGCGGGCGTTCTTCGGGGTTTCTTCGATTTTCATGGGAGTCTCAGGCGGGATTTCGCGGCAATACGCGCGTTTGCATTGCCAGGGTGGCGTAACTGCGCACAGTCGCCACGGTGACAACGAGGATAACAAGGGATTTGGTCAGTACGGTTCGCATGATGGCCTGCAATTGATTTCATTGTAGCCAGTATGACCATGCAAACTGGTGCTGTATGTTCGCCCCGCCACATACCGCGCAATTAGGTGGAACGCGACAATCACGCGGCCGCCGCGGCCAGTGGCCCCTCCACCGTGCGCAACAAGATATGGCTGGCCCCGGCGGCAGCGCCCAGATCGCTCAGCAGCAAATCGCGCGGCGCCCCTTCGATCACCCCCATGACGCACAGCGCGCGGTTGCGGCCCTGCTGCTTGGCCATGTACATGGCCGCGTCCGCGACCTTGAGCGCATCCTGCCAGGGTTGCCCCGGAAACTGCGGATACGACACGCAGCCAATCGACACGGTGACCGGAATTGTCCTGCCTTCGGCCTCCACCGGGGTATCGCCGATGATTTTCAGCACGCGTTCGGCCAGCACCAGAATGCCATCCGGCGCCGTGCCTGGCAGCACCAGCACAAATTCCTCGCCGCCCCAGCGTACCACCACGTCGTGCTGGCGCACCAGTTCCTGCATGCGGCGCGCCATTTCCACCAGCACCAGATCACCCGCCGAGTGCCCGTAGGTATCGTTAATATGCTTGAAATGGTCCACGTCGAGCAGCATCAGACCGGTGCACGCCGTGTAACTGCGGTCGCGCGACTTGGTCGCAAGCAGCGCTTCCTGCTGCCCCATCAGGTTGACGCAATGGCGCCGGTTGAAGGCCCCGGTCAGCGGATCATGGACCGACTGGTCGCTCAGCACCGCATTGCTGTCTTCGAGCTGGCGATTGCGGGCCCGCGCACGCTTGACCAGCAGCATCAGCAAGGCGGCCCCCATCGCCAGGGCCAGAGCGGCTGTGGCCCACAGACGCTGTTGCCAGGCACGCGCCGCCACTTCCGCCTGGCGCCGCCCATTTTCCAGCGACAGGCGCAGAATCTCGTTGTCCTTGCGCTCGGCCGAGAATTTCTCCTGTGCTTCGGCGATGGCTTTTTCGCGTTCGCGCACGCTGGCTTTTTCGCGCAGGGAATTCGCTTCCCGCAATGAGGCGAGTGCCTCGCGGAACTTGCCGCTGCTCTCGTAGACCTGGGCCAGGCCTTCTGTCGCGTCCAGCACGTAACTGTCGGCCCCGCTCTGTTTGAGCAAGGCATGCGCCTGCAGCATGGTGGCAACGCCTTGCTCGTGCTCGCCCAGTTCAGTTTGCGCGACGCCCAGCGTCATCAATACCACGCCCTTGGCCGTGCTCTTTTTCTGGGCGTCGGCCAGGGTCACCGCCTGCCGCGACAGCGCCTGCGCCTGCTTGTAATCCTTGCGGCCAAGATAGTACTCGGCCATGTTGACCAGAATGGTCAGCTCGGTGTCCGCCATGCCGGGGTGGGTACGGGTGATCTCGAGCGCGTCACGCAGCGAACTGAGCTGTTTATCCGGCTCGCCCTTCAGACCATACAACCAGCTCTGGTTATTGCGGATGTACGCCATCATGTACGCATAGCCCATGCGCTCGGCCAGCGCATACGCGTCGTTGGCCTGCTTCTCCGCGTTGGCCAGATCGCGCCGCGCAATGTTGGCCAGCATGATCAGATTCAGCGAGCGTACTTGCTCGGCCGGGTTATTGGTGCTGCTTGCCAGCTCCGACGACTTGATCGCCTCTTCCAGCGAACGCGCCTGGCTGCCCGAGGCGCCGTAAATCGCCGCCCGCCCGTAGTACACCGCCTGTTGCAGCGCCGGATCGGCCGGGGCCAGTGCTTCGAGCCGGGGCAGCATGGCGCGCGCGGCCGGAATGTCCTGCTTGCGCACCGCAAACTGGGCTTCGCGCACCAATTGGTAGTGCGCGCAGGGCAGGCATTTTTCCTGC
>DASWMN010000408.1:0-22518 GCA_036399735.1 Telluria sp. | reverse complement strand
TGCAAGAATTGCAGAATTGAGGTCTGACCCCGGTTTTGGGGTGGGGAAAAATGAAAATGGCTGTCGCGTAGACGAAAGATGTTTGGGACTGTCGTTCTTATAATGGTCCGACGCAGTCAGCGGTCTCAGCTGTCTGCACCCCCTAACATTGGATGAGGATTGCCATGAACGCTAAGCTTGATTCCGCTATGACCACGCGCCCTGTCACCAGGCAGACTTTCGACGACGTCCTCGTCCCAACCTACGCGCCCGCCGCGATGGTGCCCGTGCGCGCAGCCGGTCTGGATCTGTGGGATCAAAATGGCAAGCATTACCTCGATTTCACCTCGGGCATCGCCGTCTCCAGCCTCGGTCATTGCAATCCGACCCTGGTCGCTGCCCTGACCGCGCAGCTCAACAACGTTTGGCACCTCGGTAACGGCTACACCAACGAACCGGTCCTGCGCCTGGCCCTGGCACTGACCGAAGCCACCTTCGCCGACCGTGCCTTCTTCTGCAATTCCGGCGCGGAAGCCAATGAAGGCGCCCTGAAACTGGCGCGCAAGTATGCGCACACCAAGTTCGGCCCGCACAAGTCGCGCATCGTGTCCTGCCTGTCGTCCTTCCACGGCCGCACCCTGTTCACCGTGTCGGTCGGCGGCCAGCCGAAGTACACCGAGGGCTTCGAGCCGCTGCCGCAGGAAATCAATCACATCGCCTACAACGACATCGAAGCTGCGCGCGCTGCCATCACCGATGATGTCGCGGCCGTGATCGTCGAGCCGATCCAGGGCGAAGGCGGCGTCATTCCCGGCAATCCGCAATACCTGAAAGCGCTGCGCGAGTTCTGCGACAAGACCGGCGCGCTGCTGATCTTCGACGAAGTGCAGTCGGGCGTGGGCCGCACCGGCGCGCTGTATGCGTACATGGACAAGGGTGTCACCCCGGACATTCTGACCAGCGCCAAGGCACTGGGCAACGGCTACCCGATCGGCGCCATGCTGACCACCAACGAGATCGCGTCGCACTTCGGCGTCGGCTCGCACGGCACCACCTACGGCGGTAACCCGCTGGCCGCCACCGTCGCGCTGAACGTGATCGAGACGATCAACCAGCCGGCCTTCCTGGCCCGCGTCAAGGTCGCTTCCGACAAGATCTTCGCCAACCTGCGCAAGCTCGCCGCCGACTTCCCGCAAGTGTTCGGCGAAGTGCGCGGCAGCGGCCTGCTGATTGGCCTGCCGCTGGCGCCAGCCTTCAAGGGCCGGGCCAAGGACATCACCAAGGCCGCTGAAGCGCTTGGCCTGATGCTGCTGATCGCCGGCCCGGACGTGGTGCGTTTCGCGCCTGCGCTGATCGTCTCCGACGAGCAGATCGCCGAAGCAGACCGCATTCTGCGCGCTGCCGTTGAAGGCATGCTGCAATCGGCACCTGCCAAGTAAGCCTTTGCCCACCTGCCTCGCTTCAAGCGGGGCAGGCACGCAAGTGTCGCAAGTCCTTTAGGGAGTTCACATGTTTGTAGTACGTCCGGTTGAACTGACCGATATCGACGCGCTCGAAAAGCTGGCCGCGGCCACCATGCCCGGCGTGCATACCCTGCCCAGGACGCGCGAGAAAATCGCCGCCTCGGTCGAGCGTTCGATCGCCTCATTCGCCGCCCATGTCGATATCCCCAGCGAAGAATCCTATTTGTTCGTGCTCGAACAGCAGGCCACCGGCGCGATCGTCGGCACCGCCGCCATCTTCGCTTCCGCCGGTTCCAATGGCACCTATTTTTCGTTCCGCAACGACGTGATCCAGCAGGTATCGCGCGATCTCAATATCAGCCACAGCGTGCATGCACTGACCCTGTGCTCCGAGCTGACCGCGTACTCGCAGCTGTCCGGTTTTTATGTCACCAACAAGACCAGCGCCGGCCTCGAAGCCGGTTTGCTGTCGCGTGCCCGCCTGCTGTTTGCCGTGCTGGCACCGCACCGCTTCGGCGACCGCTTCTTTGTGCCTTTGGCCGGCATCACCGACAAGAACGGCCAGTCGCCGTTCTGGGAAGCGCTCGGCCGCAAGTTCTTCAAGATGGATTTCCTCGATGCCGAACGGGTCATCGGCGGTGCGCGTAACCGCACCCTGATCGTGGAGCTGATGCCGCATTATCCGGTGTATGTGCCGCTGCTGCCGGGCGACGCCCAGGCGGCCATGGGCCAGATCCATTCGGACGGCGAACTGGCCTTCAACCTGCTGACCGAAGAAGGCTTCGAAGCCGACGATTACATCGATATCTTCGATGGTGGCCCGATCCTGCAAGCCCACAAGAACGGCCTGCGTTCGTTCAGCGGTTCGATGCTGCGCCGCGTTGAAAACGCGGAGCCCGGCAATTCGGCCGACATGATGGTGACCTATGCGGTCGCTGCCAGCAATGAGCAGAACTTCCGCGCCATCACGGTTTCCTGCCCGTCGCTCGATGCGGGCGACGCCGTCTTCCTGCCACAGGATGCGCAGGATGCCTTGATGGTCGCGCCCGGCGATAACGTCATCTGCGTCCGAATCTGAGAGAGAAACCTATGCTAGTTGTACGCGCAATTACCGCCGGCGACCTGGATGCCCTGATCGACATGGCAGGCCAGGTTGGCAGCGGCATGACTACCCTCAAGCCGGACCGCAAGATGCTCGGCGACCGTGTGAAAATCGCGGTCGAATCCTTCGCCCAGACCATTCCGCCCGAACAGCGCGACTATATGTTCGTGATGGAGGACACCACCAATGGCCGTCTGGCGGGCATCTGCGCCATCAAGGGCGCGGTCGGGCTGGACGAGCCGTTCTATAACTACCGCATCGGTACCCTGGTTCATTCCAGCCGCGAGCTCGAAGTGTTCAGTCGCATGGATACCCTGTACCTGTCGAACGACCTGACCGGCGCTACCGAACTGTGCTCACTGTTCCTGCATCCCGACTACCGCAGCGGTAACAACGGCAAATGGCTCTCAAAAAGCCGCTTCCTGTTCATCGCCCAGTTCCCGCACCTGTTCACCGAAAAGCTGATCGCGGAAATGCGCGGCTATCAGGCGGAAGATGGCAGCTCGCCGTTCTATGAAGGTCTGGGCCGCCACTTCTTCAAGATGGATTTCAACCACGTCGACGATCTGACGGCAATGGGCAAGAAGTCCTTCATCGCCGAACTGATGCCGCGCCAGCCGATGTATGTGGCTTACCTGCCGGAAGACGCGCAGGCGGTCATCGGCAAGGTGCACCGTTCCACGGCGCCGGCGCGCAAGCTGCTCGAAGCCGAGGGGATGCACTTCGAAGGCTACGTCGATATCTTCGACGCCGGCCCGGTGCTGCAGGCGCGCGTGTCCGAACTGCGCGCCATGCGCGACAGTACGGTCGCCATTGCCGATGCCTCGGCCGAATCGGCCGACACCGAGCCGCTGCTGGTATCGAACACGGTGCTCAAGGATTTCCGCATGATTGTCACCAACGCCAATCCGGTCAGCGGCAAGATCGCCCTGAGCCGGTCGGAGCTGGAACTGCTGCACTGCCAAAGCGGCGACTCGATTCGCACGCTGTCACTTAATGTAAGGAAGAACGTTCATGTCTAAGCTCAGTAACTACATCAATGGCGCATGGCTGGCAGGTTCCGGCCCCGAACTGGTAACCATCGACCCCTCCACCGGCCGCCAGACCTGGAGCAGCCGCGAATCCACCGCGGACGACGTGCAGGCCGCTGTCGCCGCCGCGCGCGCCGCGTTCGATGGCTGGGCCATGCGTTCGCTGGAAGAGCGCATCGCCATCTGCACCCGTTTCCGCGACCTGCTCAAGGAAAGCGCCGAGGCGCTGGCGCAGACCATTTCCGAAGAAGTCGGCAAGCCCTTGTGGGAAGCCCGCACCGAAGTGACCACCATGGCCAACAAGGTCGATATCTCGGTGCAGGCCTACAGCGCGCGCACCGGCGAAGTGGCGGCCAAGGTCGCTGACGGCAACGCCGTGCTGCGTCATCGGCCACACGGCGTGTTCGGCGTGTTCGGTCCTTACAACTTCCCGGGCCACCTGCCGAACGGGCATATCGTGCCGGCGCTGATCGCCGGGAACACCATCGTCTTCAAGCCGAGCGAGTACGCGCCGCGCACCGCCGTGATGACCGTGCAACTGTGGGAAAAAGCGGGCTTGCCGGCCGGCGTGATCAATCTGGTCAACGGTGGCCGCGATACCGGTATCGCGCTGGGAAAAAATGATGGCCTTGACGGCGTGCTGTTCACCGGCAGCTGCCAGACCGGCGTCGCGCTGCACAAGCAGTTCGGCGGCCAGCCGGGCAAGATGCTGGCGCTGGAAATGGGCGGGAACAATCCACTGGTGGTGTGGGACGTCAAGGATATCGACGCTGCCGTCCACCACGCGGTCATGTCGGCGTTTATCTCGGCTGGCCAGCGCTGCACCTGCGCGCGCCGCCTGATCGTGCAGGACACGGTAGAGGGCGACGCCTTCATCGAGCGCCTGGTTGAAGTGGCTGCCACCCTCACGGTAGGCGCCTCCAATGCCGAGCCGCAGCCGTTCATGGGCCCTGTGGTGTCGAGCGCCGTGGCAGCGCGCCTGGTACAGGCGCAAGCCGACATGGTGGCCAAGGGCGGCAAGGTCCTGCTGCAAATGAAGCAGCTCGATCCGAACGCGGGCTTTGTCACCGCCGGTATTGTCGACGTGACCAATGCCAAGGGCATTCCGGACGAAGAATGGTTTGGCCCGCTGCTGCAGATCGTGCGCGTCTCCGATTTCGATACCGCCGTCAAGGCCGCCAACGCCACCGAATTCGGTCTGGCCGCCGCGCTGCTGTCGAACGATGCGCAGCTGTGGAAGCAGTTCTCGGTGCAGGCGCGCGCCGGTATCGTCAACTGGAATCGTCCAACCACCGGCGCCGCCAGCAGCGCGCCGTTCGGCGGCGTGGGCAAGTCGGGCAACCACCGCCCAAGCGCCTACTACGCGGCGGATTACTGCGCCTACCCGGTCGCTTCGATCGAAACCAGCGAACTCGAAATGCCGGCCAAGCTGTCGCCCGGCCTGTCGTTCTAAGGACACCGTCATGCAAACAGCACGCGAATTCAACTTCGACGGCCTGGTTGGCCCAAGCCATAACTACGCCGGCCTGTCGTTCGGCAACGTGGCGTCGTTCAGCAATGTGAAGAGCGCTTCGAATCCGAAGCAGGCGGCCCTGCAGGGCCTGGCCAAGATGCGCGCCCTGGCCGCGCGCGGCTTTGCCCAGGCCTTGCTGCCGCCGCAGTCGCGCCCCAACTTCCGCATGCTGCGCAAAATCGGCTTTACCGGTACCGACGCCGAGGTGCTGGCGCGCGCCTACCGCGAGTCGCCGGTGATTCTGGCCTGCGCCTACTCGGCCTCGCCAATGTGGACCGCCAACGCCGCCACCGTCAGCCCGTCGGCCGATACCTTCGATGGCCGCACCCACTTCACCGCGGCAAACCTGAACAACAAGCTGCACCGCGCTGACGAGCACGCGCAGTCGACCCGCACGCTGCGCGCGCTGTTCGCCGACGAGAAGCATTTTGCAGTGCACGACGCGCTGCCTTCCACGCCGGCTTTCGGCGATGAAGGGGCTGCCAACCACACCCGCCTTGGCGCGTCGCACGGCGGCCGTGGCGTCGAGTTCTTTGTGTATGGCCGCGTCGAATTCGATCCTTCCGCGCCAGCGCCGAAAAAATACCCGGCCCGTCAGACGCTCGAAGCATCACAGGCCATCGCGCGCCTGCACGGCCTTGATTCGGCACGCACCGTGTATGCCTCGCAAAACCCGGACGTGATTGACCAGGGCGTGTTCCATAATGACGTGATCGCGGTCGGCAATGGCAACGTGCTGTTCTATCACGAGCAGGCTTTCCACGACGAGAACGCGGTGCTGAACCAGTTGCGCGTGGCGATGGACGGCGTGGGCGCGGGCTTGACGCCGGTGCGGGTCGATACCAAACAGGTGTCCGTGGCCGATGCGGTGGCCAGTTACCTGTTCAACAGCCAGCTGCTGACCAAATCGGACGACAAGATGGCACTGGTGATTCCGCAGGAATGCCAGGAGAACCAGGCCGTGGCGCGCTACCTCGAACAGCTGGTCGCCAGCGATGGCCCGGTCGATGAACTGATTCATTTCGATCTGCGCCAGAGCATGCGCAATGGCGGCGGTCCCGCATGCCTGCGCCTGCGCGTGGCCCTGACCGACGCCGAAGCCGGCGCCATGCATCAGAACGTGATCATGACGGAGTCCCTGTACGCGACGCTGGTGGAATGGGTCGGTAAATACTACCGCGACCACCTCGAGCCGAAGGATCTGGCCGACCCGCAGCTGGCCATTGAATGCCAGGCTGCCCTGGCCGATCTGGAACGCATTCTGGCGCTGCCCGGACTGTATGACCTGACGTAGAATACGCCCACTTCGAAACCCTTATTTTTGGACGGGCCAACCCCGTCCCCTCATAAATCGCGAAGCGCGCCGCCACAAGCAGGCGCTGAACCGATGGAATACAACCAAAGCATTGGAGATGCAACATGAAACAGATGCCACAAGATTTGCGCAACCAGACCCTGGACCTGATCAACGCCGACGGTAGCCCTGTCGCGGCCCTGATCAACGCCTGGCTGAAATCCCTGGACGACGAAGACCTCGCAGGCACGTCGCCGGAAAGCCTGGCGCCAGTACTGCGCGACGGCTTCGCCCAGGCTGCCCAACGCAGCGGCGCCGGCTGCCAGATCGCGCAACTGCGCCACTCGGATGGCCGCGGCGGCATGGCAACTGCCTTGCTGATCCTGAACGTTGACATGCCTTACCTGGTCGATTCGATCGTCATGGCGATGCGCAAGCAGCGCGTCGCCGTCAGCGGCGTGATGAATGCCGTGCTGGCCGTGCGCCGCGATGCGAGCGGCAATGCCGTCGCCGTCGGCGAAGCCGGTTCGCCACTGGAATCGTATGTACTGTGCCTGCTGGCCGAAGATCTGCCGGCAGAGGAATTGTCGGCGCTGGTCGCCAAGTTGCAGATGGTGGCGCGCGACGCCGCCGTGGTGCGCCGCGACGCTGTCGCGATGGCTGACCGCCTCACTTCCGTGGCCGCTTCCAGCGCCGCACACGGCACCGAAGGCCAGGAAGTTTCCGCTTTCCTGGAGTGGGCCAAGAACGAAGGCTTCGAGCCTTTCGGCTACGCTTACTACGTCGTCAAAGCCGGCGTGCGCGAACTCGAACGCGATATCCCGAGCCGCATCGGCGTGCTGCAGGATACGTCGCATCCGGTGTACGGCACCTGCCTGGCCAACATCCCGGGCGACTTTGAAACCCTGTCCAAGCGTCCGGAGGCACTGTCGATCGTCAAGGCCGACGTTGAAGGCACGCTGCACCGCGATCAGCCGCTCGACTTCATCGGCGTGCGCGATACCGACGCACAAGGCAACATCCTCGGCGAGCACTGCTTCGTCGGCCTGTTCACCCGCGCCGCCACGGCGACCCCGCTGGCCCGCCTGCCGTTCGCCCGCGGCCGCGTCGCCAAGGTCCTGAGCCTGGCCGGCGTGCGCCAGGAAGGCTTCCGCGCCGAGAAATTCCTCGAGATCCTCGAATCGCTGCCGCGTACCGAAGCACTGGAAGCCGATCCGGAATGGCTGTCGCAGGTGTGCAGTTCGGTGGTGTCGCTCTACAAGCAGCCTCGCGCCAAGGTATTCGCCCGCCGCGACGTGTATGCACGCCACCTGAACGTGCTGGTCTACCTGCCGCGCGAGCGTTACAGCGCCAGCGTGGCCGCCGCACTGGCGCACGCGCTCAAGGAATCGTCGGGCGCGACCGATGTGCGTTCGCAGACCCTGGTGGCTGACGGTCCTCTGGCCCGTGTCTACCTGATCGCGCACGCAGCACGTTACCCGCTCGACCTGGAAACCGATATCCAGCAGCCGCTGTTGTCGGTACTGGACGGCTGGCACGACAAGTTCGCTGCCCTGACCGACAATGTGTTCGAAATGTCGACCCGCGGCACCCTGCGCAAGCTGTGCGCCACGCTGCCGGTCAACTACGTGTCGGCCACCGCGCCGGACGTCGCCTTCCGCGATCTGAATAAACTGATCAGCAACGGCCACGACGGCCACGTGTCGGTCCGCGTTGAAAACACCGCCGACGGCGCCACCGTGCGCCTGTACTCGGTCGGCGAAGTGCCTTCGCTGTCGCGCATCCTGCCAGCGCTGCAAAGCGCCGGCGTGGCGATCGACCGTGAGCAGACCTACGGCATCACCCTGGCCGACGGTTCGCGCCGTTATGTCACCAGCCTGGCGGTCGATGCCGACAGTGCTGCCAAGCTGGCCAAGCCAGGCGTGATCAAGGTGGCAGAAGAATTGTTCGCTTCGCTGTTCAACAATGAAGCCGAAGATGGCCGCCTGAATGGCCTGGTCATCGAAGGCGGCCTGCGCATGCGCGAAGTGCAGCTGATCCGCGCTTACATCAGCTACTGGCGCCAGACCGGCAGCAAGTTCTCGGTACGCTACATGGCCGACACCCTGCGCCGCCAGCCCGCCCTGGTCAAGGAACTGGTGGAAGGCTTTGTTCAGCGCTTCGATCCGTCGCTGCCTGAGGCAACCCGCCTGGCCGCGACCGACGAGATCGCGTCGATCAAGACCCGCCTGGCTGCAGTCAATCACGCCGACACCGAAGAAATCATGGCTGCCCTGGTCGACCTGACCCTGGCCACCGTGCGCACCAACTACTTCCAGAACGCGCAGGAAGGCGACAAGATCATCTTCAAGTTCGACACCAGCAAGCTGGCGCTGGTGCCGGAACCGCGTCCTTACCGCGAGATCTATGTGTTCTCGCGCCGCTTTGAAGGCGTGCACCTGCGCGGCGGCCCGGTCGCCCGTGGCGGCCTGCGCTGGTCGGACCGGATGGAAGACTACCGTACCGAAGTTCTGGGCCTGGTCAAGGCGCAGATGGTCAAGAACGCGGTCATCGTACCGGCCGGCTCCAAAGGCGGCTTTGTGTGCAAGCAGATGCCGAAAGACGCGGTGCGTGAAACCATCGCGGCCGAAGGCGAAGCAGTCTACCGCCTGTTCATTTCCAGCCTGCTGGAAGTGACCGACAACCGCGTGCGCGGCGAGATCGTGCCACCGCAGGATACGGTACGCTATGACCAGGACGATCCTTACCTGGTGGTCGCTGCCGACAAGGGCACCGCGACGTTCTCCGACATCGCCAACAGCATCGCGGTCAAGCGCGGCTTCTGGCTGGGTGACGCGTTTGCGTCGGGCGGCTCGAACGGCTACGACCACAAAAAAATGGGCATCACCGCCAAGGGCGCGTTCGAAGCGGTCAAGCGCCACTTCTACGAAATGGACCACGACTGGAACAACACCCCGATCACCATGGTCGGCGTGGGCGACATGTCGGGCGACGTGTTCGGCAACGGCGTACTGCTTTCGAAGCAACTGAAAGTACTGGCCGCGTTCGACCACCGTCATATCTTCCTCGACCCGACCCCGGATGTCGCAGTGTCGTTCGCCGAGCGTGCCCGCATGTTCGCGCTGCCACGCTCGTCGTGGGAAGACTACAACAAGGAACTGATTTCGACTGGCGGCGGCGTGTATCCGCGCAGCGCCCGCTCGATCGAACTGTCGCCGCAGATCCGTGCCGCGCTGGACATCGAGGAAACCGTGCTCTCGCCGGAAGAACTGATGCACCGCATTGTCAAGGCGCCGGTCGACCTGTTCTACAACGGCGGTATCGGTACCTACATCAAGGCGTCCACCGAAACCCACGCCCAGGTCAAGGACCGCGCCAACGACAATATCCGCGTCAACGGCAATGAACTGCGCTGCAAGGTGGTGTCCGAAGGCGGCAATCTGGGCGCGACCCAGAACGGCCGTATCGAATTCGCCCTGGCCGGTGGCCGCATCTTCACCGATGCGATCGACAATTCGGCTGGCGTGGATTGCTCCGACCATGAAGTGAACGTCAAGATCTGGCTCGATACCGAAGTCAATGCCGGCCAGTTGCCGGAAGCGGACCGCAACCGCATCCTGAACGAAATGACGCTGGCGATCGAAGACCTGGTCCTGCGCGACAACAAGCAGCAAACCCATTTGCTGACCCGTGAAGGCCAGGCCCAGAGCGACCCTGCAGTGGTCGATGGTTACGCCGCGCTGATCACCAGCCTGGAAGCCGAGGGTGCAGTCAACCGCGAACTCGAGCAGCTGCCGACCGACGCTGAACTGGCCCGCCGCAAGGCTGCCGGTATTGGCCTGACGGCGCCGGAACTGGCCGTGGTGATCGCCAACGTGAAGAACCGCTTCAAGCGCATCATGTCGGCGTTGCCGCTGACTGGTTTGCCATGGGCCGAGTCGGTCCTCAAGCCGTACTTCCCGGCGCAGCTGGTGGCAACCCGCGAAGCGCTGGCGCATCCGCTGGCCAATACCATTCTGGCCACCGTACTGGCCAATGAAGCGGTCAACCGCTGCGGTCCGCTGATGATCCGCGATCTGGCGACCGAACACCAGATCGACGACTCGGAAGTGGTCAAGGCCTGGGGCCAGTCGTGGGCCGCGCTGAATCTGGCGCCGATCTTCGCCGCGCTCGACGCCGATGCACTGAACGTGCCGCGCGCCGTATCGATCAAGGTCGATGCGCGCACCCGCGTGCTGTTCAAGGCGATTCTGGAAGGCGCGCTGTCGGTGCCAGGCGACGCCCAGCGCGGCGCCGGCGGCATGGAAGAGCTGACCCGCCTGTTCGCACAGCCGGACATGCTCAAGCAGTTGCTGCCTTCGCAGTCGGACGCGGACGGCTACCAGGCCTTGCCTGCATCGTTCATCAGCGCCTGGAAAGCGGTGGAGGGCATTGAAGCCGTCGCCACCTTCCTGTTCGCTGCGGTGTCGGTACAGCGTCCGGCGGGCATGTCGCTGGCCCAGTTCCTGGAAGTGGGGATGGCGCTGCGCGGCCAGGCCGGCATCGATACGCTGGAACGCGGCCTCAAGCTGGCGGCCCAGAGCAAATCGCAGGACCAGCTGCGTAACTACGCGATGCAGGCCCTGCGCCGCACCCAGCAGCGTCTCCTGATGCAGGTGCTGGCACGCTCCGGCACTGGCGGCAACACCATGGAAGCGGTCGAAGTGGTGACCAACACCATGGGCCTGTCGGGCTATGCGATGGCAACCGACCTGGAACAGGCGATGCTGGATGTGTGGGCGCTGTCGGAAGCGACCAATTCGGCTGTTGCGGCGTAAGCGGCAATGACGATACCTGCACTTCCGGATGCGGTGCGCGCCCTCGCCGAGGCTGATTTCGGCGCGGTTGCGCAGCGCTTCATGGCGGCCGGCTTCTTTGTCGGCCAGCCTGCCAAGGGCATCCTGACCATCAAGGCTTCGCCTGAACCGGCGCGCGCAAGCGTGCTGGTGTCGGTGGGTGTGCATGGCGACGAGACCGGGCCGATCGAAGTGGTGGCCCACGCGCTCGACGCCCTGGCGCGCGCGCCCGAGCAGCTGGCCGTGGACCTGATGGTCTGCGTCGGCAATATCGACGCCATCGCGGCCGGCAAACGCTTCATCGATGCGGACCTGAACCGGATGTTCCGTCCGGTGCGCGGTTCACTGGCGGACGCCGCCGAAGCGGCGCGTGCCGACACCATGATCGCCGCCACGGTCGACTTTTTCGAAAGCGCAGGTCCGGTGCGCTGGCATCTGGACCTGCACACGGCGATTCGTCCGTCCGTGTACCCGACCTTTGCGATCGTGCCGGACCTGATCGCCGACGAAGGCAAGCAGGCGCTGATCGGCTGGCTCGGCCAGGCAGCCATCGGCGCCATCATCATGAATCCGCAGTCGGCCGGTACTTACAGCTACTACTCGGCCGAGCACCATGGCGCCGCTGCCAGCACCGTGGAGCTGGGCCGGGTCGGCACGCTGGGCCAAAACGATCTGTCGCTGTTTGCCGATGTGGCCGAGGCCTTGAATGACCTGCTGCGCGGCGCCGCCCCGGCCGCTGCCAAGGCCGAGCCGCACGTATTCAAGGTGGCGCAGCAGATCATGAAGCTGTCGGACGACTTCAAGATGGCCTTTGACCGCAGCACGCAAAACTTTACCGCGCTGCGCCAGGGCGAAGTCATTGCCACCGACGGCGCCACGGTCTACACCGTGCAGCACCCGGAGGAGCTGGTGGTGTTCCCCAATCCCGATGTGCGGGTTGGTCTGCGCGCCGGCCTGATGGTCGTGCGAATTTAACCGTTCACCCCCTGCGGGCGGCGTTTCGTCGCACGCGGGGCACCCTTCGGCTGGTCTTTTGCTAATGTGGCGGCATTCCCCTACATTGAGAAGGCCTGTCATGCGTTCGATTCCCCTTGTTAGCTCTGTTGCCGCCATTGCCCTGACCCTGGCTGGCTGCGCCATCATCGTCGCCCCCGGCGAGGATCTCCAGTTCCGCACCGCTTTCAACAAGGATGCGGTGCAGGGCGATGGCCGCGTCGTCAGCGAGGAGCGCGCCGTCGAAAGCGTGGCCCAGCTGGACATGCGCGGGCCGCTGCAGGTGGAGGTGAAGGTGGGCGAAGCGGGCGCGCTGCAGGTCGAAGCCGACAGCAATCTGCTGCCCCTGATCCGCACGCAAGTGGTCAACGGTACCTTGCGCATGTGGGTGGAGGGCGAAGTGCGCACCGATCACAGTCTGCGCGTGCGCTGGACCGTGCCGCAACTGTCGCAGATCAGCACTGCCGGTTCGGGGCGCCTGTCCGTCAGCGGTCTGAAAGGCGGGCCGCTGACGCTGACCAAGAGCGGTTCCGGTACCAGTCAATTGTCGGGCCGGGTCGGCACCCTGAACCTGCAGGCCAGCGGCTCGGGCGAGATCGATGCGCGCGATCTGGAAAGCGGCAATGCCAACCTGAGTCTGGCCGGCTCCGGCAGCCTGCGCATGGGAAAAGTGAGCGCCGAATCGCTCAACGTTAAAGTGCGTGGTTCGGGCGAACTGCAGGCCAGCGGCGCGGTTGCGCGGCTCAACGCCAACGTGGTCGGTTCGGGCGATGCGCGCCTGAAGGACCTAATGAGCGATCATGCTGAACTGTCGACCACGGGCTCGGGCGACATCACCGCCCAGGTCGGACAATCGCTGATCGCCCAGACCACCGGCTCGGGCAGCATCACCGTCTACGGCAACCCTGCCCAGCGCAATATCAGCGGGCGTCACGTCAAGGTCGTCAACTAAACCTTACAGCAGATGGTCGAGCGCTTCCGGGCCGAACACCTCGCGGTGCAGGCGTGTCACCGGCACACCGGCGCCGACCAGTGCCTGCCACTGCGTCTGCATGAAGGGCAGCGGGCCGCACAGATAGACATTGGTCTCGGTGCGCGGCCATGACGGCAGGCGCGCCACTTCCATGCGGCCGCGCAGCGCATCGCTGCCTTCCTGCGGCGCTTCATAGAACGTGACGACCTGCAGATTCGGCATGGCGGCGCGCGCCGCGGCAATGTCGCCCTGGTGCGCCTGATACGCGCGCTCGCGCGCGGCGTGGCCGAAGATGACGTAACGGCCAGGGTTGACCTGGGCGATGCGGTTAAGCGCGGCGATCATCGGCGTGATGCCGACACCGGCCGACAGCAGCACCACCGGCTCGTTCGATTCGGTGTCGAGGGTAAAGTCGCCGAACGGCAGCGATACCTGCAGTTCGCTGCCCACGCTTACGTTGTCATGAATCCAGTTCGACACTGTACCGTCACGCTTGACCGAGATGCGCAGGCTGTCCTCGCGCGGCGCATCGGACAGACTGTACTGGCGGATCTGGTGGCGGCCATCGCCCAAGCCGACGCTCACACTGATGTACTGGCCGGCCTTGTGCGTCGGAACCGGCGTGCCATCGGCTGGCGCCAGACGCAATGCGACCACGTCCTCGCCCTGCAGCGACACATCGGTCACGCGCATGGCGCGGGTCTGGCCCGGTTCCATCCCGTGCTCGGCATACAGCGCCTTTTCGGCGTTGATGAAAATGGTGGCCAGCGCGTTGTAGGCTTCGTCCCAGGCGGCCAGCAGGGGCGGGGTGGCGGCGTCGCCCAGCACCTGGGCAATGGCGCCGAGCAGGTGGCGACCGACGATCGGGTAGTGCTCGGCGCGCACGCCCACCGATACGTGCTTGTGCACGATGCGATTGACCACGGGGCCCAGCGCGTCCGGGTTGCCGATGTTGGCGGCATACGCGAACACGGCCGACGCCAGCGACTGCTGCTGGGCGCCATTGGCCTGGTTCCCCATGTTGAACAGATTGGTCAGCTGCGGCAATTCGGCGAAGATATTCTGATAGAACGCGGTGGTGATGGCCAGACCATGGGCGCGCAGCACAGGAACGCTGGCATCGATGTAGGGACGGGCGGTAGATGAAATCATGGCTTCCTTAAGTTGCATAAAATATGCATATTTAACGTTTAAAAAATGGCCGGCGCGCAGGCAGCCGGCTCTCGCTGGTATCGGTACTCGTGCTAGGTGGCGCTGCCCTGCGCCGGGTGTTGAAACATGCGGTGCATGCGGACGATCTGCTCGCCGGTACTGCCCTCGGTAATGGCGGTAAGCGTGTAGGCGTCCATGGCGCTGTAAAAAGCGCGTTTGCCGGCTTCAAGCGCGCCGCGCAGAATACAGTCGTTGCGCAGCTTGCAGTTGCTGCCTTCGCAATCGACCATCTCGGCATCGCCCTCCAGTTCCCGCAAGACGACGCCAACGCGCAGTACATCAGGATCGGCAGCCAGACGCAGCCCCCCATTGCGCCCGCGCGTGGCTGTTACCCAGCCCGCGCGTGCCAGCTGGCCCACCACCTTCACCAGGTGGTTCACCGGCAGATCGAACTGGGCGCCGATTTCTGCCACCGTCACAGGCGAACGGCGTTCACCGGTGCGCGCCAGATAAATCAGCACGCGCAGGCCTATGTCGGAAAAACGGGTCAGTCGCATCGGGTCAGCTCAGTCATGCGCCGTATTCTATCAAAGTTGCATTCTAAACGCATGTTTCCGAGGAAATTTCTTTTTAACATTAAAATAGCCTTGCTGGCGCCTGTTTTGGCGCTGTTCGCCGAACCTGCTTGCCATGGTGTTGCCGCTTCAGTCCGGGCACCCGCAGTGAAAAGTCAACCGCGCCACATCAGGCGTTGCGCCACGGTGCGGGGCGGCGAAAGATGTGTATAAGTAAATGGCATTAGCCCCTATAATCCCTGCTGCCATTCATTTCAAGCACGATATAAGGGACGATCCGTGAACCAGACACTTGGCCAAAAGCTGCTCCGCATCAAGACCGCCGGCAAGCATTCCGATGCTGCGCACAGCGGTGGCCTGGCCCGCACCATGGGCTTGTTTCCACTGACGATGATCGGTGTCGGCGCCACCATTGGCACCGGCATTTTCTTCACCATGGTCGAAGCGGTGCCCAAGGCTGGCCCGGCGGTCATTCTGTCATTCCTGATCGCCGCGCTGACCGCCGGCCTGACCGCGCTGTGCTACGCCGAACTGTCGTTCCGCATTCCCGCCTCCGGCTCTTCCTACTCGTTCGCGTATGCGACCCTGGGCGAGTTTGCCGCCTTCATCATGGCGGCCTGCCTGCTGCTGGAGTACGGTCTGGCGGCCAGCGCCACCGCCATCGGCTGGTCCGATTATCTGAATAACTTCCTGACCAACGCGTTTGCCTGGCAGATTCCGGAAACGCTGCGCACGCCTTTCATCGTGGCCGGCAAACATGGCGTGGAATTCAATCCCGGCCACTTCAACCTGCCACCGGTGCTGCTGGTGATCCTGTGCGCGGTGCTGCTGATCCGCGGCACCAAGGAATCGGCCACCACCAACGCCATCATGGTGCTGATCAAGCTGGCGATCCTGCTGTTCTTTATCGCGATTGCCCTGTCCGGGTTCGACGCGGCCAACTTCACCCCGTTCTTCTATCCCGACACCGCCACCCAGAAGGGCGGCATGGCTGGTGTGGCCGCCGGCGCCGGCCTGGTGTTCTTCTCGTTCATCGGCCTGGACACGGTTGCCACCGCCGGCGAAGAAGTCAAGGACCCGACCCGCAATGTCCCGAAAGGGATCCTCGGTGCGCTGGCAATCGTGACGGTTTTCTATCTGCTGGTGGCGTTTGCCGCCGTGGGCGCGCAGCCGGCCCACATGTTTGAAGGCCAGCAGGCCGGCCTGTCGGTGATTCTGCAGAACGTCACCGGGCATGCCTGGCCGGCGCTGATCCTGTCCGCCGGCGCCGTGATCTCGGTGTTCAGCGTGACCCTGGTGACCATCTATGGCCAGACCCGGATCCTGTATGCGATCAGCCGCGACGGCCTGATTCCAAAGACGTTCCAGAAGGTCAATCCACGCACGGCAGCCCCGGTCAGCAATACCCTGATCGTCAGCGTCGTGGTGGGATTGGTGGCGGCACTGGTGGACTCGACCTTCCTGTGGGACATGGTCAGCATGGGCACGCTGACCGCCTTCATGGTGGTGTCGATCGCGGTGCCGGTGATGCGCAAGAAGCATGGCGAAGCGACCACCAAGGGTTTCCGCGTGCCGTTTGGTCCTTACCTGGTGCCGGGCCTGAGCGTGGCGGCCTGCCTGTACATCATGCACGGCCTGTCAAATACCACCTACATCGTGTTTTCGATCGTGATGGCGCTGGCGTTGCTGACCTACTTCGGCTACAGCGTGCGCCACTCGGCGCTCAATACGAAGGCCTGATCAGGCCTCAGGCGCCACCGAGCAGCTTGACGACCACGGGCGCCAGGGCGGCAGGACGGCAACCGTAAGCGGCCAGCCGGCCCTGCGCCTGCGGGGCCAGATCCAGATCGTACGGCAGCCGGCCCGCCACCACCCACAGCTGGTCGGCCGGCAGGGCGGCCAGCAGGCGGCGCTGGCCTTCCACCAGCATCGCATTGTAGGTCTGCACCACGATCTGCGCGGCGCCCTGCGCGAAGGCGATCGCGGCATCGACCTCCTCCTGGCCGGCTTCGGCTGAAATCGCGATCTCGCGCACATCCAGCCCGGCTTCCTGCAGCGCCGGCAGCATGGTGCTGCGTGCATCCTTGTTGCGGCTGTTGGCCACCTCGTCGATCTCGCTGCGCGAGCGCACTTCCACCGTCACCAGCGTCACCGGCAGCTTGCGATCGAGCGGGCGGAAATTGCCCTCCACCCGCAGCGCGGCCTGCTGCACCTGCGCTGCCAGCGCCAGCGAGCCCGGTTTCATCAGCCCGGCCGGGCGCACATCCAGTCCTTGCCAGCCGCGCACCGCGTTGGCCTGCTTGAGCGCGTGCACGCGCGCGGCAGCGGCGTCGATCAGCGCTTGCGGGATGCGGCCGTCGGCAACGGCGGCGATGACAGCCTCGATGGCGGCGTGCTGCTGCGCCTCGCGGTGCGAAATGAGCACGATGTCGGCGCCGGCCTGCAGCGTGGCGATGGCGCCGGCCGGAATGCCGATCCCTTCCGAAATCGCGGCCATCTCCAGACAGTCGGAAATGATCACGCCGCGATAGCCCATTTCGCCGCGCAGCAGGCCGGTCAGCACGTTCTTTGACAGCGTGGCCGGTACCGACGTATCCGGCTCGATGGCAGGGAAGGAGACGTGCGCGGTCATGATCGCGTCCACGCCTTGCTCGATGGCGGCGGCGAACGGGCGCAGCTCGACCGCGCGCAGGCGCGCCAGATCGTGCGGCACGCAGGCGGTGTCGTAGTGGGTGTCGGTGGCGGTGTCGCCGTGGCCGGGGAAGTGCTTGGCGGTGACGATCACGCCGGCCGACTTCTGGCCGCGCATGGCTGCCATCCCGTAGCGCACCACGGTGTCGGCGTCTTCACCGTAGGCGCGCACGCCGATCACGGGATTAAGACGGTTGTTGTTCACGTCCAGCACGGGCGCGAGCATCATGTTGATGCCGAGCTGGCGCATTTCGTCGCCGCTGACGAAGTTAAGCGTTTCGCAATCGCGCTCCGAGCCGGCCTGCTGGAATGCCATGGCCGCCGGGATCGGGGTGACGCCCTGCTCGATGCGCATCACCATGCCGCCTTCCTGGTCGAGGGCGATCAGCAGCGGCTCGTCACTGACGCGCGCATTGATCTCCTGCAGGCTGCGGCACAGCGCGGCCACCTGGGCCGGGGTGTGTACATTGCGGCGGAACAGAATCACGCCGCCGATGCGCTGCTCGGTGATCAGGCGCGTGATGTGGCGGTCCGGTTCGAGCGCGTCGAATCCGACCATGAACAGCTGACCGATCTTGTTGCGCATTTCCTGTTCCTGCACGTGCTCCGTCATTTCCATCCCCTCGTGTGTTGCTTGTTGTTGAACATGAATGTCATTGTTACCAAGGGCGCGAGCCCAATAATTTTTCGCCAAGTTCGCTCAGTTCAGCCCTGGCGTAGCGCGTCTGCTCCCAGCGGCGCGGGTCGCCATGCAGGCTGTAGCCTTCCGGCGCCAGGCGCTCGCGCCAGGCCCGGATGCGCCATTCCTTCAGCGCCGCGTTCTCAGGCTGCGCAGGCATCATCGCAATATACTGCGCCAGCCGCACCTTGTGTGCGGAACGGTTCTGGCGAATCCCGTGACACAGCTTGCTGTTAAAGATCAGCAGATCGCCCTTGCTCAGCAATACCGGTACGTGCGGCAGATCGGCCACGTCGGGGCGGTACCAGTCCCAGTTGGCGCCCTGGCGCGCACGCCAGCTGTCGTATTCGCGGAACAGTTCGGGAATGCAGACAAAGCCGCCCACCTCCGGGTCGCGCTGGTCGCTGATCGCCAGCACGCCCTGCACGTTCTGCGGGTCGGTATCAGGATCATAATCCCAGTGCATGAAGCTGCGGAATTCGAACCCGGGCGCGGGCGGCAGATTGAAGTTCATGCGGTCGATCGATACCCACAGTGCCTGCGTGCCCCAGACATCGACAAAGGCATCGTACACGCGCTGGGTCTGGCGCGCATCCCACAGGTGCTGGTGATGATACAGCTCGATCATGCCGGCGTTGAAGCTCAGTTCTGTCGTGCGCAGGCGCATTTTGTGTTCGGGGTACCAGCTGGCCTGATCGTCCGGGTCGAGCTCCTCGAATTCCCACATCAACTGCTCAAGCTGGTCCAGTTTGGCGCTGGCCACCGCGTTGGGAATGACGACGTAACCATTGTCACGCCAGAAGCGCCAGTCGTCCTCGGACAGCACGCGCAAGGCTTCGCCCTTGGCGTGCAGGTTCAGGCGCATGTGCGCGCCTGCCACAGTCGACAGATTGCGCTCGCCGATATGGTCCTTGCCGATGGTGTCTATCATGCATCCTCCAGGTCGTATGCCATGAAATGCAGGCGGTCGAAGAACAGCTCCCACGCATACTCGAAGGTGGCGCAGCTGTGAAAGCCCTTGCTGCGATAGATCGGCAGGGCGTCGCTCTGCTCCCACACCGTCAGCACAATGCGGCGGCAGCCGCGTTCCCGCGCCTGGTATTCGATCTCGCCCAGCATTGCCTTGAACAGACCGGTGCCGCGATAGCGCGCTTCGATGGCCAGGCTGGACACCAGATAGTCCGAGGGCAGTGCGTGCCGCGCCAGAAAGGCATCGTAGGCGTCGTCCATGGCCTTCATCTCGTCGCGGTAGTGCGAGGGTGCGGCCACCTGGGCGAAATCGGCCAGCGTGGCGGCGCTGTAAAAGCCGGTGAAATTGTCTTCGCGGTCGAACATGGCCCGTACCTGGCCCAGATAGGGATCGATATTCTGGCGCCGCTGCAGTTGCTGGAATGGCAGGCGCAGCTTGTTGGCGATCGAGCAGTACTGCAGGTAGCTCGTTTCGAACAGCAGCGCCGCCATGCGGTTTAGATGTACATCGGCGACGTGCGCGCCTGGCACGAAGCTCAGCATGGTCGTACCGCCTGCGCGTGGCCCAAGGTGCCGGCACGTGCCGCATGCAGCGCTGGCATGCGCCCGCGGGTAGGCGTCCAGAAGTCGCCGCGCGCAATGCGCAGCGCGTTGCGGGCCAGCAGATAGGCGCCGAACAGGCTGTTCACGCGGTCGAGCCGCACATCGTCCGACAGGAAGGAGTAGTAGTGGCAGCTGGCCGGCTGGGCGCGCAGCTGTGCGGCGTACGCCATACGCGGCGTTTCCACGATCGTGGTCAGCTGGACCAGCTGCCCCAGTTCGAGCGGATCGGCCAATTGCCAGCCGCGCTGTTCCAGCGCGGCGGCGCACGCCTGATAGGCGGCCTGCTCGCCCGCGTCAAGCGGACGGGCGGCGCCGCTGAGCGCGTCCACCACCAGGCGCATGCCGCGCACGCCACTGATCACCGCCTCGGGCGCGTCGTCGGGCAGGATCGAGTGACTGGCCGCGAGCGCCTGATAGCTGGTGAAGGAGTGCGCCATCTGGGCGCGCCAAACGGCGTAAGTGGCGTCGTGCAGCGCGCGCCGGTCCGGGGCGCGCAAGGCTGCCAGGCGCGGCGCCATGGTACCGAGCAGCGCCGCCAGCGCCGGCGTGCCGCGCTTGGCGACCAGCATGCCGTTTTCATCGTCCACCAGGTTCATCCAGCACACGTGGCGCGGGGCCGGTGCGAACATCACATAGTCGGGCACCTCGGGCCGCGCCAGGAATACCGTCGCGGCGTGGTAGGGCATGGTATCGACATCGAGGTAGATGCCGCCTGCTTCGTGCAGAATCAGCACCCGGAAGAAATCCGCAAGGTTGACGTAGCAAGCTTGCGCGTGAAGCGCTTCCAGCGCAGCGCCAAGCTGCGGCATGCGCGCCTGTGCCAGCTGCTGCAGGCTGTGCACTTCGAAGCGCACACCGGCGCGCACGCAGCTGCCGATGCGGAAGGCGGGGCCGGCGCCGGCCACGAAGCCGGCGTCGGCGCGCAGCTGGTGCGCGTTCCACACCCACAGCGTGGCCGTGTAATCGGCGCCGATCGCGTCAATGGCGCATTGCCACTGGCGCGCCGCTTCTGCCGCCAGCGCCGGCAGGGGGCCGCCCAGCCAGATGCGGTGCAGATGCAATTCGGCCGGGTCGAGCGGCAGGGTGGGCAGCGCCATCAATGATCCGATCCGGCCTGCGTCGAACTGGGCGAAATTGGCGCGCACGGCCTGGCGCAGTTCGCGCAGACGGCGCTGGTAGTTCTCGCGCAGCAGGCTTGCCCTGGCCTGATAGGTGCCGGCGCTGTCAGCCTGCGCGAATGCTTCCCATTGGGCGATGGCGATGAATGCGGCCTTGAGTTCGCCCAGCCGGGTTCCCACGTCGATCATGAAGTCCGTCATGGCGTTCTCCTCAGGTCGCGCCTTGCAGCGCGCTCTGGCCGCTGTCATGGTTGCGGGCAAAGCGCAGCAGGCAGATGTAAATCACGATGCCCAGCGGCACGTTGGCCAGCGCATAGGCGGACAGGGCATAGTCGAAGTGCTCGCACAGCAGGTTGAACAGTTCCAGGCCGACCGCGATGTAGATGCAATAGAGCAGGCTCATGGCCGATGACGTCAGGCTCATCGATTCGCCGGTGGCCGTCAGCGACAGCCGCACCAGCGCGCCGTTGAACAGGCCGAAGCCGGCCGAGAACACGAACATGCACCCGATGTACAGGTGGGGATGCGCATGCACCAGGCCGGCGCCGGCCATGCCGATCAGCGCCAGTGCGCCGCCCTGGCGGATCAGGCGCGTGAGCGACACGTTCTCGCCCATGCGCTGGATGGCCACGGTGCTGAGAATAAAGCCGGTAAAGATCACGCATTGGTAGGCAATGTAGACGCTGTAGGGCTGCTGCATGCGCTGCAACACGATTGCCGGCGACAGCCCGATCCAGGCAGTCAGCGGCGTGATGGAAATGCCCGCGATAAAGATGCCGAACATGAAGCTGCGGTTGGACAGGATGCGGCGGTAGCTCGCTGCAATGGCCCGGATGCTGGTGGGCCGCGGCGGCGCGGCCGGGCCCGGCATGCTGCGCCACAGGCCGATCCACGCGACCAGGCCGAGCGCGAATGCGGTCACGAACACGGCTTGCCAGGGCGCCACGGCGATGATGGCGCTGCCGACGACCGGCCCGATCAGTGGCGCGAACACGGTGGTGTTGGAAAACAGGGTGGTCAGCTTGACGGCCTGGACGTCGTCGAACAGTTCGTGGATGGTGGCGTAGCCGAGGAAAATGAAGCAGGAACCCATGCCCTGGAAAAAGCGGATGGTCAAAAATTGCGGCATGGTCTGGGCGAAGGGCACCAGCGCGGTCGCAACCAGGAACAGGGCGTTGCCGCACAGCAGGACGCGGCGCTTGCCATAGCGCTCGGCCAGCGGGCCCAACACCACTTGCAGCAGGCTGCCGCCAAAGATGTACAGGCTCAGAGAGAGGGCGATATGCCGGCTGGAACCGTTGAACTGTGCCACCACCAGCGGCATGCCGGGCATGATCATGTCGTTCGACAAGTACACGGTCAGTTCATACAGGATGAAGAAGATCGAGAACTGCAGCAGCGCGCGTTTCATGGACATGGTGCCCCGGCTAATTGCCATCTGGTATTAGATTGGACTGTATACTACTCCAACTGGTTCGTGATTGGTATTTTGTTTTGTCGCCAATGTTTCACCATTTGTCGCGCCCCGGGTGTAAAAAAGCCACGCGG
>DASWMN010000407.1:0-1615 GCA_036399735.1 Telluria sp. | reverse complement strand
GCCAGTGCCGCCAGCAAATCGGCAAACGGCGCCGGCCGCGCAAACAGATAACCCTGCATGCAGTCGCAGTCGTTGGCCGTCAAAAAATCGGCCTGGGCCCGGGTTTCCACGCCTTCGGCCACCACCCGCAAGCCCAGGTGGCGCGCCATCGCCAGAATCGCCTGCACGATCGCCAGTCCATTCACGTCGGCCGGGGTGTCGTGGATGAAGCTGCGGTCGATCTTCAGTTCGTACAGCGGCATGCGGCGCAGATAGGCCAGGCTGGAATAGCCGGTGCCGAAATCGTCAATCGAAAAGCGCAGCCCGAGCGCGGCCAGTTCGCGCATGCGCAGCACGGTCTGATCGAATTTGTCGATCAACAGGCCCTCGGTCACTTCCAAAATCAGCAGGCTGGCGGGCGCGCCGCTGTCCTTGAGCGTGGCGCGCACCTGTTCCACAAAGTCGATCTGGCGGAACTGGCTGGGGCTGACGTTGACCGACAGCGGCAACGGGTGCCCGGCTGCCGCCAGGCGCACCACCGCGTCGCAGGCTTCGCGCATGGCCCAATGGCCCAGACCATGAATCAGGCCGGACTGCTCGGCGATCGGGATGAAGGTATTCGGCGGCACCGAGCTGCCGTCCTGGCGCTGCCAGCGCATCAGCAGTTCGGCGCCGGCGATCCGTCCGGCCTGGTCCACCTGGGGCTGGTAATGCATCTGCAGTTCGCCCGCGCCCAGCGCCAGCGCCAGGCTGCGCGCCAGTGTCAGGCGCTGTTCGACGTCGGTTTGCATCGCCTCTTCGTAGAACACGATGGCGTTGCGGCCATCCGCCTTGGCGCGGTACATGGCGGTGTCGGCTTCGCGCAGCAGGTCGTCGGCCGACTCGCCGCTGCCGGGGAACAGGGTGGCGCCCAGGCTGGCGCTGGACCGGTAGGACTGGCCGTCGATCACGAAATGCTCGGCGATGGCGGCGCGGATTTTTTCCGCGATCATCAGCGCGTGGTGGGCCGCTTCCACCGTGTCGGCGCCCAGGCCCGGCAGCAGGACCACGAATTCGTCGCCGCCAATGCGCGCCACGGTGTCGCCTTTGCGAATCAGCTCGGCCAGGCGGGCGCCGGCATGGCGCAGCAGGGCGTCGCCCACCGCGTGGCCGCGCGCGTCGTTGATGTCCTTGAAGTGATCGAGGTCGATGAACATGACGCCGCTGTAACTGCCATCGCGGCTGGTACTTTCGAGCAGCTTGTCGATGCGGTCCATCAGCAGGCGCCGGTTGGGCAGGCCGGTCAGCACGTCGTAGAACGCGAGCCGGTGAATGTCGTCTTCCGATTTGCGCCGCTCGGTGATGTCACGCTCGACCACCAGCCAGTGGGTATTGTTGCCGCCCTCGTCGGCAAACGGCACCATGTCGGTCTCGACCCAGTAAGCCTCGCCGTCGCGCGTGTAATTGAGCAGTTCGGCGCGCACCGGCTGCTGGCGCGCCATGGCTGCCTCGATCCGTGCCAGCGTGGTGTGGCTGGTGCCGGGGCCGGACAGGCGCCGCAGCGGATGCCCCAGCAGTTCCTCGCGCGCGTAGCCGGAGCGGGTTTCAAAGGCCTGGTTGACGAAGATGATAGTCGCCGCCTGGTCGGGCCCGCCCA
>DASWMN010000406.1:0-4456 GCA_036399735.1 Telluria sp. | reverse complement strand
GCCCAGAAACCCAGAAAGCACGCCAGCTGCGCGCCGTTGATGCCCAGACCGGCGATTTTTGCGCCGCCAATCTCGGCACCCATCATCACCCCCAGCAGGGTGTAGATCATGCTGCCGCCAAACCAGGTTTGAATGCCGTACCAGCCGCAAGCGACAATCGCGCGCATCAGCGCGGGAATGCGCGCACCGGTGGTGCCGAACGACGAACGCGCCAGCACCGCGTACGGAATGCCGTACTTGGTGCCGGCGTGCCCGATCAGGAGCATCGGCAGCAGGACGATGGCATTGGCCAGAAAGACCGTCAGCACCGCCTGGTAGCCGGACATGCCGCCTTCGATCAGACTGGCCGACAGCGTGTAGGCCGGAATGCACATCACCATGCCTACCCACAGCGCCGCAAAGTGGTACCAGCGCCAGGTGCGCTGGGCTGCGGTGGTGGGGGCGAGATCTTCGTTCCAGAGCTGCGTGTTTGCTGACAGGTCTTTGCTCACTGGTGCACTCTCCAAAAATGGGGTTATTTGCTACCGGTGCCTAGCCTACCACTTCTGCTCTGGGGTTACGGGGATCTTGGGTCCAGTTCATGTATTTTTTGCCGGTTTCCTGTGGCACCATGGTGATGCAGGCTTCGACCGGGCAGGTGATCTCGCACAGATTGCAGCCCACGCATTCCGACTTGATCACTTCATAGGTGCGCACACCGCTGGCAGCATCGATCAGCTGCGCGATGGACTGGTGCGAGGTGTCTTCGCAGGCTACATAGCATTTGCCGCACTTGATGCACTTGTCCTGGTCAATCTGCGCGATCACCTGGTAATTCATGTCCAGGTATTTCCAGTCGGTGGTGTTCGGCACCGCCTTGCCGGAAAACTCGGCGATGTTCTTGTAGCCCTTCTCGTCCATCCAGCGCGACAGGCCATCCTTCATCTCTTCCACAATACGAAAGCCGTGCAGCATGGCGGCAGTGCACACCTGCACCGATCCTGCGCCCAGCGCGATGAATTCGGCCGCATCGCGCCAGTTGCCGATGCCGCCGATACCGGAAATGGGCAAACCATGGGTCTCCGGATCGCGCGCGATTTCCGCCACCATATTGAGGGCGATCGGCTTGACCGCCGAGCCGCAGTACCCGCCATGGGTACTTGCATTGCCGACCACCGGGAAGGCCACCATGCGGTCCAGATCGAGGTGGGTGATCGAATTGATCGTGTTAATCAGCGACACCGCGTCGGCGCCGCCTGCCAGCGCCGCGCGCGCGGGCTTGCGCACGTCGGTGATATTGGGCGTGAGCTTGACGATGACGGGCAGGCGCGAATGCTTCTTGCACCAGCGCGTGACCATCTCCACGTATTCCGGCACCTGCCCAACGGCAGCGCCCATGCCGCGCTCCGGCATGCCGTGCGGGCAGCCGAAATTGAGTTCGATACCGTCCGCGCCGGTCGCTTCCACTTTCGGCAGGATCTCGGCCCACAGCGCTTCTTCACACGGCAGCATGAGCGAGACAATCATCGCGCGGTCCGGCCAGTCACGCTTGACCTGGGTGATTTCGGCCAGGTTGATTTCCAGGCTGCGGTCGGTAATCAGCTCGATGTTGTTAAAGCCCAGGACTTCACGGTTCTTGCCATAGTGCGCCGAGTAGCGCGACGACACATTCACCGCCGCCGGGTCTTCGCCAAGCGTCTTCCAGACCACCCCGCCCCAGCCGGCCTCGAAGGCGCGCACCACGTTATACGCCTTGTCGGTCGGCGGCGCGGAGGCCAGCCAGAACGGATTGGGAGACTTGATGCCGCAGAAGTCGATGCTCAGGTCAGCCATTATGCAGCCTCCAGTTTCGATTGGATGTCGTTATGAATGGCCATTGCGGCCAGTTTGCCGTGCTGGACTGCCTGTACCGTCAGATCCTGCCCGGGCGCGACGCAATCGCCGCCCGCGTACACGCCCGGCAGCACCGTGCGGAACGAAGCATCGACCTTGATCTTGTCGCCGCTGCGTTCGAGCTGCTGCGCCAGTGCATCGGAAACGCCGGACGGATCCAGGCTCTGGCCGATCGCCTTGAACACGGCATCGGCGGCGATCTCGATGAAGGCGCCGGTGCCAATGAGCTTGCCGTTATCGAGGCGCGTTTCTTCAAAGCGCATGCCGCATACACGGCCCGCGTCGTCGAGCAGCACATCGAGTGGCGCGGCCCAGGTGCGCATGCGCACGTGATTGAGCTTGGCGATTTCCTGTTCGTGGCCGGTCGCGCTCATGGCGTCGTAGCCACGGCGGTAGACCAGCGTGACATCCTGCGCACCAAGGCGCTTGATCTGCACCGCCATGTCGATGGCGGTATTGCCGGCGCCGATCACGATGGCGCGCTTCGGCACCGGCAGCGTGGCCAGGTCGGACGCCTGGCGCAGCGCGGCGATGTAGTCCACCGCTGCCAGCAGGCCGGGCGCATCTTCGCCCGTCAGGCCGAGCTGGCGGCTGGCGTTCAGGCCCAGACCGAGGAACACGGCGTCGTACTGCGCATGCAAGTCTTTCAGGTGCAAATTCTCGCCCAGCACGCGGCCGTGCTGCACCTCGATGCCGCCGATCCCGAGCAGGAATTCGACCTCCTTCTGGGCGAAGTCGCCGGTCAGCTTGTACTTGGCGATGCCGTACTCGTTCAAGCCGCCCGATTTTTCGCGCGCTTCATAGATGACGACATCGTTGCCCAGCATTGCCAGGCGGTGCGCGCAGGACAGGCCGGCCGGACCGGCGCCGACCACGGCGATCTTCTTGCCGGTACCGGCCGCGCGCTGGAAGGGATGCGAGGCAAAGGTGGCGTTGTCGAGCGCATGGCGCTGCAGCAAGCCGATCTTGACCGGCTGGCCTTCCTCGTCGTGATTGCGCACGCAGGCGTCTTCGCACAGGATCTCGGTCGGACATACCCGTGCGCAGCTGCCGCCGAGGATATTCTGCTTCAGGATACCGGCGGCGGCGCCGTTGATATTCTGGTCGTGGATATTGCGGATGAAGCTGGCCACGTCAATTTCGGACGGGCAGATGCGCGTGCACGGCGCGTCATAGCAGTACAGGCAGCGCGCGCTCTCGATCGCGGCCTGGCGCCTGGTCAGTGCCGGCGCCAGGTCGGTAAAGTGTTCGGCCAGTTCACCGTTCGACACAACGCCCAGTGGCAGGTGTTTGAGAGAATCAATCATGTTCCATCCCGGTTTCTAATTTTTTAGTTGTCTCCACTCGCGTGGGGTGCTGCCCTTACTTCATTTGCGGGAATGCGAATTCCACGCCGGCGCTTGCCGTGTTGGGCCAGCGCTGCATCACTGCCTTGTGGCGCGTGTAGAAGCGTACCCCTTCCGGGCCGTAGGCGTGATGGTCGCCAAACAGACTCTTTTTCCAGCCGCCGAAGCTGTTGAAGGCCATCGGTACCGGCAGCGGCACATTCACGCCCACCATGCCGACCTGGATCTGGCGCACGAACTCGCGCGCCGTGCCGCCGTCGCGGGTGTAGATCGCGACACCGTTGCCGTATTCGTTGGCGTTGCTCAGATTGACTGCGGTGGCCACGTCCGGCGCGCGCAGCACGCACAGCACGGGGCCGAAAATCTCTTCTTTATAGATGCTCATGTCCGGCGTGACGTGATCGAACAGCGTGCCGCCCACAAAGAAGCCGTTTTCACGGTCCGGCACCTTGCAGTTGCGGCCATCGACCACCAGGGTCGCGCCCTGCTCCACGCCTTCGCCGATCAGGCGTTCGATGCGCTGCTTGGCCTGGGCCGTTACCACCGGGCCCATTTCAGCGTCGGCGGCCATGCCGTCGCGGATTTTGAGGGCCGCCGTGCGCGCGCCCAGTGCGCCAATGAGCTTGTCGCCCGAGTCGCCCACTGCCACCACCACGGAGATGGCCATGCAGCGCTCACCGGCCGAACCGAAGGCCGCGCCGATCAGCGCGTCGACCGCCATGTCCATGTCGGCGTCCGGCATCACCACCATGTGGTTCTTGGCGCCGCCGAGCGCCTGCACGCGCTTGCCGTTGGCAGTGCCGCGCGAATAGATATATTCCGCGATCGGCGTGGAGCCGACAAAGCTGATGGCCTGCACTTCAGGATGATCGAGCAGCGCATCGACGGTGGTCTTGTCGCCCTGGATGACGTTGAAGACGCCGTCCGGCAGACCCGCATCCTTGAGCAGTTTCGCATGCAGGAGCGAGGCCGACGGATCACGCTCGGAAGGCTTGAGAACGAAGGTATTGCCGCAGGCGATGGCAACCGGGAACATCCACATCGGCACCATCACCGGGAAGTTGAACGGCGTGATACCAGCCACCACACCAAGTGCCTGGCGCATCGACCAGGCATCGATGCCGCGCGAGATCTGGTCGGTGAATTCGCCTTTCAGCAGATGCGGAATGCCGACCGCAAATTCGACCATCTCGATACCGCGCGCCACTTCACCCTGCGCGTCCGCAAACGTCTTGCCG
>DASWMN010000405.1:0-12499 GCA_036399735.1 Telluria sp. | reverse complement strand
GGAATCGATCGCCGAGAAACGCCACCAGTTCGACCTGGCATTTGAAGAAAAGCGCAAGAAGCTGACCCAGGGCGACGAGCTGCAGCCAGGCGTACAGAAGATGGTCAAGGTCTACCTGGCCGTCAAGCGCCGCCTGCAGTCGGGCGACAAGATGGCCGGCCGTCACGGTAACAAGGGTGTGGTTTCCCGTATCGTGCCAGTCGAAGACATGCCGTACATGGCTGACGGTACGCCAGCTGACATCGTGCTCAACCCGCTGGGCGTGCCTTCGCGTATGAACGTGGGTCAGATTCTTGAGACCCACCTCGGCTGGGCTGCCAAAGGTCTGGGCCTGCGCATCGGCGAAATGCTGAAAGCGCAAGCCAAGGTTGCTGAACTGCGCAAGTTCCTCGCGCAGATCTACAACGAGACCGGCAAGTCGGAAGATCTGGACAACTTCAGCGATGATGAAATCTTCACGCTGGCGGACAACCTGAAAAAAGGTGTGCCGTTCGCAACGCCAGTGTTTGACGGTGCGCACGAGTCCGAGATCAAGCGCATGCTCGATCTGGCTTACCCGGAACCGATTGCCAAGCAGCTGGGCATGACGCCGTCGAAGAACCAGGTGACCATGTATGACGGTCGCACCGGCGAATCGTTCGAGCGCAAGGTTACTGTTGGCTACATGCACGTACTGAAGCTGCACCACCTGGTTGACGACAAGATGCACGCGCGTTCGACCGGTCCATACTCGCTCGTCACGCAGCAGCCACTAGGCGGTAAAGCCCAGTTCGGCGGCCAGCGCTTCGGTGAGATGGAGGTGTGGGCACTGGAAGCGTACGGCGCATCGTACGTGCTGCAAGAGATGTTGACTGTCAAGTCGGATGACGTGAACGGCCGTACCAAAGTGTACGAGAACCTGGTCAAAGGCGACCATGTGATCGACGCCGGTATGCCTGAGTCGTTCAACGTGCTGGTGAAAGAGATCCGCTCGCTGGGTATCGATATCGACCTCGAGCGTAACTAAGACGTCGGCGCCGCTGGTCCAGAGCAATCCGGACCAGCAGATTTAAGAATTTAATCACCTGGAGTGATACATGAAAGCTCTGCTCGATCTATTCAAGCAAGTGCAGCAAAACGAGACGTTTGACGCGATTAAGATCGGTCTGGCGTCGCCTGAAAAAATCCGTTCGTGGTCCTACGGCGAAGTCAAAAAGCCGGAAACCATCAACTACCGTACCTTCAAGCCAGAGCGCGATGGTCTGTTCTGCGCCAAGATCTTTGGCCCGATCAAGGACTACGAATGCCTGTGCGGCAAGTACAAGCGCCTCAAGCACCGCGGTGTCATCTGCGAAAAGTGCGGCGTTGAAGTCACGCTGGCCAAAGTGCGCCGTGAGCGCATGGGCCACATCGAACTGGCGTCGCCAACTGCGCACATCTGGTTCCTGAAATCGCTGCCGTCGCGTCTGGGCATGGTCCTCGACATGACCCTGCGCGATATCGAACGCGTGCTGTACTTCGAAGCATACGTCGTGACCGATCCCGGCATGACCCCGCTGAAGAAGTGCCAGATCATGTCGGAAGACGACTACGCCGCCAAGTACGAAGAGTACGGCGACGACTTCACCGCCTTCATGGGCGCTGAAGGTATCCGTGAACTGCTGCGCTCGATCGACATCCACCGCGATGCCGAAGCCCTGCGCGTGGAACTGAAGGAATCGAAGTCCGAAGCGAAGATCAAGAAATACGCCAAGCGCCTGAAAGTGCTTGAGGCGTTCCAGCGTTCGGGCATCAAGCCTGACTGGATGATCATGGAAGTGCTGCCAGTATTGCCGCCGGAATTGCGTCCGCTGGTACCACTGGACGGCGGCCGCTTTGCGACCTCCGATCTGAACGATCTGTATCGCCGCGTCATCAACCGTAATAACCGTCTGAAGCGCCTGATGGAACTGCGCGCGCCGGAAATCATTACGCGTAACGAAAAGCGCATGCTGCAAGAAGCGGTTGACTCGCTGCTGGACAACGGCCGTCGCGGCAAAGCGATGACCGGCGCCAACAAGCGTCCGCTCAAGTCGCTGGCTGAAATGATCAAAGGTAAGGGCGGCCGTTTCCGTCAGAACTTGCTGGGCAAGCGCGTCGACTACTCGGGCCGTTCGGTCATCGTGGTCGGTCCACAGCTGAAACTGCACCAGTGCGGTCTGCCGAAGCTGATGGCGCTGGAACTGTTCAAGCCATTCATCTTCAACAAGCTCGAACTGATGGGCCTGGCAACCACGATCAAGGCCGCTAAAAAGCTGGTCGAGATCCAGGAACCGGTCGTGTGGGACATCCTGGAAGACGTGATCCGTGAACACCCGGTCATGCTCAACCGTGCGCCTACGCTGCACCGTCTGGGTATCCAGGCCTTCGAGCCAGTCCTGATTGAAGGCAAGGCCATCCAGCTGCACCCACTCGTCTGCGCGGCATTCAACGCCGACTTCGACGGTGACCAGATGGCTGTCCACGTCCCGCTGTCGATCGAAGCACAGATGGAAGCGCGCACGCTGATGCTGGCGTCGAACAACATCCTGTTCCCGTCGAACGGCGAACCGTCGATCGTTCCTTCCCAGGATATCGTGTTGGGTCTGTACTACGCGAGCCGCGAAGCGATCAACGCCAAGAACGAAGGCATGCTGTTTACCGACGTGTCGGAAGTCATTCGTGCCTACGACAACAAGGAAGTCGAACTGACGACCCGCATCACGGTGCGTATCGTCGAGCATCCAAAAGATGCCACGACTGGCGAGTTCGTCCGTACGGTCACCCGCTACGAGACCACCGTTGGCCGCGCCATCCTGTCCGAGATCCTGCCGAAGGGCCTGCCGTTCAGCGTGCTGAACCGCGCTCTGAAGAAGAAAGAGATCTCGAAGCTGATCAACACGTCGTTCCGAAAGTGCGGTCTGCGTGCCACCGTTGTGTTCGCCGACAAGCTGATGCAGTCCGGTTTCCGTCTCGCCACGCGCGCCGGTATCTCGATCTGTGTCGACGACATGCTGGTACCACCACAAAAAGTGACCCTGATTTCGGCAGCGGAATCGGAAGTCAAGCAGATCGAGCAGCAGTACGCATCGGGTCTGGTGACCTCCGGCGAGCGTTACAACAAGGTGGTCGACATCTGGGGCAAGACCTCGGACGAAGTCGGCAAGGCCATGATGGACCAGCTGAAAGTGGAAGATGTCGTCAAGCGCGACGGCACCAAGTCGACCCAGGAATCGTTCAACGCGATTTACATGATGGCCGACTCGGGTGCGCGCGGTTCGGCAGCCCAGATTCGCCAGTTGGCTGGTATGCGAGGCCTGATGGCCAAGCCGGACGGTTCGATTATCGAAACGCCGATTACCGCGAACTTCCGCGAAGGTCTGAACGTTTTGCAGTACTTCATTTCGACCCACGGCGCTCGTAAAGGTCTGGCCGATACGGCGCTGAAAACGGCAAACTCGGGTTACCTGACCCGCCGTCTGGTTGACGTGACCCAGGATCTGGTTGTCATCGAAGACGACTGCGGCACCACCAACGGCGCGCTGATGAAGGCGATGGTCGAAGGCGGTGAAGTGATCGAGCCATTGCGCGACCGTATCCTCGGCCGTGTGAACGTGCATGACGTCGTCAATCCAGAGACCCAGGCCACCCTGTACGAAGCGGGCACGCTGCTCGACGAAGACATGGTTGAAGAAATCGAACGCCTGTCGATCGACGAAGTCAAAGTACGTACCCCGTTGACCTGCGACACGCGCTTTGGCCTGTGCGCCAAGTGCTACGGCCGCGACCTGGGCCGTGGCCTCTTGGTCAACGCCGGTGAAGCAGTTGGTGTGGTGGCAGCGCAGTCGATTGGTGAGCCGGGTACCCAGCTGACCATGCGTACCTTCCACATTGGTGGTGCGGCATCGCGTGCAGCAGTGGCATCGTCGGTGGAAGCGAAGTCGAACGGTACCATCCGTTTCACCGCGACCATGCGTTACGTTACCAATGGCAAGGGCGCCCAGATCGTCATTTCCCGTTCCGGCGAAGTGCTGATCACGGACGACCACGGCCGTGAGCGTGAGCGTCATAAAGTGCCGTACGGCGCGACGCTGATCGTCAAGGATGGCATGGTCATCAAGGCCGGTACGGCCCTGGCAACCTGGGATCCGCTGACCCGTCCGATCATCACCGAGTACGCTGGTACGGTGCGTTTCGAGAACGTCGAAGAAGGCGTGACCGTGGCCCGTCAGGTCGACGAAGTGACCGGTCTGGCAACCTTGGTGGCGATCGATGCCAAGCGTCGCGGTTCGCTGACCAAGACCCTGCGTCCACAGGTCAAGCTGCTCAACGAAGCTGGCGAAGAAGTCAAGATCGCCGGTACCGAGCACTCGGTAGCGATCGGCTTCCAGGTTGGCGCGCTGATCATGGTTAAAGATGGTCAGGCAGTGTCGGTCGGTGAAGTGCTGGCGCGTATCCCAACCGAATCGCAAAAAACGCGCGACATTACCGGTGGTCTGCCACGGGTAGCCGAGCTGTTCGAAGCGCGTTCGCCGAAGGATGCCGGTATGCTGGCGGAAGTGACCGGTACGGTTGCGTTCGGTAAAGAGACCAAGGGCAAGCAGCGTCTGGAAATCACGGACATGGACGGCAACAAGCACGAGTTCCTGATCACCAAGGACAAGCAAGTGCTGGTACACGACGGCCAGGTAGTGAACAAGGGCGAGATGATCGTGGACGGCCCGGCCGATCCGCAAGACATCCTGCGCCTCTTGGGTATCGAAGCGCTGGCGCGTTACATCGTTGACGAAGTGCAGGACGTGTACCGTCTGCAAGGCGTGAAGATTAACGACAAGCACATCGAAGTGATCGTGCGTCAGATGCTGCGCCGTGTGCAGATCGTGGAAGCAGGCGATGCGAACTACATCGTCGGCGAACAGGTCGAGCGTTCGGAACTGCTGGACGAAAACGACCGCGTGATCGCTGCAGGCAAGATCCCTGCAACTTACGAGAACGTACTGCTGGGTATTACCAAGGCATCGCTGTCGACCGATTCGTTCATCTCGGCCGCATCGTTCCAGGAAACCACCCGCGTGCTGACCGAAGCTGCGATCATGGGCAAGCGCGATTCGCTGCGCGGCCTTAAGGAAAACGTCATTGTCGGCCGCCTGATCCCAGGTGGTACCGGTCTGGCCTTCCATCGCGCCAAGAAGGAAAAAGAAGCGTGGGAAGTCGAAGAGCGCAAGGCACTGCTCGATGCGGAGAAAGCATCGATGTCGGCTGACCTGCAATCGCTCGAAGACAACACCGCCATTCAGCAGCACGGCGGCGACGAAGCGTAATCCGCTAGTCTCGCAAACGAAAACGGCACCGTGGAGAAATCCCGGTGCCGTTTTTTTATACTGTCCGCAAAAAGCGCCGACGACTTGCGGGCAGCCTGCTAGACGTTTTCCGCCAAAATTGTCTGTATTCGCTCAATGACTGGTGTCAACGCCGCCGGGAAGTGTTTAGCCACAAGCGACGAAAAGAAGTGAAGACATTGTGTCCTCTCAAGTCCGAGTGATTCTTGCAGCTTATAGAATTCCCCATGTTTTCCCGCATGCAAGGCAGCCGAAATAAAGTCCGTAAGCTCATCGGCCGGTACGTTTAGAAGATCAGAGAGAGGCACAGCTAAATCTGCCGCGCTTTCAACTAGCCACGCTTCAGGCCACTGTTTACCGGGTAGATACTCGACTCTGGCTGCGACAGACGACCAGGCAGATGATCGCCCTTGACCCGTGACGCCGTTGCCTCTCGAGCGTGAGCAGACCGACAGCTACTCACTGTCCGAAGATGGAAAGCGGCGGTTCGATCCTGCGCTTGAGCCGCGCCTGATGAGGAAGTAGGGGCGGTACCCAGGCGAAACACAGGATGTTTGTTTCGGTTAAGATGGAATGATCAAGTGGCCACCGCACTGCCACGATTACTCTCTGCCGTATTTCATCCATCAGGGGCCATCGAGTTTGAATTTTCTGGCACATATTTTCCTCGCCCGCCACAGTGATGACGCGATGCTGGGCGCCTTGCTGGGCGACTTCGTGAAGCCGCACAGCGGGTTCGCATTCAACGCGGAAGTGGAGAGGGAAATTTTGATTCACCGCAAAGTGGACGCCTTCACCGACAGCCATCCGCTGGTCCTGCACGCCAAGACTTTGTTTCCCGGCCCAAGCCGGCGCTTTGCCGGCATCTTGCTCGATGTGTTTTATGACCACGTGTTGGCGGCGCATTGGGACCGGTATGCCGATGTGGCACTGGCTCCATTCGTCCAGCGCTTCTACCAGACCTTGCGCGACAATGCCGACCTGCTTCCGCCAAGACTGGCCGGGGCAGCCCCCTACATGATCCGTCAGGATTGGCTGGGTTCATATGTTGACTATGGCGGGGTGGAAATTGCGATCCGCCGGATGTCGACCAGGCTGTCAAAAAATGGCGATATCATGTGCGCGGGTCTGGACGACCTGAGCGCGAACTACGACGCGCTGGCCAATGACTTTCATGCGTTTTTCCCAGAACTGATTGCATTCGTCCACCGCACGCGCACAGACACCCCGTTGTAAGGCACAGGGCTTCCCATGGCCACGCATCAGAAAACCAAAGTGGGATACAGGCCCCGCGCTAATGCGCGCGATGCTGTTCGCATCGTTCCGACATAAAAGCAGCCCACCAAAATACATCCGCGTGAAGGGTAGGGGACCATACCACTACAGGGTCGGTACCGCTATATACTCAAACAGCGAACGGCCACTTTCGCAAATAATGTCGATCTGCTCCCGACCGGCTCTCTGTCCCTCTTCATCTTTGCGAGGCTTCAATGAAATTGAACTTGCTCAAGCACAGTTGCGCGGCGCTCGCCCTCATCGCGCCGATGGCAGCTGCACCCGCTGCGGTCATCACGATCAACCGCACGATCGACCTCAACACGCTCGACTTGAGCGATATCTGGTTCGCGACGCCTGAATTTGGCCCGGTATTTTCGCTGGCCGTGGGTGACACGCTGAACCTGAATATCGACTTTGCCGGCAAGCAGACGCTCAAGGCATACAATCCGCTCAACATCATCGCCATGGTCATGGCCACCGACACGGAATGCATAAGCTACACTGGCACGGGCCATGTCGTATTCGCCAATGCAAAAGGGCCCTTAAAAGCGGGCACGCATACCGACACGATGGGGTGCTCGCATTTCGGTAACCAATTCGAAACGGCGACAGTGACGACGGGGCCTGGCACAGTGGAGTTTTCTGGCCTGTCGTTCTCGATGCACGTTGACGCCTACGACATCGGCACCACGCGAGCGTATAAAAACTCCTGGTTTCAGATGGCCGCCGAGGGATATAGCATCGGGCAGTTCAACGACGTGCCGGAACCGGCCAGTGTCGGCTTGATGGGCCTGGGGATCGCGGGGCTGATGCTGGCACGCAGGCGTGCATAGCCGAGCCATGATCGCAGGGCAGCTTGGATCGCCAGGTCGCCCGTTAACGCGTAGTCAGCTTGCCCAGCGCAATGTTCGCAGCATGGCGCCGGTTCGCAGGGCCTTGTCAGAATCAATGCCATCATCGATCGCGCCGGATGTGCGGATCGTGGTAAGTCAGTGCTGCGGCAATACACATGCACACAGCATCTTCGGCGACCGCATCGGACAGATCAAAGACGATGGCACGATTACCTTCGTATTGAAACTCGCCGGGCAAGGCAAGGCGGAAAGAAGCGATCAGATTTGTCTGACAATTGAAGTACATGGCGTACTGCCCCGGCGCCGATTTTTTCCAGCCCAGCCGGATCGTGCTCCCGCTCTTGCTGACAGTCGTGAGGTAGGCCGGCTCGCCCCATTTCAAGGTTTCTTCCAATGGTCCGACGCGGTCGATCGAAGCAGCCGTGTCCAAAATCAGCGCGCGTAGCCGCAACAATTTTTCCCGGACAGGCGCCGGAAAAGTATCAAATACCGCTGCGACGACTGGATTGGTGCACGCTGTCATCTCTTATCCTTGTGCAGGTTGCTGAGCACGATGCTAACTGAACATTCACGGCGACGTACAAAAATACGGGGATGGTGCCAATGATTTATTACAATGCCCGGGCAATCTCAACCCGCGCGTGCCGACTTTGATTGCCGGTACATCACATCCGTGCGCAGCACGTATTTGGTACCGCTGGTAATCACGGCGCCCAGGTGCAGCAGGTGATGCGGGAAAATCAGGCCCATGCCGGCCTCCGGTTTGACGACGCCTGTCTTGAACTCGGTGTCGCCGCCTTCGAAACCGTCGTTCAGGTAAATCATGAACGTCAGCAGACTTGTAAGCTGAGAAGACGGTGAAAACATCCCGTCGCGATGCCATTTGAAGTACTCGTCCGGGCCGTAGCGATAGAAGCGCATGCGTTCGTTAAATGCGTGCACGGTGCCGCCCGCGATATTGGCGGGCAGCAGCGGACGGGCGCGGGCAAACAGCCAGGCGGCCAACGCGGCGTCGTCGAAAATGACGCGGTCGTTATTGCGGATTTCTGCAGCGCGCCGCGAACCACCCGGCAGATTGACTTCCGACGGCACGTAACCGATCGCTTCGCCATTGGCGATAAATCGCTTGCACTCGGCAGCGCTGAGGAAATTCTCGATCGTGATCACGCCAGCGTCGAGCCGGGTCGCGCGCAGTTTGGTCGCCATGTTTAACACCGTATTCATAGATTAGGAGCTTGCAAGGCGAATCATATCCAACTTAGTGGTGATTCGCAACTAACTTAGTTTAAAATTGCCGCGAAGCCTGCACGGTCGTACAATCCGAGGCTGGCAAAGGAGTGAGCATGCAAAAGACCGAGGTAAGCGAACAGGAATTCCTGCGAACCTACAATATTCACGAATACGATGTTCCTCTCACGAGCGTCGACCTGGTGATTTTCACGCTGCGCGATCTGGCCTTGCACGTCCTGCTGATTGAGCGCGGCGAGCATCCGCACAAGGGGAAGTGGGCTTTGCCCGGCGGTTTTATCGATATGCGCAAAGATGCCGATCTCGATGCGACGGCGTTACGCAAGCTGCGCGAGAAGACGGGCGTCGATGCCCCTTATCTCGAACAATTGCAAGGCTTCGGCAGCGCCACGCGGGATCCGCGCGGCTGGTCGGCCACCTTCGCCTATTTCGCGCTGATCGATTCGGGCGAAGTGCAGCTGATACCCGGTAGTGGCAGCGCCGCGGCTGTGTGGCGGCCCGTGGCGGGTCTGGCCAGCGCGGTCGCAATCGCATTCGACCATGCAGCTATTATCGAGAGCGCCCTGCAGCGCTTGCGCAGCAAAGTCGAATACACGTCGCTGCCGGTCCATTTGCTGGCGCCGGAATTCACCCTGTCGGATCTGCAGCAAGTGTATGAAACCATCCTTGGCCGCCATGTCGATAAAAGCGCATTTCGCAAACGGATCAAGGAAGGCGACTTCCTCGAAGCGATTCCGGGCAGGCAGCGTCATGGCAGCAATCGGCCCGCGCAGCTCTACCGGCTCCGCAAAGACAAGCCGCTGGTTTATTTCAATCGGATGATGGCGGCGCCGGCATGAGCGTAAGCGATCGCACCTGGCGAAAGAGCGAGCCATGAAATGTTTTTTCAAAGGCGCTGCTGGCGCCGTGCTGCTACTTGTTCTGATTGCTCTTTTGCTGCCGCTGTATTCGAACTATGGTGCGCGGGCAGAGACGGCGGAATGGCTGGTTCAACTCGCGCCAGTCCAGCGAGCTGTTGAAGCAAAGTCGCCGGTTATACCGCCGGCGTTCGTTGGGAGTAACGTTACGTTCTTCCGCGTGAATCCGGATGGCGTCATTACCTTAAAGGGCGGCAGTCACGGTCAGATGGTGGTGCTTTCACCTATCTCCAAAGCCGGAAAAATTGAATGGGATTGCATTGGCGGACCAAGCGAAGACATGCCCATTCAATGTCGCAAGTAACTCATCGGGAAAAGAGAGCATGACACAGACCGTCATTCCGCAACTACGCATTACCAATGCACAGCGCAGCCTGGCCTTTTATGTTGACGGCCTGGGTTTCGCGATCGATTGGGAACATCAGTTCGAGCCGGGCTTTCCGCTTTTCCTGCAGATCACACGTGCAGGCCAGACGCTGTTTTTAACCGAGCACGCCGGCGATTGCGAGGCAGGCGGTGCGGTCTATTTTCAGGTCGCCGATGCACTTGCCTGCTATGCCGAGTTTTGCGCCAAAGGCATTGTGGCCGACCAGCCGCCAGGCGAAACGCCGTGGGAGACGGTCGAGTTCGTGCTCACCGATCCAGACGGCAACCGCTTGCGGTTTGCCCACTCGGTGTAGGCACCCGTTCACATATCTTCATTTCCCCCGAAAGACTCATACCGCCATGATCGATCCATACCGGGCACCCGCCTCTTCTTCTGCCGCATCAGCCACTGACCGGGGTAGCAAGGTCGCAAACATATATTTCGGATTCGGCATCGTATGCGCGCTTCTGGCCGCTCTCGTGCCAACGTTGGTAATACCCAGCTTTGCGCTGGTGTACCAGAGCTTTGGCCCAACGCTGCCATTCGCCACACGCTTGTTGTTGGCCGTGTATCCGTATTACTGGCTGCTGCCGATCGCAGTGGTCGTACTTGGACTGCGCCGCAGCGGGGCCTCGGCTTTCACGGTCGGTCTGGCTGGCTTGATCATCGTGTTCCTCTTCACCGTTGTTGCAGCTTACCTGCCAACGTTTGCACTGGGCGCGGTCGTGTAATACCTCAGGCAGGGCGGCGCTGCTTCAATCCGTCTTTGCCGGTGCGCTGCGGGCGCCGGCGATGTTCAAGCCTGAAATAAACGCATTGAGACGTGCGCGCATGAAGGTCGGACGTAGCGTGTCTTCGGAGCCAATGTCGAGCGTCATTGGGCGAAGCCGTGTATCCGGTTCCCACGTCACCGCGTCGTCCGGTTTTCCGGTCGCGGCAAACTGGAACCAGCGGTCGCCCATGCGCTTTTCGACAGCCAGGTCTGCGTTGTTGATCTTGCCGCCCAGGCAGTCGCACAGCACCGTGGTGCCCATCACGAATGGCACTTCGCCGCCATGTCCGACGCCATCGGCATTCGGCTTGTCGGTTGCACCATGGCTGAAATAATAGCGCCAGGTCGGTGAGTTTCTGCTGTGCAGATAGGCGATGCGTCGTGCAAACGCGCTGAAAATCACGTCGCGCGCCACTTCCAGTCCCAGCTGCCGGTCTTCACGCACGCCCGGATACAGCGGCTTGACCAGCACCCGCGCCTTGCCCAGTTGCTGAACCAGCGCCGCCGGGTCGACCCCGAACGCCAGCGCGACACTCGCATCGTTGCTGTTACTGCCGATGATGAGTGACACCCTGGCTTCGCGTCCCTGCTGGAACGCTTGCAGGATCGGCAGCGGCACGGCGGCGTCGCCCACCACGAAGCCTGGGGCGAGCGACAAGCCCTTGCCGTTCAGTGCTGCCAGACGGTCGGCCGGCACTGCATTCAATTGGGCCACGCTCGCTTTCGCACCGGGCAGACCGAGTGCGCTGGCAATGGCGCTCCCGGTCGTAACGGCTTTTGCACGTGTGCTGCTTGGCACACCATACGGGCTTTGCGCGATGGCCGCGCTGAACAGGTTCTTCGACAACGGCGAGGCCATCAGCGCCAGCACGCTTTGCGCGCCTGCCGACTGGCCGAACAGCGTGACTCTGGCGGGATCGCCGCCGAATGCGGCAATATTGCGCTGCACCCACTGCAGTGCTGCGATCTGGTCAAGCAATCCAAAATTGACCGAGCCGTCGGGACGTTGCCGTTCCAGCGCAGGGTGGGCGAAAAAGCCCAATGGACCGAGCCGGTAGTTCATGGTCACGACCACAGCACCGCGCCGGGCCAGAGCGCTGCCGTCGTACAGCGGCAGGCTGCCGGCACCGAAAATCAAGGCGCCGCCATGGATCCACACCATGACCGGCAACTTCGCCTTGGCATCGGTGTTCTTGCTGAACACGTTCAGATACAGGCAATCTTCATCGAGCCGCCCCGGATCGCCTCCGCCTTCGAGGGAGAGGCCCGGCTTCTGGTAGCACGACGCGCCGGGCGCAGTGGCGGCGCGCACGGTAGTCCATGCCGGCGGCGCCTGCGGTGCTTGCCAGCGCAAGCGGCCAACCGGCGGCGCGACAAAGGGCAAGCCTTGAAAGACGGCGATTCCGTCGCGCAGCGCGCCTTGCACCGGTCCGGAAGTCGTTGTAATCAATGTTGTCTGGGCAGCGCCAGCAAGGGGGAGCGCCAGCCAGGCCAGGAGCAACAAGCCAATGCCGGATGAAGTGCGGTTCATGAAACGCCTTCCTGATTGACGGCAACGGGCGTCGCCTGTCCGGATTCTACTCCGCTTCAATATCGGGCCGGCGGCGTTTTCTGCGATCAAACTTGTTCAAAAATAGTGGACGTTTTTGCTGTCCAACCCAAGCTCAGGAAACCATGTCCACCGAACGCACACTGGCAGAACAACTGGCCCAAACCCGTCAGCGCGG
>DASWMN010000404.1:0-3996 GCA_036399735.1 Telluria sp. | reverse complement strand
CGTGATGCCGCTGATTATGGTGTCGATCATTGGCGCCATTCTCAAGCTCAAGGACGCGACCGCGCTGGGCAAAATCAGTGTGCTGACCATCGGCACCCTGATGCTGACGACGGTGATCGCCGCTGCCATCGGGATTTTGATGGCCAAGCTGTTCGGCCTGAACGCGGCCGGCCTGACGTCCAGCGCGGCCGAAGTGGCGCGCGGCGAATACATGCAGGGCAAGCTCGGCGCGGCGCAGGCGATCTCGCTGCCATCCATGCTGCTCAGCTTCATTCCGGCCAATCCCTTCCTCGACATGACCGGGGCGCGCAAGACCTCGACCATCGCCGTGGTGCTGTTTTCGATCTTTATCGGTATGTCGGCCACCGGCATCGCCGCCAAAGAACCGGAGATGTTCTCCTCCTTCAGCCACTTCATCAAGGTGGCGCACGCAATCGTGATGCGGATGGTGACGCTGGTGCTGCGCCTGACGCCGTTCGGCGTGTTCGCGCTGATGACCCAGGTGGTGGCCGCATCGAGCCTGCAGAGCATTCTGAATCTGATCAGCTTTGTGCTGGCGTCCTACAGCGCGCTGCTGCTGATGTTCTGCGTGCACCTGCTGATCGTCAGCGGCCTTGGCCTGAACGCCTGGCGCTACGTGCGCAAGATCGCGCCGGTGCTGCTGTTCGCGTTCACCTCGCGCACCAGCGCGGGCGCCATCCCGATGTCGGTGCAGACCCAGACCACGCGCCTGGGCACGCCGGAAGGTGTCGCCAATTTTGCCGCCTCCTTCGGCGCCGTCATGGGACAGAACGGCTGCGCCGGCATCTACCCGGCCATGCTGGCGGTGATGATCGCGCCGACGGTCGGCATCGATCCGATGAGCATCGGCTTCATCGCCCAGCTGCTGGCGATCATCGTGGTCGGTTCGGTCGGCGTGGCCGGCGTGGGCGGCGGCGCGACCTTTGCCGCGCTGATCACCTTGTCGGCCATGAACCTGCCGGTCACGCTGGCCGGTCTGCTGATCTCGATCGAGCCGTTGATCGACATGGGCCGTACCGCCCTGAATGTGAGCGGCTCGATCACGGCAGGCACCGTCACCAGCCGGCTGCTGGGCCAGACGGATATGGCCGTATTCAATGACGACAGTGCGCTCGAAGTCGACGGCGCGGCCCATATCGTGCGCTGATCCACGGCCGAATCCGACTAAGATGATGACGTATCAACATCATGCGCGGATAAGTCAATGGAACAAAAGTGGCCGCAGGAAATTTGGCTCGTCAGACATGGCCAGAGTGCCGGCAACGTTGCGCGTGACGCCGCCGAGGCCGCAGCCGGCCACCTGATCGATATTGCCGAGCGCGATGTCGACGTGCCGCTCTCGGCACTCGGTGTCGAACAATCGCATGCGCTCGGCGACTGGTTCGCCGCCCTGCCCGAGCCGGCCCGGCCCAATGTGGTGCTGCACTCGCCGTATGTGCGGGCAGCGGAAACGGCGCGCATCATCATCGAAAAAATGGGCGAGCCGTCGTTGCTGGCGATCCATGCCGACGAGCGCGTGCGCGAAAAGGAATTCGGCATCCTCGACCGCCTGACCACGCACGGCATCAATCATAAATATCCCGAGCTGTACGAGCAGCGCCAGCACGTGGGCAAGTTCTATTTCCGCCCGCCCGGCGGCGAGAGCTGGTGCGATGTGATCCTGCGTCTGCGCAGCGTGCTCGACACCGTTACACGCGAATTTTCCGGCGAACGGGTGCTCATTGTCGGCCACCAGGTCACGGTCAACTGCTTCCGCTATCTGCTCGAACGGCTCGACGAGGCCAGCATTCTTGCTTACGACCGCGCCGGCGATGTGCCGAACTGCGCGGTCACCTCCTACGCCTTCGATCCGGCGCTGGGCAAGCATGGCAAGCTGGTGCTGCGGCTGACCAATTTTGTCGCGCCGCTGGAAGCAGCAGGCACGCCGGTGACGGTGCAAAAAGATGTGCCCGCTGCTCCGAAAGCGTAGGCGCACGGGCGCCATGGAAATGCCGGTCTCCCACACGCATATGGTCAGCCTGGATGCGGCCGCACTGCGCGGCTGGCCCCTGCCGATGCCTTCGAGCGAAGGCGACAAGGAGTTGCGCGGCCACGTGCTGGTGCTGGGCGGTTCGCGCGAAATGCCGGGCGCGGTGATTCTGGCCGCCACCGCTGCCTTGCGCGCCGGTGCCGGCAAGCTGACCATTGCCACCGGGGCCAGCGTGGCCCAGCTGGTGGCGCTGGCCATGCCCGAGGCACGCGTGATCGGCCTGCGCGAAACGCCGGAAGGCGGCTTCACCAGCGACGCCACCGATGTGCTCGATCCCCTGGCCGAGAAGATCGGCGCCATTCTGATCGGGCCCGGCATGCAGGACGAAGCCGCAACGGCAGCCCTGGTGCGGGCCATGCTGCCGCGCCTGGCCGATTGCGCCGTGGTTCTGGACGCGAATGCCATGGGCATTGTTCTTAGCCCCGATCGCGATGCGCAAACTGCGCCGTTCCGCTTCGAGCGGCCGGTGATCCTCACGCCGCATGCGGGCGAAATGGCGCACTTGTCGGGGCATGCCAAGCCGGCCATCGTGGCCGATCCGGTACCGCATGCAGCCAGCGCGGCACGTGACTGGAATGCGGTGGTGGCGCTCAAGGGCGCGCGCACCATCATTGCCGCACCCGACGGCGGCATGTGGCAGCACGAAGGCGGCAATGTCGGCCTGGCGATCTCCGGTTCAGGCGACGTACTGGCCGGCATCATCGTCGGCCTGGCCGCGCGCGGCGCGACGCTGGCCCAAGCCACCTGCTGGGGTGTGGCCTTGCACGCCCTGGCCGGCGACCAGCTGGCAAGGCGCATGGGCCTGCTCGGCTATCTCGCGCGCGAACTGGCCGCTGAGATTCCGTCCATGTTGGAGCAGGCGGCGAACGCCTGAAACAGTCACGCATTCAAGCGCGAATCATCCCGCATTTGATCTCGATCAAATTGCGAGGCCATGGAGCTCCAATTACGTTCGAACGGTAAAAAAAGGCGAACCGGGACGGAAGTTCAAAGTCTAATTTTGCCTGCGCCGTCTTGTCCCGGCACACCCGGGAACAGGGCGGCACCTGACTGACTTAAACAAGGAGCCATCATGAAATCACTATCGAACGCATCGAAAATTGTGCTGAGCGCGGCACTGCTTGCAGGCGCACTGGGTGCCTGCAAGAAAAATGACACCACGCCGACCAGCACCGGCGACACCGGCGCCGGCACCACTACCTCGCCCGCCACCACGTCGGGTACCAGCGGTACCGGCGGCGCGACCGGCACCGGCACCGGCACCACCGGTGACACTGGCGCTGGCGCCACTGGTACCACTGGTACTACTGGCGCAACCGGCACCAGCGGCAGCGGCGGCACCGGTGCGGGCGCCGCAGGCGGGACCGGCGCGACCGGCACCGGCACCGGCGGCAGCGATACCAGCGGTTCGGGCACCAGCGGCAGTGGCGGCAGTTCGGGCACGTCAGGCGGCAGCGGCACCTCGGGCAGCAGTGGCAGCTCGGGCACCTCGGGCAGCAGCGGCAGCGGTGGCGGTTCCGGCATGTCGGGCAGCAGCGGCGGCTCGGGCATGTCGGGCAGCAGCGGCAGCTCTGGCACCTCTGGCAGCACGGGCAGCAGCGGCGGCTCGGGCATGTCGGGCAGCAGCGGCGGCTCCGGCACCTCTGGCAGCACGGGCAGCAGCGGCAGCTCGGGTACCTCGGGCTCAAGCGGCAGCTCGGGCACGTCGGGCACCAGCGGATCGAGCGGCAGCGACACCTCGCAAGAGCGGGGCGACCGCCGCTAAGCCTTGCTTTGCTTCGCTTCGCGCAAAAAATATGCCGCCTTGCTTGCGCAGGGCGGCATATCGTCAGGTACGCCTTCGGGCGCACCTCAGCTGTCAGGATGTCAAACCGTCTTGTTCAAGGCCACAGGCACTGGACCGCCGCGCCGCCCCGTGGCGAACCTGAACCCCATCATCACCATCC
>DASWMN010000403.1:0-10965 GCA_036399735.1 Telluria sp. | reverse complement strand
CGGACAGGCCCAGTACCGTCATGCCGATCAAAATCTGTTTGCGTAGGGTGTTCATGGTGACTCCTTGGTGAGGTACATCGTGCGGTGTGCAAGGTCATGATGCGAGCCGCATGTCAACGCGACGTTTCCCGTACGCTAGAGTTTGTATCGATTTGTTTCGGTCGCATCCGTATACACATGCCGATACAAATACGCTATTCATTCCCACGCCAAGCCGACATAATTGCGGTCATGGATACTCCCTCTACCATTCTGATTGTCGACGACGACCGCGATATCCGCTCGCTGCTGGCGGACTATCTCGAGTCGAACGGCTACCGCGCGCTGGCCGCCGCCGACGGCACCGGCATGTGGAAGACGCTGGACGAAGCACGCCCCGACCTGATCGTGCTCGACCTGAACCTGCCGGGCGACGATGGCCTGACCCTGTGCCGCAAGCTGCGCGCCAATTCGACCCTGCCGGTGATCATGCTGACCGCCCGTAACGAGCCACTCGACCGCATCCTGGGCCTGGAGATGGGCGCCGACGACTATCTGCCCAAGCCATTCGAGCCGCGCGAACTGCTGGCGCGCATTCGCAGCGTGCTGCGCCGCAGCCACGCGATGCCGTCCAACACGCCCTCCGAACATGCGCAGCAAATGCGCTTTTCGGGCTGGACCCTGGACCTGACCGCGCGCCACCTGCTCAATCCCGAAGGCATCGTGATCATGCTCTCGGGCGCGGAATTTCGCCTCTTGCGGGTATTCCTGGAACACCCGAACCGGGTCCTCAACCGCGACCAGCTGCTCAATCTGACCCAGGGCCGCGACGCCGATCCCTTCGACCGCTCGGTCGACATCCAGATCAGCCGCCTGCGCCAGAAGCTCGGTGAAGATGCGCGCCTGCCGCAGATCATCAAGACAGTGCGCAACGGCGGCTATGTGCTGGCCGGCCAGGTGACGGTGGAGCCACCGGCGTGAGAGCGTTCTTCAGTTCGATGACCGGGCGCGTGTTCCTGACCCTGCTGCTGGGGACCGTGATTTCCGCCATCCTGACCCAGCTGCTGGTCGAAGAACAGCACAACGACATTTTCCAGGAATACCGCGACAACCAGGCGCTCGAGCGTTCCGAGCAGCTGATCTTTTCGGCCGAAATTGTGCCGGCGTCGGCGCGCGCGGCCTACCTGCTGTCGGCCAACCGGCCCGGCATCCGGCTCGAGGAAGCCAGCGAGCGGCTGCCCGTCGCCCCCACCCAGTCGCGCTTTGCCACCTTGCTGGCGGCCCGCATCGGCAAACAGTACAAGCTTGAAACGATCGCCGTGCGCCCGCCCGCCTGCGACGTGCCACGCATCCAGCACAGCATGTTCGGCTCTTCGCGCCGGGTCTGGCCGGGCGTGTGCGAAAGCCTGAACGTGCGCATGCGCGACGGCGAGCTGCTGCGCCTGCAGATTTTGCCACCGGCTTCCTCGGTGCTGGCCGAACTGTCGGACTACCGCATGATCATTGCCATTTTCCTGGCCAGTATCACCGTGCTGGCCTATGTGGTGGCGCGCATGACCACGCGTCCGCTCAAGCAGCTGGCGCAGGCGGCCAAGGATCTGGGCAACGACATCAACCATCCGCCGCTGTCGCTGCAGGGCGCCTCCGAAATCCGCCAGGCCAGCGCCGCCTTCAACGCCATGCAGGCGCGGATTCGCCAGTACATCTTCCAGCGCACGCAGATGCTGGCCGCCATCACCCACGACCTGCAAACGCCGCTCACGCGCATGCGTCTGCGCCTGGAAAAAGTGGGTGACGCCGAACTGCAGCAGCGCCTGGTGGGCGACTTGTCGGCGATGCAGGAAATGGTGCGCGAAGGTCTGGACCTGGCGCGCTCGATGGACACCACCGAAAGCATGGCCCCGCTCGACCTGGATTCGCTGCTGCGCAGCGTCTGCTGCGACGCCACCGACGCCGGCCAGCAGGTTGAACTGATCGGCAGCGCAAAAAAAGCGTTGCTGGGCCGGCCGATGGCGCTGCGGCGCTGCCTGGTCAACCTGATCGACAACGCGGTCAAGTATGGCCAGCGCGCCGTGGTGACGGTCGATTCCGCCTCCGGCCTGGCGCGCATCCGGATTCGCGACAATGGCCCCGGCATCGCTGCCGACGAACTGGCGCGCGTGTTCGAGCCGTTCTACCGGGTCGAGACTTCGCGCTCGCGCGAGTCCGGCGGCACCGGCCTGGGCCTGACGATTGCACGCAACATCGCCGAGCAGCACGGTGGCTCGATCGCGCTGGAAAACCACCCGGACGGCGGACTCGAGGTGACCCTCGTGCTGCCGCCGTACTACGCCGGAAAATAACAACCAGCCTTCTTCGAGACAGGCGCCTGCCCCTACTATGAAAACAAAAACCATCGTTATTTCCCTGCTCGCCGTGGCCGCCGTTGCCGGCATCGCCTACGGCGTCACCCGCGCCGGTGCGCCAGCCGCAGGCAAAGAGGGCGGCGCCGGCGCCAGGGGCGAGCAGCCGCCCACGGTTGTCAACGTGATCAAGCCGCGCCGTGAAGATGTGCCGGTGGTCCTGTCGGCCAGCGGCAGCGTCACCCCCGTGACCAGCGTGGTGCTGCATCCGCAGACCACCAGCACCATCCGCAAGGTGCATATCCGCGAGGGCCAGTTCGTCAAGGCGGGCGACCTGATGTTCACGCTGGACGACCGCAGCGAGCGCGCCAATGTCAGCCGCGCGGATGCCCAGATCCGGCGCGACAGTGCCGCGGTGGCCGATCTAGAGCGCCAGGTGGCGCGCAGCGAACAGCTGCTGGCCCAGAAATTCATTGCCCAGGGTGCGCTCGACACGCTGCGCGCCCAGCTCGACGCGGCCCGCGCCGCGACCGGCGCCAGCCGCGCCGCGCTGCAGGCCGAGCAGGTCGCGGCCAGCTACAGCACCATCCGCGCGCCGCAGGCTGGGCGGGTGGGCGCCATCGACGTGTTTGCCGGCAGCCTGGTGCAGCCGACCAGCGCGCTGACCAGCATCACCCAGCTCGATCCGATCGACGTCGCCTTCACGCTGCCGGAGTCGGCCCTGGCCGGCCTGCTGGCGGCCCAGCAGCAAGGCAAGCTGGCGGTGCAGGCTTCCACCGGGGCCGGCAAGCCGGTCGAGGGCGTGCTCAGTTTTGTCGACAACGCCGTCAACACGCAGGCTGGCGCCATCCGCGCCAAGGCGCGCTTTTCGAATCGCGACAGCCAGCTCTGGCCGGGCCAGTACGCTACCGCCCATATCACCTTGCAGACGCTGAAAAACGCGGTGGTGATTCCCCAGAGCGCCATTATCATCACCCCGCGCGGCACCTCGGTGTACGTGGTCGACAGCGAGCGCAAGGCCAAGTCGGTGGCCGTCACGCGCCTGCATGCGTTTGGCCAGAACGTGGCCGTGAGCGGCTTGCAGGGCGATGAGCAAGTCATCACCGAAGGCAAACAGAACCTGCGCCCCGGGGGCAAGGTCAAGCTGGCCGACGCGCCCGCGGCCAAGGGTGACGGCGTGAAGACGGCGGCGCGATGAACCTCTCCGAACTGTGCATCCGGCGCCCCGTCATGGTGGTGCTGCTCTCGGTCAGCCTGGTGCTGGTCGGGGTCCTGGCCTACCTGCATATTCCGGTTGCCGCCCTGCCGAGCTATAACACCCCGGTCATCAACGTCCAGGCCAATCTGTCCGGCGCCAGTCCCGAGACCATGGCCTCGTCGGTGGCGCTGCCGCTCGAAAAGCAGTTTTCCACGATTGCCGGGATCGGGGTGATTACTTCGACCAGCACCCAGGGCTCGACCTCGCTCACGCTCGAATTCGACCCGTCGATCGACATCAACACCGCCTCCATCGACGTTCAGGCGGCGCTGCTGGGCGCCCAGCGCCAGCTGCCCCAGGAAATGACGGAACTGCCGTCCTACCGCAAGGTCAATCCGGCGGACGCACCGGTGCTGTTCATGGCCATGACCTCGCCGTCGATGAATCTGTCGGACTTGAACGACTACGCTGAAAACCTGATCGCGCCGTCGCTGTCGACCCTGCCCGGGGTTGCCCAGGTCAGCGTCAACGGCCAGAAAAAATTCGCCGTGCGCATCCGCGCGAATGCCGAACTGCTGCGCGCGCGCGACCTGTCGATGGATGAACTGGCCACCGCCCTGCGCGCGGCCAACTCGAATGCGCCGCTCGGCATCATCGATGGTCCGAGCCAGACCATGACGATCCAGGGCAATGGCCAGCTGATGAACGCGGCCGCGTTTTCGGAACTGATCGTCGCCACCCGCGGCGGCCAGCCGGTGCATCTGCGCGACGTGGCCACGGTGGAAGACAGCTACCAGTCGGTCAAGGCTTACGGCAGCTACAACGGCGAACGCTCGATCGTGCTGCTGGTGCAGCGCCAGCCCGACGCCAATACGGTGCAGGTGGTCGATGCGGTGCGCAAGCTGCTGCCGCGCTTCCAGGCCCAGGTGCCGGCCTCGATCAAGATCAACCTGGTCAACGACCGCTCGATCTCGATCCGCGAAGCGATCCACGACGTCAACCTGACGCTGGCCCTGACGGTGGTGCTGGTGGTGCTGGTGATTTTCCTGTTCCTGCACCGCGCTGCGGCCACCTTCATTCCCGCGGTAACGATGCCGATTTCGCTGCTGGGCGCATTGTCGCTGCTGTACTGGCTGGGCTACAGCCTGGACAACGTTTCGCTGCTGGGCATCACGCTGGCCGTCGGGCTGGTGGTGGACGACGCCATCGTGGTACTGGAGAACATCGTTCGGCATATCGAAATGGGCAAAAAGCCCATGCAGGCGGCCCTGGTGGGCGCGCGCGAAATGGGCTTTACCATTGTCTCGATTTCGATTTCGCTGGTGGCGGTGTTCATCCCGATCTTCTTCATGCCGGGTGTGATCGGTTTGCTGTTCCACGAATTCGCGGTGGTGGTGGGCCTGTCGATCCTGGTGTCGGCGCTGGTGTCGCTCACGCTGGTGCCGATGCTGGCCTCGCGCCTGCTGCCCGAACACGCCGAACACGGCGAAGGCGAGAAAAGCTTCATTGGCCGCCACTTCGAGCGCGCTTTTGCGCGTGTGCGCGACAGCTATGCGCGCACGCTGGACGTGGCGCTGGCGCACCGCTTCTTCGTGCTGATGATTGCGCTGGGCACCTTCGTGCTAACGGTGGTGATGTACACCACCATCCCCAAGGGCTTCTTCCCCGAGGAAGACCTGGGCCAGATGCGCATGAGTATCGAGGCGGCCGAGGATACCTCGACTGACGCCATGCTGGTGCTGCAGACCAGGGTGGTCGACCTGATCCGGGCCGACCCGAACGTCCAGGACGTGACCTCGTTTACCGGTGGCGGCAACACGGGGCGCGGCTTCATCGCGCTCAAGCCGCGCGGCGAACGCAAGCCCATGCCGGAAGTGGTCGATGGCCTGCGCAAGAGCTTGCGCCAGGTCGCCGGCGTATCAGTCTTCCTGTCCCCGGTGCAGAACCTGCAGCTGGGCGGGCGTCCCAGCAAGAGCCGTTACCAGTACACCTTGCAAAGCGTCAGTTCCGACGCGCTCGGCGAATGGGCCAACAAATACCTGGAGCGGATGCGCGCCGATCCCGCCTTCCGCGACGTCACCAGCGATTCGCAGAACCGCGGCTTGCAGGCGACCCTGAACATCGACCGCGACAAGGCCAACGCGATGGGCGTGCAGCTGGCCGACGTGCGCACGGCGCTGTACGCCGCCTTTGGCGAGCGCCAGGTGTCGACCATCTACGGCCCCACCGCCAGCTACAACGTCATTCTGGAAGCCGACGCCGCCGACCGCCAGTCGGAAGAGGCGCTCTCGCGCATGACGGTGCGCAGCAAGAACGGCCAGCTGGTGCAGATCGCCGCCTTTGCCCGCGTCGAACGCACGGTGGGCCCGACCTCGGTCAACCACCAGGGCCAGCTGCAGGCGATCACGCTGTCGTTCAATCTGCCGCCGGACGTGCCGCTGGGCGTGGCCACGGCCAAGATCGACCAGATGGGCGTGCAGATGAAGCTGCCGGCCTCGGTCATCACCAAGTACGGCGGCGACGCGGCTGTGTTCCAGGATTCGCAGTCGTCCCAGCTGATCCTGATTGTCGCCGCGGTCGGGGTGATCTATGTGCTGCTGGGGGTGCTGTACGAAAGTTATATCCACCCGCTGACGATTCTGGCCGGGCTGCCCTCGGCGGCGGTGGGGGCGCTGCTGACCCTGCGCCTGTTCAATCTGGACCTGACCATGATTGCCATCATCGGGATCCTGATGCTGATCGGGATCGTCAAGAAGAACGCCATCATGATGATCGACTTCGCCCTCGACGCCCAGCGCAACGAAGGCATGACGCCCGAGCAGGCGATCCGCGAAGCCTGCGTGCTGCGCTTCCGGCCGATTCTGATGACCACCCTGGCCGCGCTGATGGGGGCCTTGCCGATCGCGCTGGGACTGGGCGCGGGCGCCGAACTGCGCCAGCCGCTGGGCCTGGCGGTGGTGGGCGGCTTGCTTTTCTCGCAAGTGATCACGCTCTACATCACCCCGGTGATCTACCTGTACCTGGACCGCTTCAGCGGCACGGGTCCGATGTCTGATGAGAAACTAAATGGACTGGGCGCCGTTTAAGCCAATCTTAACCTAAACTAACATTGCTGAAACATACTGTCACATCGACAGTGCCCCGACCGGTTATCCTGTCGGTGTTCCGGCAGTGCACAAAGCCGCGTAAAGCGGTTAGACTCCGCACGGACCAGACCCGATTCATTGTTCCCGTGGGATAAAAGTTTTGATTTTGAGTGAGCATGCCCATTTTTCGTCGGACCAGTCCGGCATCTGCGCGCACTGCGGACAGCCCTTGCCGGGCGCGTCCGAGCCGCGTTACGGGCAGTCGCGCACCAAGCCCTGGGGCTTGCTGGCCACCATACTGCTGCACTTGCTGCTGGTCCTGATCTACGTTCTCAAGCCGTCCAAAGACATGAGCAAGGCCGCGCCGCCGGCCGGGGAAGCGATCACCTACATCGCGCCGCTGCCGGGCAAACCCAAGAAAAAGGAACTGGCCGCCAGCGCGCCCGTCAAACCGGTCAAGCGCCGCCCCGAAGTGGTGCAGATGGAGCGCCTGCCCGACACCATCACCCTGCCGAAAGAGCGCCGGGTCGAGCCGGAACCGAAGCCCGATCCGAAGCCCGATTTCGATCCGAATGTGAGCATGGAAGAACGCATTGCCGCGCGCCGGCGCGCGCGCGGCCAGGCCACCGAAGAGCAGGCTGGCGAAGAAAGCGAGAAGGAGCGCGGCATGCGCAATGCGCTGGCCAATATCGCCGCGGCCAACGGCAAGAGCAAGGGCGACGACCGCAACGATACCGGCGGCGTGTTCAGCATTTCGGATCAGTCGTTCAGCAGCGCCCAGCTCAAATTCCGCGGCTGGAACCCCAGCTTCAAGCGGCGCTGGCTGCAGCAGGTCGATGTTCAGCTGGGCACCGAGCGCGATATCGAGACGGCCATCGTCAAGAAAATGATCGAGCTGATACGCAAGGAAAAAACCGGCGACTTCGAATGGGATTCGCACCGCTTGCAGCGCGTGGTGAAGATGAGCGCACGGCCCCAGGATCAGGCCGAGCTGGAGGCGTTCTTGTATCTGGAGATGTTCCCGGGCTATAAGCCACCGCGCACCAAATAGGCGTATGGCGCATCGCCCCCCGCCATGGCGGGGGGCGGTGTTTCTCAGGCGCGGGCCTTGAGCAGGCGCGCGATATCGAGCGCGAAGTAGCTCAGCACGCCATCGGCGCCGGCGCGCTTGAAGGCCATCATCGCTTCCATCATCACCTTGTCGTGATCGAGCCAGCCGTTTTGCGCGGCCGCTTTCAGCATCGCGTATTCGCCGCTGACCTGGTAGGCAAAGGTCGGCACCTTGAATTCATCCTTCACGCGGCGCACGATGTCCAGGTAGGGCATGCCCGGCTTGACCATGACCATGTCGGCGCCTTCGGCAATGTCGAGCGCCACTTCGCGCAGCGCTTCGTCGCTGTTGGCCGGGTCCATCTGGTAGGTGTTCTTGTCGCTCTTGCCCAGGTTGCCCGAAGAGCCGACCGCGTCGCGGAAGGGGCCGTAGAAAGCCGAGGCATATTTGGCCGAATACGCCATGATGCGGGTGTGGATATGGCGCTTGTCTTCGAGCGCGGCGCGGATCGCACCGATGCGACCGTCCATCATGTCCGACGGCGCCACCACATCGACGCCGGCGTCCGACTGGCACAGCGCCTGGCGGATCAGCATGGCGATGGTTTCATCGTTGATGACATAGCCGTTGTCGTCGATCAGCCCGTCCTGGCCGTGGCTGGTGAACGGGTCCAGCGCCACGTCGGTGATGATGCCCAGTTCCGGGAAACGCTGCTTGAGCGCGCGCACCGCGCGCGGCACCAGGCCGTCCGGATTGGCCGCTTCGATCCCGTCCGGGGTTTTCAGCGCGGCGTCGATCACCGGGAACAGCGCCAGCGCCGGAATGCCCAGCCTGACGCATTCTTCGGCCACCGGCAGCAGCAGATCGACCGACAGGCGTTCCACGCCCGGCATCGAGCCGACCTGCTGGCGCTGGTTGGCGCCGTCCAGAATGAAGACCGGGTAGATCAGATCGGCAGCGCTCACCGTGTTTTCGCGCATCAGCGCGCGCGAGAAGGGATCGCGGCGCATGCGGCGCATGCGGCTGCCAGGGTAATTCACGGGAATGGTGGGCATGGTCAAATCCGAAAAAAAGGGTAAAGGGAGACGGCGCGCTCAGTCGTCGCTGTCGACCGGATCGACCAGCGGCACGCTGGGGTCGGTTTCGATGGGCGTCAGACCGAGCAGGTCGATGATCTTGTCGTTGGCTTCCTCGATGCCGATCCGCTTGAGCGCGGAGAACAGCTGCACCGTGAAGGGGAAGCCTTCGCCATCTTCGTCGACATAGCTCTCCAGCATCATCCTGGCCTGGCGTAGCGCGTTGGTCGATTCGTTGCGGTTGAGCTTGTCGGCCTTGGTCAGAATGCAGTGGATCGGTTTGCCCGTTGGCGCGAACCATTCCAGCATCTGGATGTCCAGTTCTGTGAAGGGACGGCGCGAATCCATGATCAGGACCAGGGCGGCCAGCTGTTCGCGGCGCTGGACATAGTCGCCCAGCAGCTTTTGCCAGTGCAGCTTGGCCGAGCCCGAGACTTCCGCATAGCCGTAGCCGGGCAAGTCGACCAGCAAGGCTTCGATTTCCTCGACAATGGTGGGGTCTTTCCGGTGCTGGCCGACGTGGGCGCCGCCGATCGAGAAGTAGTTGATGTGCTGGGTCCGGCCAGGGGTCTTGGAGGCGAAGGCCAGACCTTTCTGGTTGGTCAGGATGTTGATTGCGGTTGATTTGCCGGCGTTGGAACGACCGGCAAAGGCGATTTCAGGTGCCTGCGTATCAGGCAGATCGCGCAATTGGTTAACGGTCGTAAAGAAGCGGGCTTGCCAGAGTTTGGACATGGGATGGGCAGAAAATGCAAGAATTTGGAACAACAGGGGGCGATAACCCAAGAAAGCTATTGTACAATAAGGGGTTACGAATTGTTGCGGCGCAAAAGCCATCGCGCCCTGGCAAGGTCGTCTGCAGGATGTGGCGGGATGCATTTCCCCGGGAATCTCCTAATAAAATTAATTTTTGACTTGTCTCAGGGTGTTTGAATGAATCGTGCGTTTTCTTCGTTGGTGAAATCCGTGCTGGTGGCAACGCTGGCAATGTCCGGCCTGGCGTCGGCAGCCGAGCATGCTGCAGCGCCTGCCAAGGCCGATGCGGCCAAGGGCGCCACGCTGTACGACAGCGGCGACGCCGCCCGCGGCATCCCGGCCTGTGCATCGTGCCACGGCGCGAACGGCAATTCCACCATTGCCGCCAACCCGAAACTGGCCGGCCAGCCGGAAGCTTATATTTACAAGCAGCTGATGGACTTCACCACCCCGGCCCGCGTCAATCCGGTCATGACGACCTACGCCAAGGCCCTGTCGGACGACGAAAAGAAAAACCTGGCCGCCTACCTGTCGGCACAAACCCAGAAGCCGGGCGCTGCCAAGAACAAGGACATCGTCGAACTGGGTAAAAAGATCTACCGCGGCGGTATCGCCGCCAACGGCGTGGCCGCCTGCGCCAGCTGCCACGGCGCCAACGGCCACGGCATTCCAGCCCTGTTCCCGCGTCTGGCCGGCCAGCACCAGGATTACACGGTCGCCCAGCTGCAATCGTTCAAGGCCTCGAACGTCGCTACCCCGCCGTCGGGCGCGCGCAAGAACAGCGTGCAGATGCAAACGCTGGCCAAGCGCATGACCGAAGACGAAATGAAGGCAGTGGCCGATTACATCGCCGGCCTCAAGTAAGTTTTAATCAGGTGTGCGGCAGCGCCTGCGGGCGCGCCGCGCGGCAGGACCAAAAGGGCAGCGGCGCAAGCGGGCTGCCCTTTTTGTTGGTATCCTCGCGGGTTGGTCACCGCCGCCGACTGGAATGTGGAGCATATGAGTACCACCGGAATTGAACTGAAAACGCGTCACCGCACCGTTGCCGATTTTGTCGAGCTGGTGTCGTCGATGCGTTTTGCCATCACCATGCTGGTCATGATCATGATCGCCGCCATCATCGGCACGGTCCTCACGCAAAACCAGCCGGTGCCGAACTATGTCAACCAGTTTGGGCCGTTCTGGTATGCCATCTTTGACAAGCTGGGCCTGTACGCCGTGTACTCGGCCTGGTGGTTCATCCTGATCCTCACGCTGCTGCTTGCATCGACCACCTTCTGCATCATCCGCAACGCGCCCAAGATGCTGCGCGACATGCGCAGCTGGCGCGAGAATGTGCGCGAAGTCTCGCTGCGCAACTTCCACCACAAGGTGGAATGGCAGGCCGGCATGACGCGCGAGGCGCTGGCCCAGCAGACGGCCGCGCGCCTCGGCCACGCCGGCTATGCGGCCAAGGTTCTCGACAAGGGCCACGGCC
>DASWMN010000402.1:0-4589 GCA_036399735.1 Telluria sp. | reverse complement strand
CGCGGTCACGCCGTGCAGGTGCAGCGTGACCGCCGTGGTCAGGATGATGAAGAAGGCGACCAGGTTCGAAAAGCCCATGCCAATCGCCGTATCGACCTTGATGCGGTGAAAGTGCGCACGCGCCTGGGCGGGCGCTTCACGCAGCGCACGCGATTGTGGACAGGCGTCGAGCTCCTCCACTTCCTGCGACGCTTGCCAGAAAAACAGATACGGGCTGATGGTGGTGCCGAACACCGCGACAATGGTGGTGATATACACCGGCGACCATTCCACATGCGGGATCACGGTCGCCGCCGCGATTCGCAGCCAGGGCACATTCAGCGTGAACACGGTCGCCACGTACGCCAGCAGGGCCAGCGTCAGCCACTTCAAAAACCGCACATAGCGGCTATATGGAATAAATACCTGCAATAGCAGCGAAATGATCCCGAACAGCGCCGCGTACCAGCGCGAGGAGCCGCCCACGATCAGCGTGGCCGCTTCGCCCATGGCCGAGACGTCGGCCGCAATGTTGATGGTGTTCGCCACCAGCAACAGCGCCACGATCATCCGCACCAGCCAGGCCGGGAAGTGTTCGCGGATATTGCCTGCCAGGCCCTTGCCACTGACCCGGCCAATCTGTGCGCTGACCACCTGGATCCCCACCATCAAGGGGTAGGTGAACAGAATCGTCCACAGCATGTGCAGGCCGAACTGGGCGCCAGCCTGCGAATAGGTCGCGATGCCGCTCGGGTCGTCGTCAGCAGCGCCCGTGATCAGGCCGGGTCCGAGTTTTTTGAGCCAGGACGAGGCGAAAGCGCGCGCCGGCGCTGCGCCGGAAAAGTAGGTGTGCAACATGATTCATCCAACGACATGGGCGCCCGCTGACGGGCGCGTGAACACAAGGTTGCCGCGCTGGCACGCTGGGCGGGGTCATCAAAACGCGTACGAACGGACGCGCAAGACTGCCGGGTCGGGCAAGGCAACAACAGGTAAGGTCGATGGGTACGATGCGAGCCGCAGCCCGCATGAGACGCCATCATCCGCAGGGAGCAAGATGACGGCAGGGGAAGCTGCGTTATCTTGCCGAGGCGGTGCCAGAGCTGGTCTGGCTACAACTGTCACTCGAACAAGTACCCATGAAGGGACTCCAGAAATGGAAAACAGGGGGAAGATAAGCGAAGTTCGACAGTTTAGTCAACAAGAAAGATCGACTGTCAGTACGAGCAATGGGCACCCTCGCTGTCGTTGACAGGGATGGTGCGGCAGCGCTACCCTGACGATCCGTTCGGATTTTCCAGCCACCGATTTTGCCCATGCTGCAACAGCTCCCCTTCCCGATCCGCGTTGAATGCCCGCCCGGCCTGTGCGTGTGCAATCGCGACCAGCTGCTGGAAGTGACCGGCGCCGACGCGCGCGTGCTGATGCTGACCCGCGAACAGGAAAAAAAGCTGCTGGAGCGTATTGAACGGATCGACAGCTATGAGCAACTGCAGCACGTGACAAAGCTGATGTTCGACCAGCTCGGCATCACCCTGCGCATCATTCCCAGTATCCGCGGGGTCCGCACCGTACGCGGCCTGACCATTCAACTGGCAGAGCAGCCTGGTCTGTGCCGCAAGACCCGTGAAAAAGTCCCGGCCGCAATCCGCCGCTGCCTCGACCAGCAAGCGCACATCGTGTACGCCATCCTGGATGCGCACGACCTGCTCGGACAGGGTTAGCCGCCGTTCGCACTGGTGAGCGGTATCAAGTGGAACCGGGCTTCCCCGCCACATGATGTCGTAATCACATTGACCGCGAAAGCAGCCATGTCCTCCCCTTCCAAGTACGACGGCCTGGTGGCCGAGGCCGTGCTGTCCGCACCGGAACTGGAAATGGCGCTGCGTACCTCGCGCGCCGAACTGACCGACATCGAAGACGTTCTGGTCAGGGACTTCAAGATCCGTCTGCCCCTGATCGGCGCGGCCCTGGCCCGCCATTTCGGCGTGCACTACGAAGCGTTCCAGCCCGACCGGACCAAGCCGGTGCTCCTGCTCAAGCACCTCAAGGCGCAATATGTAGAGGACAAGCAATGGCTGCCGCTCGATGAAGACAAGAACGGTTTGCTGGTCCTGGCAACCGATCCTGAACGGGTGAAGGCCAGCCGCATCGTCAATCAGATTTTCCCGAAATCCGTGATTCGTTATTGCGTGACCACACGGCTCGAATTCAAGCATACCGTTGACCAGTATTTTGGTACGACTTACCGCAGCGACGGCAGTTCCCTGCGCGAGCTGCTGTCCGGCATGGACAGCCAGGACGCGGGCGAGGCCGAGTCCAAAGTATCGGAAGCGGTGGAAACGGAGTTAGTGCGCCTGGTCAACAAAGTGATCATGGATGCGTATCGCCAGGGGGTCTCCGACATCCACATTGAACCGCTGCCGGGCGATGGCCGCACCGTGATCCGCTTCCGCAAGGACGGCGCCATGATGCCCTACATCGACATTCCCGCCGCCTACCGGAATGCCCTGGTGGCGCGCGTGAAGATCATGTGCGACCTCGATACCTCCGAGCGGCGCAAACCACAGGATGGCAAGATCAAGTTCAACAAGTACGGCCCCCTCGACATCGAGTTGCGCGTCGCCACTATTCCCTCAACCGGCGGGGTGGAAGATGTCGTCATGCGGATTCTGGCTGCCAGCGACGCAATTCCGCTTGACCGCCTAGGACTGCTGCCACTGAACATGGAGCGCTTGCAACGCGCCATCGACAAGCCCTATGGCCTGTTTTTCGTCTGTGGTCCCACAGGGTCGGGCAAGACCACCAGCCTGCATTCGCTGCTGGCCCATCTGAACAAGCCTGACACCAAAATCTGGACCGCCGAAGACCCGGTCGAGATTACCCAGAAAGGGCTGCGCCAAGTCCAGGTCAACAACAAGGCGGGCCTGGATTTTGCCACCGTGATGCGCGCCTTCCTGCGGGCCGACCCGGACGTGATCATGGTCGGCGAAATGCGCGACCGCGAAACGGTTGCAATTGGCATCGAGGCCTCACTGACCGGGCACCTTGTCCTGGCCACCTTGCACACCAACAGCGCGCCAGAATCGATCGTGCGCCTGCTCGACATGGGCATGGATCCGTTTAACTTTGCCGATGCCTTGATCGGGATTCTGGCGCAAAGGCTTGCGCGGCGGCTATGCACACATTGCAAGCTTGCCTACCAACCCCAGAAAGAGGAAGTCGCCCAACTGCTCGACGAATACTGTGCCGAGCTGGCCAATACCGCAGCCTTCTCACGCGATCCGGCAGCGGCACGGGCGTCCATCGTGCACGACTGGAAGCAGCGTTATGCGGCCGCAGACGGCCGCTTTATCCTGTACCGCGCACAAGGCTGCGGCGAGTGCAACAAAGGCTACAACGGTCGCCTGGGCCTGCATGAACTGATGATCGGTACCGAGCACATCAAACAATTACTGCAAGAACATGCACGGGTTGCCGCCCTGCTCGCCGCCGCGCTCGACGATGGGATGCTGACGCTTCGGATGGATGGCATTGAAAAAGTGCTGCAGGGACTGACCGATATGCGGACTGTGCGGCAAGTGTGCATTAAATAAGCCAACCCCTTACCCACCCTGCATTGGAATACAGTGCAGCTGTCGGGCACCTTCAAAATTTAACCGACCGCAACATCGATTTGCGCTGGCGCAACTGCATCGACTTGCCCCTGTGCCACGATCACCTTTTGTTGACCTATGTTGAGACATCCCGGTACCCCCGAACCGGCATGGGCCCTGGTCCTCAGGAGGCGATCATTCAATGGCAGACCATTCGATTGAACATCTGGGACAAACTCTATCGCGACTGGGCCCGCGCGATCGCGCTCTCGGGCTCGCACTCGCCCTCGCAAACGGCGTCTGCGACGATGTCTTGCTGCCACAAAAGGTGATCGGCAAGGAATTCATCTGCCAAGGTTTCGAGTATCGCATCCTGTGCATTGCCGATAGCGCGAGGCTGGCTCTGAAGGATTTCATCGGTGTTCCCGCCGAACTGCGCGTCGTCACCGATCAAGGACAGTTGCGGCGCATTTGCGGGATCGTCACGGAGGCAGCATCTGGCCAGAGTGACAGCGGCCTGGCAACGTATCAACTGGTGATGCGCGATGCCCTGTCAGTCATGGAGAGCCGGACCAACACCCGTGTGTTCCGCAACCAGAACGAACTCGACGTCGTGAAGACGCTGGTGGCCGAATGGCACCAACGCAATTCTGTGCTTCGTGCCACCTTCGACTTGCAGTTCGCGGCCAGCCTGGGCGGCAAGATGCCACAGCGCGAGTTCATCATGCAGCACAACGAGTCGGACGCAGCTTTTATCCGGCGCCTTTTGCAACGCCGCGGTCTTGCCTGGCATTTCCGGTCCGGCCTTCCCCTGCCCCCATCGCAGCGCCCGCCGCCGAACCCCCTGATCGGTCATACGCTGTTTGTGTTCGATGACGCGTACCAACTGCAGCGCAACATGGCGGAAACTGTTCGCTTTCACAGGGACGCGGCGACAGAGCAACGCGATGGTATTACTGGCTGGAACGCCGTGCGCACGCTGCAGCCTGGCAGCACATCGCTGCACACCTGGGA
>DASWMN010000401.1:0-2739 GCA_036399735.1 Telluria sp. | reverse complement strand
CAGAAGCTCAACGCCATCGCCTCCGAATTCAAGGACAAGAACGTGCTGCTGGTGGACGACTCGATCGTGCGCGGCACCACCAGCCGCGAAATCGTGCAGATGGCGCGGGAAGCGGGCGCGCGCAAGGTGTTCTTCGCGTCCGCCGCGCCGCCGGTGCTGTTCCCGAACGTGTACGGCATCGACATGCCGACCCGCGATGAACTGATCGCCTACGGCCGCACGACCGAAGAAGTGTGCCGCGAGATCACCGCCGACGCCCTGGTGTACCAGGACGTGGACGCGCTCAAGCGCTCGATTTCGGACTGCAACCCGGTGCTGCGCAACTTCGAAGCCTCGTGCTTCGACGGCATCTACGTGACCGGCGACGTGACCCCGGCCTACCTCGACCAGCTGGAATACGCGCGTCACAATCCGAAGGCCGCACCGGCTGAAGACGCCGCGCGCACCCAGCTGAATCTGAACCTGGCCACTGCCGAATAAGGTATGAGCGAGAAAAAAACCTACGGCTTCACCACTACGGTACTGCACAACGACCGCCGCAAGGCGATCGAGCACGGCTCGCTGCACAAGCCGCTGCATACCTCGGTCGCCTTCGGCTACGAAGACGCGCGCCAGCTGGCGTCGGTCTTCCAGGGCAAGGAGCCCGGTTTTCGCTATGGACGCCAGGGCAACCCGACCATATCCGCGCTGGAAGACAAAGTCACGCGCATGGAAGACGGCATCGCCACGCTGTGCTTTGCCACCGGCATGGGCGCCATTGGGGCCGTGTTCCAGGCGCTGCTGAAGGCGGGCGACCATGTGGTGTCCTCATCCTTCCTGTTCGGGAACACCAACAGCCTGTGGCAGACGGTGGCAGGGCAGGGTGTGGGTGTCGACTTTGTTGACGCCACCGATGTGGCCAACGTCGAAGCGGCGCTCAAGCCCGAGACGCGCATCGTGTTTGTGGAGACCATCGCCAACCCGCGCACCCAGGTGGCCGACCTGGCGCGCATTGGTGCGCTTTGCAAGGCGCGCGGCATTCTTTACGTGGTGGACAACACCATGACCACGCCCTACCTGTTCCGCCCCAAAGCGGTGGGTGCGGGGCTGGTCGTCAACGCGCTGACCAAATCGATTGGCGGCCATGGCAACGCGCTCGGTGGCAGCCTGACCGACACTGGCGTGTACGACTGGAGCGCGTACCCGAACATCGCCGCCAACTACAAGCGCAATCCGCCGGCGCAGTGGGGCATGGCCCAGCTGCGCGCCAAAGGCCTGCGCGACTTCGGCGCCTCGCTCGGACCCGAAGCGGCGCATCACATCGCCGTCGGCGCCGAAACGCTGGCGCTGCGCATGGAGCGCGCGTCCTCGAACGCGCTGGCGCTGACCAGCATGCTGGAAGCGGACGAGCGCGTCGCGGCAGTGCATTACCCTGGCCTGAAGTCGCATCCCCAGCATGCCATCGCCAGCGACTTGTTCCGCACGTATGGTGGCCTGTTCAGCTTCGAGCTGAAAGACGGTATCGACTGCTTCGACTACCTGAACCGGCTCGACATCGCCATTTCCGCCAGCAATCTGGGCGACACCCGCACGTTGGTGATCCCGGTCGCGCACACCATCTTCTACGAGATGGGTGCAGAGCGGCGCGCCAGCATGGGCATTGCCGAATCGCTGATCCGGGTCTCGGTGGGCATCGAAGACCCCGCCGACCTGCTGGCCGACTTCGCCGCCGCCCTGCAAGCCTGATCCGCCCACCTCCCGCGAGCAATGTTTTTTAATCGGGGTCAGACCTCAATTCTGCAAGAATTTCAGAATTGAGGTCTGACCCCGGTTTTGGTGTGGACGGGGTATTATTTGTGTTCGATAAATTGTCCGCGAAGCGCTATGAAGAAACTGCTGATCTGCCTTTCCCTGGTCTTGTCGGGCGCTGTGCATGCCGGCGAACTTGACGATGCGAATGCCTTGTTCGAGAAGAAGAGTTATCCGCAGGCGCTGCAGCTCTACACCAAGCTGGCCAACGCCGGCAACCAGGAAGCGCAGGTCCGCCTGGGGCAGATGTATTTGTACGGCGAAGCTGGCGCGGTCGATATGGGAAAGGCCGAGGCGCTGTTCAAGAAATCTGCGGCGAAAGGCAACAAGACAGCCATCGCCTCGCTCGACATGATGAAAAAGCGCGAGCTGCACAAGGCCGAGATCACCTATTGGATGTCAGGCTACGACGGCGCCGATCTGACGAGCGGCAAATACCAGTGCCCGGTGCCGCGCCTGCCAGCCATGTCAAAGATCAACGAAGAAATTTCTGCGGTGTCCGGCAAGGTCAATGCCTGGCAGGAATGCTACAACGCCTTTGTGGTGAACCTGAACGAGGCGGCACCGCTGACCAAGCGCATTCCGAAAGAGATCGCGGATTTGATGACCAAGGACGAGATGGCGAAAGCCACGAGCCATCTGGAAAATGTGCACACCAACCTGGTGGAGTCGGCACGGGTGTCTGCCAAGCTTCTGCTGGCCGATTATGCGGTGTGGCGCGATGCGACCGACGCTTATGTGCTGCAGCACAATCAGATGGTCAAGGATGCCAAGGGCAAGAGCAGCAACTAGCCGCGCGGATCGTAAGGATGGCGCCAGCCGGGCAGGGAAGCGATGCGTCCCAGCCAGGCTTGCACATTCGGCGGTACATTGACGCTGGCCTGGTCGGCCCAGTACAAGTACGCGCACAGGGCCAGATCGGCCGCGCTCGGCTGATCGTCCAGGATGAAG